>CAZSRY010000108.1:0-5848 GCA_964609475.1 uncultured Dehalococcoidia bacterium
GTCGATGCCGCCGACCTCCACCTGGTGCTCCAGCCGACGGTGAGGGAGACGCACGAGTTTGAGGGGCTACAGGCGGCCTACATCGATCCTGAGATATGCAACGAGTGCGGCGTCTGCGTCGACTACTGCCGCTTCGAGGCCATACGCGACTTCCAGGTCGATCCCCTGGCCTGCGAGGGCTGCCGCCTGTGCGTCCAGGTCTGCCCCCTGGAGGCGATCTCGATGCGGGACAGGCTGGCAGGCCACTGGTACGTCTCCGACACACGCTTCGGGCCGCTGGTACACGCCCGCCTGGGGGCGGCGCAGGAGAACTCCGGGAAGCTGGTGATGGCGGTCAGGCTGAAGGCCCGCGCTATCGCTGAGGACACGGGCGCGGAGTACATCCTCAGCGACGGCCCGCCGGGGATCGGCTGTCCGGTCATCTCCTCGCTGTCCGGCGCCAACCTGGCGCTGATCGTCAGCGAGCCCAGCCTCAGCGGCATCCACGACCTGGAACGGGTGCTGGGCGTGTGCCGTCATTTCGGGGTAAGAGCGCTGGTGTGCATAAACAAGTACGACCTGAGCGAGGAGAACTCGCAGCGCATCGAGGAGTACTGCAGCGAGAGCGGCATCGAGGTGGTCGCCAGGATACCATTCGACACGGCGGTCACCGAGGCGATCGTCCGCGGGGTGCCGGTCGTGGAGCTATCAGACGGGGCGGCCTCCCGCCAGATGAAGGAGCTGTGGACGGCCCTGGCCGCCCGCTGAGCCGTCCCTAATACGTTTGGGAGGAAGCATATGCCGATCTATGACTACCGCTGCCGCGAGTGCGGCCAGGTGCATGAGGTGTTCCTGCAGAGGGCGGACGCGGCCCCGGAGAGATGTCCGAGCTGTGGCAGCGAAGACCTCGAGAGGCTCCTATCGACGTTCAACATTCGGGGCGACACGCTCGGAACGGGGGGCCTCACCTGCTGCGGCAGCGACGAGCGTTGCGATATCCCTCCCTGCTCGACCGACGGCTCTTGCCGCAGAAGCTAGACGGAGGCTTGGAGTAAGATGAAGATAGCAGTCGTATCCGACGATGAGGTGACGATCAGCCAGCACTTCGGCAGGGCGGCCTACTACGTGGTCGTGACGGTCGAGGAGGGCAAGATCGTAGGCAAGGAGACGCGGGCAAAGGCGGGCCACCGCACATTCGCCGCGCAACCGCACGCGACGGCCCCCGGGGAGAGGCGCGGCTACGCCCCCGGCTCCGAGGCCAAGCACCAGGCGATGGCGGAGTCGATCGCCGACTGCGATGCCCTCATCACGGGCGGCATGGGCTGGGGAGCGCACGAGCACCTGAAGGCGAGCGGCATCGAGCCCGTCGTGACCGACGTAGCGGACGTCGACGAGGCCGCCCTCGCCTATGCCGAGGGGAGACTGCCCAACCTGATGGATCGCCTGCACTAAGCCCATCGGAAGGTGAGCGGTGAGTTCGATCATCTACGGGCCGGTGCCGTCGTGGCGGCTGGGAAGGTCGCTGGGCATCGACCTGTTGCCCGGCCGGGGAAAGACCTGCTGCTTCGACTGCATCTACTGTCAACTGGGCAAGACCAGCCGTCCCCAGACGGAGCGAAGCGAATTCGTAGCGCTTGAGGGGCTGGCTCGGGAGCTGGAGAGGGTCAGGGGTCTGCCCGCCGACTACGCCACCTTCTCCGGAACGGGCGAGCCGACCCTGGCCAGCAACCTCGGCCCCGCGATCGAGCTGGCGAAGAGGATGCTCGGCCTGCCGGTGGCGGTCCTTACCAACTCGGCGCTGATGCCGAGAGAGGACGTGCGGCGGGAGCTATCGAAGGCGGATGTGGTAGTGGCCAAGCTCGACGCCCCTGACGAGCGCCTCTTCCGGCGCATCAACCGGTCGCTGCTGGACTACACGCTGGAGGAGACGGTCGAGGCGATCGGGCGATTCAGGTCTGACTATGATGGAAGGCTGGCCCTTCAGATGATGTTCGTGGCCGCCAACAGGAGCGCCGCCCCCCAGATGGCGCGGCTCGCGGCGCAGCTCTCGCCCGACGAGGTGCAGATCAACACACCGCTGCGTCCCTGCCCCGTTGCGCCCCTGCCCAAGGAAGAACTCGCCGCCATACGGGATGAGTTCCGCGGTCTGGAAGGGGTGGTTATGGTCTACGAGAGCACCGCGCCTGAGGTCGTACCCCTGGACGTGGAGGAGACGCTGCGACGAAGGCCCAAGCCGTAGGAACGATGAAGATCCTCGATGACGTGCTAGACACCCTGAAGGAGGACGCTCCAGTCCAGGAGGTACGGATCGGCGCCTACTGGACGGCGGTCCGCAGCCGCCATTGCGGTCTGGCCTCGACGCTGGGCGCGGGAGAACATGACCACGAGGCCGGTGGCGTCAGAGGGGCGGGGGGCCTGGCCGGTAGGAGCGCGCGGGAGCTGGCGGGGCTGGCGCGGTCGGAGAGCCTGCTGGAGGCGAGCGTCGGCATGGCGGCGGTGAACTCGCTGCTGGATGTGGACGAGGAGCGCTGCGTCGAGCTCAATGCGCGCGACCTGCTCGTCGAGCGGGGGAGAGGGAAAAAGGTGGCGCTGGTCGGCCACTTCCCCTTCGTGTCGACGCTGCGCCAGGCGGTGGGCCAGCTGTGGGTGCTCGAGCTGCGCCCCCGGCCGGGCGACCTGCCGGCAGCGGAGGCCCAAAACATCATCCCTCAGGCGGACATCGTGGCCACTACGGGCACCGCATTCATCAATCACACGATCGAGGAGCTTCTCGGCTACTGCCGGCCCGATGCCCTCGTCGTCGTGCTCGGCCCCACGACGCCGCTTTCGCCCGTCCTGTTTGAACACGGCGTCGAGGTCATCTCCGGCACCCGCGTCGTCGAGCCGGAGGTTGCCCTGCGCTATGTGAGCGAGGGGGCGAGCTTTCGGCAGATGCAGGGGGTGCGCCTGCTGACGATGCAGCGCTAGGGCAGAGCAGGCGAGATCCTCGCCTGGAACCTATGGCTGATGCCGTAGGGGTTAGCCCCTATTCCCAGAAGCGCTCCCCTCGAAAGGGCCCTATTCTGCCAGCGTCGGCCGCCGATAATCCTTTAGTAGGGAAACTACAGTGCCCCGGCGCGAGGCCGCACCATGATAGAGCCTATCGACACATACGATGTCCCGTCCGGCGACCGGCCGACTCCGGGGCCGAAGGAGCCCGTCCCCATCGAGCTCCTACGCGGCCTGCTGCGACTCTACGCAGCCCAAGAACCCCGCGCCCTTGCCGATGCCCTGGCGTCGCTTCCAGCCCCCTCCGGCAGCGCCGTCACTGCCTGCGCGTTCCTGGACGACGGCAGCGGCATCCTCTCGCCCCTGATCGGAGAGCGAGAACCACTGCCGGGCCTATCGGATGTCAGACTCTCCAGCGCCCAGCCGGGGCCCGTGTCTGAGGTCTTCAGGCAAGGCGAGGTCATAGTGTCAGACAGCCTAGAGGACATCATGGGGGAGGACGCTCCTGCCCTGTCCGCCCGCCGCATCCTCATCTCGCCCCTCGCTTGGGAAGGGGAGAGCCTGGGCATTGTCCTGTTCTGCGATCAGGGCCGGGAACTTGACCTAGGGCTGTGCTTGGAGTTGGCGAAGCATGTCTCCTTGGCCCTGATCCGCCTGCGAGCGCTCAACAGAACGTACCGGTTCGGGGGCATCGATCCGGCGCACTGGATGTTCGACCGCGAATGGCTGCATCTGCGGCTGGTGGAGGAGGTAGAGAGGGCAAAACGCTACGGTCGCCCCTTGGCCCTGTTGCTGTTCGGCTTTGAGAACCTGGAGAGGTTGACTGAGACGACAGGCCGACATCAAACGGAGATATTCCTGCGACGGGTGGCCGCCGTGATACGGGGCCAGATAAGGAGCCCCGATATCCTGGCGGCGTACGGCCAGGCAAGTATAGCCGTACTCCTGCCCGAGACCGAGCGGGACGCCGCCGTCGCCACTCAGGGCCGAATTGCCTCGCGCATCTCGCAACTCAGACCCTCCAGCAGCGACGACACCGATTGGACGCCTGGCCTGCTGGTGGGAGCGGCCGCCTACCCAGGCGACGGCGATTCGGCAGCCGATCTACTAACGGCAGCCCAGTCGAGCATGAAAGGCAGCGAGGGCGAAGAGCGGCTGCGAGAGACGGCCTAGCAGCGGTCAACAACCGATCCCCGCGTCAGACCAAGACCACCAAGCCAATCTGTGAGCACACTCACTTCCGGCATCGCCATACCGCGTATATAATGGGAGCCCAGCCGTTAGCGACGGCGCGCGGCAGCGGGCAGCGCCCCATCGCAAGCAAGGAGACTTCGACCATGGAGAAGCAGCCTAAGAGGTTAGTGGTCATAGGAGGAGGCGCCGCCGGCATGAGCGCCGCCTCCAGGGCGCGTCGCCTCCAGCCTGACTGGGAGATCGTCGCCTTCGAGCGGGGATCTCACGTGTCCTTCATTCTCTGTGGCCTGCCCTACTTTGTCGCCGACGTGGTGAAGGAAGAGGAGAGCCTGGTGGTGTACACGCCGGAGTACTTTGCGGAGGAGCGACGGATCGAGGTACGAACGGGTCACGAGGCGCGGAGCATCGACCCGAAGGGCAAGTCGATCGAGGTCGTGAACCTCTCTACCCGCGAGACGGCGACCATTCCCTACGACAAGCTGGTGATCGCCTCCGGTGCCCAGGCCGTCAGGCCCAACATCACCGGCCTGGACCTGACCGGCGTGTTCACCCTGCGGTCGCTGGAGAGCGGCGCCGCCATCAAGAGCTTCACCACCACCCGCTCGCCGCGGCGGGCGGCGATCATCGGCGGCGGCTACATCGGCCTGGAGATGGCGGAGGCGCTGCGAGCAACCGGCGCCGATGTGGCCATAGTGGAGGCCACCGATACCCTGATGCCGGGCAGCGAGCCTGAGATCGGGCAACTGATAGAGGAGGAGGTCAGGCGCCACCAGGTGGAGGTGCGCAAGCAGCAGTTGGCCCTGAGCTTCGAGCCCAACGCCGAGGGGGCAGTGCAGAAGGTGGTGACTGATGG
The DNA here is from genome assembly GCA_964609475.1 of uncultured Dehalococcoidia bacterium. Classification (GTDB taxonomy): domain Bacteria; phylum Chloroflexota; class Dehalococcoidia; order DSTF01; family JALHUB01; genus CAZSRY01. The sequence continues at coordinate 5,015 of CAZSRY010000108.1, forward strand.
AGGCGATCTGGAGGCCGACATGGTCGTCGTTGCGGTGGGTGCGCGGCCGGATGTCGGCGTAGCCCGAGAGGCGGGGATCGTCCTCGGCGAGTCCCGCGCCATCGCCACGGATGAGATGATGCGGACGAACGTCCCCGACATCTACGCCGCCGGCGATTGCGTGGAGACACGACATCTGCTCACGGGAAAAACGCTATATCTGCCGCTGGGAACGACGGCCAACAAGCAGGGACGGGTGGCCGGTGAGAATGCTGCCGGCGGAAACGCTGTCTTCCCCGGCATCGTCGGCAGCTCCGCCGTAAAGGTGTTCGACCTAGAGGTGGCGCGGACGGGTCTATCCGAGGAGCAGGCGAAGGGGGCCGGCTTCGACCCCATCAGCTCCCTGATCCGGTTTCCGTCGCACTCTCAGTTCTACCCCGATGCCCAGACGTTGACCCTCAAGCTGGTCGCCGACAAGCGCAGCGGCAGGGTGCTGGGGGCACAGATGGCGGGGCGTGAGACGGTGGCCAAGCGCATCGACGTCATCGCAACCGCCCTGCACGCCAAGATGACGGTGACGGACCTCATCCGCCTTGACCTAACCTACGCGCCCCCCTTCGCCAGGGCCTGGGAAGGCATACAGATCGCCGCTCAGACTCTACAGCGCCGCGAGACGGCGCCGGAGTAGCCTCAGGGGCCTCGAGCACCCGCCATCCCAGGGAAGGGCCCGCCGCTTCCCGCCGCCAGCATATCGGCGCCCAGCAGGGGAAGCAGAAGGACGAGGCCCCAGGCGTATCCTCCCACGACATCGCTGGGCCAGTGCACGCCCACGTAGACGTTCGCCGGCCCGGCCAG
>CAZSRY010000109.1:0-5674 GCA_964609475.1 uncultured Dehalococcoidia bacterium
CAAGATCGTCCAGTCCAACTCCATGCGCGCCTGGAAAGAGCGATGCCCCCTCCGCAGCCTGTTGGACGCCGACCCTGAGGTGACGAGCCGCCTGTCCGCTGCCGAATTGGACGCGATATTCGACTACAGCGTTTACACCAAGTACGTCGACCACTCCTTCAGGAGAGTCAACCTGCTGCAATGACCATCGCCCCTGACCAACTGCGGCGGCCCAGGGACCTGAGCCAGATGATCGATACGGCGCTGGCCCTCTATCGCCGCAACTTCGTCGAGTTCCTGGCGATCGCCGCTGTCACCCTTCCCCTCAGCATCGTCAACGGTGTCGTCTGGTTGGCCATTCCCAACTTCGGGGCCGCCTTCCTCATTGCCCTGCCGGTACTCCTGGTCAGCGTCATCGTCGGCACCGTGGCTGGCGCCGCCATCGCCCGTGCCATCGCCGACGTCGCCGATGGCCTCCCCGCCGACTTCTATCGCGCCTACCGTCAGGTGCTCGACCGCCTTGGCGACCTGCTCCTGGCGGCCGTGCGCGCCATAGTCGTACCTATGCTCATATTCATGACGGTCGTCGGCATACCCTTTGCTATCTACCTGTGGGTCCGCTGGTCATTCTTCTCCCAGGCCGTAGTCATCGAGAATCAGTCGCCGCGAGAGGCGATCTCCTTGAGCGAGCGGATCGTCAAGGGGTCATGGTGGCGCACCTTCGGCATCCTTTTTATCGTAGGGCTGTTGGGCAGCATTGCCTCCGGTGCTGTCGGCATGATACTTTCTCTGGTGTCGAGTGAGGCCTCGACCCTCATGAATAGCGTGATGGGCGTGATAGTCATGCCCTTCGTGGTCAGCGCCGACACACTTCTGTTCTTCGATCTTCATAGCAGGGAGCGTGAACATGCCAGTACTACTTGAGACCACCCTTCCCAACCTCTACGCCCGCGGCAAGGTGCGCGACACCTACGACCTGGGCGACGGCCGCCTCCTCATGGTCGCCACCGACCGCATATCCGCCTTCGACGTCGTCCTACCCAACGGCATCCCCGATAAGGGCGCCGTCCTCACTCAGCTCTCCGACTTCTGGTTCCAGAAAACGGCGTCCGTGCTCCCGAACCACTTCATCCGCCTCGTCGACGGCACTGAGGCCGCTGACCTCCCCTTCCCTCCGCCGCCGGAGTTCGTCGGCCGTGCCATGATCGTCAGGAAGGCGCAGCGACTGGACGTGGAGTGCGTCGCCCGCGGCTACCTCTCCGGCTCCGGCTGGGTCGACTACCAGAAGACCGACGCGGTGTGCGGCATCCCTCTGCCCAAGGGGCTGCGCGAGAGCGAGCAGCTCCCCGAGCCGATCTTCACCCCTGCCACCAAGGCCGCGAGCGGCCACGACATCAACATCAGCTTCGACGAAGTGGCGAACATGGTCGGCGCCGAGTCTGCTGCCCTCCTCCGCGATAGCACGCTCGCCATCTACCGCCACGCCGCCGACTACGCCCGCCAGCGTGGCATCATCATCGCCGACACCAAGCTGGAGCTCGGCTGGTGCGACGGCGAGCTCATCGTCATCGATGAGCTCGTGACGCCCGACTCCAGCCGCTTCTGGGCCGCCGACACCTACGAGCCCGGCAAGGCCCAGCCCAGCTTCGACAAGCAGTTTGTCCGCGACTGGCTCATCCGCTCCGGCTGGAACCGCGAGCCGCCCGCGCCGGAGCTGCCGCCGGACGTTGTGGAGGGTACTGCGGCCAGATACCGCGAGGCATTCCGCCGGCTCACGGGGCGTGAGCTGGCATAGCGTCGAATGGCCAAGGGGAAGCGATTGCGGGGCGCCTATAGCAGCGTCGGACTGCAAGCGAGCGCCGCCCGGTGCCTTGCGATTCGTCCCTCTGCAAGCGAGGGGCCGCGTACCCCCGGCCCATCATAGCGACAACAACCGAGGAGCTAAGAGAGCGTGTTTCTTGCCAAGATCTACGTAACCCTGAAGCCGACCGTCAACGACCCCCAGGGCCTGACCATACGCGGCGGCCTGCACTCCTTGGGATTCGAGAGCGTGGAGAGCGTGCGGGCGGGGAAATACATGGAGATCCGCGTCAACGGCTCTGACAGGGCCCAGGTCGAGGAGCAGGTCCACGAGATGTGCCGCCAGCTTCTGGCGAACCCCGTGATAGAGGACTACCGCTTCGAGCTTGAGGAGACCGGCTAGCTACAGCTTCCCCTTCGTGCTCGGCACCTCGTCTCCCAGGCGCGGGTCCAGCCGCGTCGCCGTCCCCAGGGCCCGTGCCAGCGCCTTGAACACCGCCTCCGCCTTGTGGTGATCGCTTGCCCCCGCCAGCGTCCGAGCGTGCAGCGTCAGCCTGCCCTCCGTAGCCAGCGACCACAGCATATGCCCGACCAGCTCTGTCGGCAGCTCGCCTACGCGCTCCCCCGTCCACGACAGCTCCAGGGCGGCGTAGCCCCTGCCGCTGACATCGACCGCCACCAGCGCCAGCGCCTCGTCGAGCGGCACCACCGCGTGCCCGAAGCGCACGATGCCCCGCCTATTGCCCAGCGCCTTCCGGAGCGCCCGACCCAGGCAGATGGCGACATCCTCCGCCGTGTGGTGAGGGTCTATCTCCAGATCACCCTCAGCCTTGATAGTTATGTCAAATAGCCCGTGCCGCGCTATCTGCTCCAGCAGGTGATCGAGCATCCCCACGCCCGTGGCGATCTCGGCCTGGCCGCTGCCGTCCAGGTTCACCTCGGCGTAGACCCTGGTCTCCTTAGTCTCGCGCTCTTCCTTGCCCCGACGCTCACCTGCCAAGATCGCCTCCTATCTCTTCCAGCGCCCCGACCAGCGCCTGCGTGTGCTCCGGCAGCCCGACGCTTATCCGCAGACAGTCGCGGAGCGACGGCGAATCGAAGTAGCGAACCAGTATCCCCCGCTCCCGCAGCCTCTCCCATACCTCCTGCGCATCGCCGCGTGTCACTCGACAGAGGACGAAGTTCGCCCGCGACGGCAACGGCCTCAGAAAGGCGATACCGTCCAGCGCCCCGATCAGCCGCTCCCTTTCCGCCACCAGCGTCCGCACTCGCTGCTGGAGAAGCTCCACGTCCGCCAGCGACGCCAGCAGCGCCGTCTGCGCCGCCGCGTTCAGATTATACGGCTGCTTGATCTTCATCAAGGCCTTCGCCACCGCCGCCGGAAAGACGCCGTAGCCGACCCGCAGGCCCGCCAGGCCCGCCCACTTGCTGAACGTGCGCAGCAGCAGCAGATTCCCGTGCCGCGGCACCTGGTCGGCGAGGCTCTCCCCGGCGAACTCCACGTACGCCTCGTCCAGCACCACCACCAGGCCCGTCGCCAGCACCGCCTCCAGCTCCTCCTGCCCGATCACGTTCCCCGACGGGTTGTTGGGCGAGGCGATGAAGATGACCTTCGCCTCCTTCGCCGCCGCCTCGATAGCAGGCACGTCCAGCGAGAAGTCCTCCCGCCGCTGCACCTCTATCACCCGTCCCCCGCACACCGTCGTCAGGAAGGGGTACATGCCGAACGTCGGCGGGCAGTTGATCACGCCCTCCCCCGGCGACAGGAACGCCCGCAGCACCAGGTCCATCAGCTCATCGCTGCCGCTTCCGGCAACGATGAGCTCCTCGCCTACCCCGAGAAAGCGGGCCAGGGCCTCTCGCGCCTCGCGCTGCTCGGGGTCGGGATAGATGTGATAGTAGGGATAGCGGGCCAGCGCCTCCAGAGCCTTGGGCGACGGCCCGTACGGGTTCTCGTTGCCGTCGAGCTTGATCACCTGCTCCGGCGGGATACCCAGCCGACGCGCAAGCTGGTCTATGGGCTCGATCGGCTCGTAGCTGTCCAGCCCCTCCAGCTCCGGCCTCAGCAGGCCGCCGATATCGACGCCGGCTCCTGTCCTTTCCGCCATGATCTGATGCTCTTCCTACCGCTCCTGCCCTCTCAGCCGCCTCTCGATGGAGCGGGCGTGCGCCGTGAACCCCTCCGCCCGCGCGATCGCCGCCGCCGCCGGCCCCCACTCGCGCAGCGAGTCCTCCTCCACCGCCACCACGTTCGTTATCTTCAAGAAGTCCAGCACGTTCAAGGGCGACGAGAAGCGGGCGCTGCCGCCGGTGGGCATGACGTGGCTGGGGCCGGCCGTGTAGTCGCCCATAGCCTCCGGCGACGTCTCTCCCACGAACACGCCGCCCGCGTTGCGCACCCGCTCGGTCCAGGACGCGGCGTCCCTTACCAGCAGGCACAGGTGCTCCGGCGCGAACTCGTTGGCCAGCTCCATCGCCTCCTCCAGGCTCGCCGTCACCACTGCCCCGCCGCGACTCTCCAGCGAGGCGCGGGCCACATCGCCACGCTCCAGGTCGGCGAGCTGCCTCTCGGCCTCCTCGGCCACCGCCCTCGCCAGATCAGCGGAAGGCGTGATCAGGATCGGCGTCGCCAGCTCGTCGTGCTCCGCCTGCGCCAGCAGGTCCGCCGCGCACAGGGCAGGGTCGGCGCTATCGTCAGCCACCACGACCGTCTCCGTGGGGCCGTACATCGCATCGATGCCGACGGAGCCGTACACCTGCTGCTTAGCCAGGGTAACGAAGATGTTGCCCGGCCCGCACACCTTATCGACGCGGGGGATCGTCTCCGTCCCGTAGGCCAGGGCGGCGATCGCCTGGGCGCCGCTGGCCCGAAACACGCCGTCCACGCCGGCGATGTCGGCGGCGACCAGCTTCAGCGGCGACACGCGACCGTCCCTGCCCACCGGGCTGACCATATATATCTCATCCACGCCCGCCACCCGCGCCGGTATGGCCGTCATCAGCACCGACGAGGGATAGACAGCGACTGTCCCCAGGGCATACATGCCCACCCGCTGAAGGGGCCGCACCAGCATCCCCAGCCCATCCTTCGAGAAGCTGGAGAGGCTGCGCTCGAGCTGCATCTCGTGGAAGGCCGTGATGCGCTCGGCCGCGAAACGCAGCGCAGCCGCTATCTCCACCGCCACCTCCTCGTGTGCCGCCGCCACCTCCTCCGGCGACACCGTCAGCGACGGGTAGGCCACCCCATCGAAGGCCTCGCTATAGCGCAGAACCGCCGCATCACCCTCCGCCCGCACCTCCCGTAGTATACGCGCCACCGCCTCCGCCGGCGACAGGTCGCTGCCGAGCACCTGGCGCGTCCTCTCGCGCACAGCGGTCGGCACCTCTACCTCGCTCAGCGGCTGGCGGCGCAGCACCGTCCGCCGCGCCTCCTCTGCCCCCTCGACGATCCTCATCCCAGGTACTCCCTCAGCGTCTTCAGAGAAAGCGCCATCGTCTTGTCCAGAAACCCCTGCATCCGCTGGCTGCCGACGTGTCCCTTGGCCTCCTTCAACAGCTCCGGGACCGTCTTCATGAACTCCGCTACCTCCTCCTCCGTCTCAATGCCGGCATCCCTAAGAAAGCGACCGGCCAGGTAGCGGAGGCGGTCCCAGCTCGGCGGCCGCGACACCATCCCCACGGCCACATCCCGCCACTGCCGCAGGGTCGCGTCATCGGCAAACTCGACCTGTATGTCCAGCGGGCTGGCGATCAGACTCTCTTGGATCTCCTCCATCGCCGCCTTCTCTCCCCGCTGCTGAAGCTCCAGGTCGTATTGAAGAACGCGATCCATGATATTGGCCCGCGCGTCGCCCCCCAGCGATGACTCGGGGCCGAAGAACGGCCGGTAGATATC
>CAZSRY010000110.1:0-5613 GCA_964609475.1 uncultured Dehalococcoidia bacterium
TCGGTGGTTCTGATCCTGGTCACCAGCCGCGAGGAGGCCCTGCTGCCCACAGTGCGCTCGCGCTGCCGGAGGGTTCCCTTCTCGGCCATGCCCGTGGCCCAGGTAGCGGATACCTTGCAGAAAGAGTGGTCGGTGCCGCCGGAGGACGCCCAGCTTCTGGCCCGCCTGAGCGGCGGTCGCCTAGGATGGGCGGTGACAGCCTGGGAGGACGAGACGGTGTTGCCTGCCCGCGAGGCTGCGCTGGAGGATGCGTACCGCCTCACTACCGCCGGCCGCGACGAGAGGTTCGCCTACGCCTCCCAGTTGGCCTCTCGCTTCTACCACGACCGCGACGGAGTTATGGCGACCCTCGACCTATGGCAGGAGTGGTGGCGGGACCTGTTGTTGGTGGGAGCGGGATGCGCCGACATCGTGACCCACAGCGACAGCCTGGACAGATTAGGCCTCTTGGCGAGAAAATATAGTATAGGACAGGTCAAGTCTTTCTTGGAGGCTGTGGCCAGAACGCGGCGGTACCTGCTGGAGAACATAAACCCCCTGCTGGCGCTGGAGGTGCTGATGCTGGACCTGCCGGCGCCGGTTTCGAGAAAGGAGAGCGGATTCCCCCCGTCCGGTGAGGGTAGGAGACCTCCCGAGCGGTCGGCGGCCGTAGTCTAGCAACGGCGGCTCCCATTGAGGGAATATAGAGAAAGCATGGCAGAAGAGTCAGAGGCACCGCAAGCAGTAGTAGGTGTTCGATTCAAGGAAGCGGGCAGGGTCTTCTATTTCGACGCCAGCGGATTCGAGCTGGAGTTGGGCCAGTATGTGGTAGTGCAGACGCCCCAGGGCTCGGAGGTGGCGAAGGTAGTGATCGCTCCTGATCAGGTGGTGGCTAGCGAGATCGATGAGCCCTTGAGCTCAGTCTTGCGCATAGCTGAGGCTGCGGATCTGGAGCAGACGGAGTCGCTTAGGGGCAAGATCGATGAAGATCTGGAGATGGCGCGCAAGAAAGTGGAGGATCATGACCTGCCTATGCTCTTGGTCGGCGGCGACTGCAATCTAGAGGGTTCTCGGGTCACCCTCTACTTCACGGCCGACGAGCGGGTGGACTTTCGGGCCCTTGTACGTGACCTTTCCTCCACCCTGAAGAAGCGGGTGCAGCTCCTTCAGATCGGCGACAGGGATAGGGCCAAGCTGGTGGGGGGTATCGGTCAGTGTGGTTATCGCCTTTGTTGTCGCTCTTGGTTGACCAATTTCCCCTCCATCTCGATCAAGATGGCCAAGGAGCAGGACGTGCCCCTCAACCCGTCCAAGATCTCGGGCGTCTGCGGGCGGCTTCTCTGCTGCCTCGCCTTTGAGCATGCCCAGTATCGGGAGCTCAAGGGTCAGCTGCCGAAGATAGGGCAAATGGTCTCCACTCCTGCCGGCAACGCCAAGCTGACGGCCATCAACGTTCTAAAACAGACTGTGTCCCTACGGATGGTGGGCAGCGTTGCCGTAGTCGAGATGCCCATCGATGAACTGCGCAGCCAGTACGGGACGGCCGTCCGACCGGTAGATGCGGAGAGGAAAGCCGCGGAGCCGCGCCCGGAGACAAAGGCTGAGCTGGCTGAGTCTGTCCAGACGCCAGCGGAGGAAGAGCCGGCGTCGGAGAGGCCCAAGAGGAGGCCGCATCGCCGCCGGCGGCGCGGTGGACGGGGCGGCAGAAAGAACGCCAAACCATCCCCTAACCGGGGACCATCGTCCGGGCAATAGGACAACCTCGAACGCCCTCAAGGCCGCCATGGACTGATGCGAATCTAAGGAGGTTTCGATTGCTGGAGCTGCAACAGACAGACCCTGAGATACACGCTCTCATCAAGGCCGAGGAACAGTACGAATTCGAGACGGTGCGACTGATCCCCTCCGAGAACTATGCCTCGGCGGCGGTGATGCAGGCGGTTGGTTCAGTTCTCATGAACAAGTACTCCGAAGGCTATGCCGGCAAGCGCTACTATGAGGGTCAGCAATACACAGACCAGGTGGAGGAGCTGGCCATCGAGCGAGCCAAGAGCCTGTTTGGGGTTGAGCACGCCAACGTCCAGCCATATTCAGGGTCGCCGGCCAACATGGCCGTCTACTATGCCCTGCTGGAGCCCGGCGATACTATCATGGGCCTGAGCCTGCCCCACGGCGGTCATCTCACCCACGGCTGGGAGGTGAGCTTCTCCGCCCGATTCTACCGATCGGTTCAGTACACTGTGGACAGGGAGACTCATCTCATTGACTACGACGCCGTGCGTGAGTTGGCGAAAAAGGAGCGGCCCAAGATGATCGTTACCGGGGCCACCGCCTATCCCAGGGAGTTTGACTTCCGTACCTTCGGGGAGATCGCCAAGGAGGTCGGCGCCTACTTCCTCGCCGATATCGCTCACATCGCCGGCCTCATAGTCGCCGGCGTTCATCAGGACCCTGCCCCCTACGCTGATATCATCACCACCACCACCCACAAGACGCTGAGGGGGCCTCGCGGGGCCATGATCATGTGCCGCGAGGAGTTCGCCCGTGACATCGACCGGGCGGTGTTCCCGGCCCTCCAGGGTGGGCCCCACGATCACACTACCGCCGGCATCGCCGTTGCCCTCAAGGAGGCGGCGACGGCGGAGTTCAAGGAATACTGCAGGCAGGTCGTGCGCAACGCCAAGGCGCTGGCCAGCGAGATGCTGGAGCGCGGATTCGACGTCGTATCCGGGGGCACCGATAATCACCTCCTCCTAGCCGACCTCACCAACAAGGGGGTCTTCGGCAAGAAGGCGGCGAAGGCTCTGGACAGGGCGGGGATCGTGGTCAACTACAACACTGTCCCCTATGATCCCAGGAAGCCGTTCAGCCCCAGCGGGATACGCCTCGGCAGCCCGGCGGTGACCTCGCGGGGGATGAAGGAACCTGAGATGCGCCAGATCGTCGCTTGGATGGATGAAGTCATCACCAACGTGGAGGACGAGCAGGTGATCGAGCGCGTCCGCAACGAGGTGAAGGAGTTCTGCAGCCAGTTTCCGGCCCCCGGCATCCGCATGGACTAGCCCCTGCGTCTGCCTCTCGTCTCATCGATCGATCGGCTCTACCCCCGATCGCCTGGCGCGGCCCTGGCAGAGACGATAACGTAGCCAGTGAGGCCAAGACCAGCTCGGGTGACTACTTGCCTTGCTTGGCCCGCTCCCGCTCGCGTTGGATGAGATCGCGGCGCAGGATCTTGCCGGACGCGGTCTTGGGGATCTCCTCGAAGAACTCTACCTCGCGGATCTTCTTGTAGGGGGCTACCCGCTCGGCCACGAACGCCATGAGCTCCTCGGGGCTCGCATCCGAGCCCCCCCGCAGCACAATACAGCCCTTGGGGATCTCGCCGCCGGCCGCGTCTGGCTTGGGAATAACGGCTGCGTCCAAGACGGCCGGATGCTCGTGCAGCAGGGCCTCTATCTCGGCCGGGGCGACCTGGTAGCCCTTGTACTTGATCATCTCCTTCGCGCGCTCGACTAGATAGACATAACCGTCTTCATCGAAGCGGGCGATGTCTCCCGTGCGCAGCCAGCCATCCTCGCTCAGGCACTCGGCCGTTTCCTGCGGGCGTTTCCAGTAGCCCTTCATCACCTGGGGACCCTGTACCAGCAGCTCGCCGACCTCGCCGGGCGGCAGTTCCTCGTTCGTGTCCAGGCTCACGATCTTCTCGAAGGTGTCGGGGAAGGGAGGCCCACACGATTCCAGCTTTATGCGCTCGAAGGGGTTAGTGTTGGTGGTGGGGCTCGTCTCCGTCATCCCGTAGCCCTGCGACACGATGCACTTGTACATAGATTTGGCCCGCTCGCCTACCTCAGGGGGAAGCGGTGCTGCCCCCGAGCCTATGACCCGCAAGGATGACGTGTCGAAGCGTTGTGGGTTGGGCACGTTCGTCATGGCAAGGATGGCCGGTGGGGCCAGGTATATGTCGGTGATGCGATGCTTTTCGATGAGGTGCAGCATCTGCTCAACATCGAACCGGGGCATGACGATTCCGGTACCGCCGTAGGCAATGCCGCTGCTCATCAACACCGTCATCCCGTAGATGTGGAACAGGGGCAGCGTCCAGAGCCCTACGATATCCGGTGATGTAAAACGCGTTGCCAGCCCCTGCTTGACGTTGCTGGTGATGTTGAAGTGCGTCAGCATGACCCCCTTAGGGAGACCGGTCGTGCCGCTGGAGTAGGGAAGAGCGGCGATGTCCTCGCGGGGGTTGATCTGGGCCGGTCGGTACTCCTCGGATACCCCACCGAGGATGTCGGGCAGCGCGTCGATGGGGAAGATCTCGCGCAGAAGGGGCAGATTCTTGCGGGCCTCCTCTGCGGGAGCAGCCATGGGGCTGAAGGCGAACAAAACGACGGCTTCGGCGTCGGCAAGCTGAGCCTCGATTTCTTGCGCTGTGTATAGGGGGTTGAGGGTGGTGACTGCGGCGCCGGCGAGCAGGGATCCGTAGAAGACGGCCCCGTAGTCGACATGGTTCGGTGAGAAGATGGCGACCTTGTCTCCCTTCTCGATGCCGTTGTCCTGAAGGAGATGCGCTATCTTGCGGGCGTCGCTCCACACGCGCTCGTAGGTGCGTGTCGCCCCGTCGGCGCCAATCAGGGCGGGCTTGTCACGGTACTCCTCGGTACTGGCCCGAAGCAGCTCTGGCAGGGGGAACTCTTCATAGGGGGCCTGGCTGGGCCAGTAGCTGGAAACGACCATAGCATCCATCTCCTTGAAAGCAATCAACCAGAACGAGGTTGGCGACTCGCTGGGAAGCCTGGGCGATCGACCACAGGATGCCAGTCGCGCGAGGCTGGGTCAAGTGTCGGCGGGTTTCGGTCGGCGTTCTCAAGCGGACGACGCTCGGTCGTAGCAATGATGGGCGATCCACCGACGGGACATCTAGATAGGGAGAGGCCCGCCGGCGTCGGCCAAGAGCTTGCCGTGCATCTCCTCCACCACGCCTCGCTCATCGGCGGCCAGGTCATGCTCCTGGAGCGGATCGGCAGTCATGTCGAAGAGCTGCCGGTCGCTGCCGTCGTTCCTGGTTATGTATGCATAGCGCTGGTCGCGGCACCAGGAGTAGTCGTTGAGGCCGCAGGAGACGTGGTCGCGAGGCGGAACGAGATCCGCTGCCATGTCCAGCAAGTCGCTGCCGGGCAGGGGCACCTCCGGCTCCACGCCCAGCGCATTGAGAACCGTGGGCACGATATCGTGATGCTGGGCGAAGACCTCCACCCGTGTACCCGCACCCACGCCGTCGGGCCGACGGACGAATAGGGGAACGTCTATCAACTCATACCAGAGGCCTTGCGGCATCTTGCCCGTGAGGCCGTGCTCGCCCAGCTGGTGACCGTGGTCGGAGGTGACGATGAGAAGCGTGTTGTCCAGCATGCCCAATTCACGGGCCCGCTCCAGGAAAAGGCCCAGCCACTTGTCAACCATCGTCACCTCGCCGGCGTAGCGAGCGCGCATATGCTTCAGCTCGGCCTCGGACAGGTAGTCGCTGGGGCCGTAGATGGGATCGATGACCTCCGCTCCCTCGTAGCCGGGGTCGTAGAGGTCGACGTACTCTTGGGGCGGGTCCCAGGGCTCATGGGGATCGAATGAATCGAC
>CAZSRY010000111.1:0-1583 GCA_964609475.1 uncultured Dehalococcoidia bacterium
TGTGAAAGTGCATGCGGTCCTCATCGATGGGGAACGCCTGCTGGTTCTTCACGCCCAGGGTCGTCGTCGTCATCGAGTGCGTCTTCAGCTTGGGCAGGCTGAGGTAGAAGTTGCCTGGGCTCCGCGAGGGGTCGATGAAGCTCTCGTAGAGCCGGCGGGAGATGCGGATCGGCGCCTCCTCGCCATCCAGGGCGTATGGCACCGTGCCTCCCTCGTCCAGATAGACCAGCTCGGCGCCGTGCCGGCGGGCGATATCGGCGTAGCCGGTCACCGCGAAGACAAGGCGGGTGGAGACGCCCTGGCTGGAGTTCTCCATCAGGGCCAGGCGGCGGTAGCCGTGGTCGCTCAGGTAACCCAGCAGAGCGTCAACGACGGCGGGCTCCGTGTACATACCGGCGGAGAAATGGACGCCGTTGAGCTTAAGGTGGACTTTGCTATCGGCGGGGATGACCTCGGCGACGCCGCCGTACGGCGCGAAGACGGCGTCGAATGCGACGGGCAAACCGTCCGTTGTGTCGGCGATGGTCACGATGGGTCGCATGGCAGAAAGCTCTCGATCTGTCCTCGATCCTAGTGTAGCAGGGGAAAGCGGTTGCTGAAAAGGAAGGAGGTGAACTGGGAGTGTTGCCGCGCGTCTGCTAGCCGGTCTCCCGCCAGGGCGACCAGATGGTGACCAGGGCCACGGCCAGCACCAGCAGAGTCCAGACGAGGCTGGCCCCATCCAGCAGCGCCAGCGCTGCCAGCACCACCAGACAGGTGACCAATACCGCGATCTCTGTCTCCCGCCCGGGCCAGCGGGCGCAGACAGACTCGACGAGCTGGCGCGCCCAGGCGACGAGTTCCTCCCGCAGGGATGCCTCGGGCCTGGCCTGGGACGACGGGTTCACGAGCTGCACCGGCCTGGCCTGATCATGGGCCACCAGCACCAGGTAGGCCTCGTTCAGCTCGCTCAGCCGCTCGCCGGCCTGGCCGTTGTCGTTCAGCTCGGTCCGATACTTGCGGGCCAGGTGCCGGTAGGCCTGCCCCACCAGACGCGGGTCGGCCGAGGGGGCAACATGGAGAACCTTGTAGGCTTCCCTCTTATTCATGACGGCTCCAAATAGATCATCGGCCCAGCTCCTTCGCTGTTGATAGCAGGAAGCGGCCTGGCCGGCTCCGATGTCGAATTCCCCGGCGCTACATACGCTGCGTCTCCGTCAGTTCCAGCGGGGTATAATGGAGAGGCGTCCAATAGCACCGGCAGATGGTCTGAGTGGCCTCGCTGGGCCGCGGGGTCTTCAGGGGAGTTGGCAGCCTGTGCCAAGGATAGAGCTTCAGCCGGACCTCTCCCGCTGCATCGAGACGGTAGCGCGGGACGAATACGGGCAGGCCCTTCGCGCGCTCCTAGCCGGCGGGGATGACGAGGGACTGGCGGAGAGGGCGGAGCTCCTGAGGCGGTTCCTGGAGACGGCGGATTTCAGAGACCTCCGCCGGCAGTCCGAGAGACATCTCCTGGGGGGCAAGAAGGTCACGTTCACAGTCTACACGGATGAGGAAGCCGTCAGGTACAGTCTCGAGATATCCTAGGCCTGCCCAGACAGCCT
>CAZSRY010000111.1:1683-5476 GCA_964609475.1 uncultured Dehalococcoidia bacterium
AGTTGTCACCGTGGTCTCCTCTCCCGAATAAGAGCTGTTCACCTCGTTGACCTTGGGCCCTTCACTTTGGGGATGCAGTGTTGGGGCAGAGGTCTATCCTTCGTAACCGAAGGCTTTGCAGCAGGAGACGGGGCTTCAGAGGGGGCCACGAGGACAATATCGGGGAAACGCCTACTCTCTTGGCCGGACAAGCGGACGATACCTCAACAAGAGAGCAGAGGAAGGAGACTCCGCTTTGTCCTCTTGGATACTCGCTACTGCCCAGGCCTCGTCAGTCCAAGGGATTCCTGGCACTTCACAGCCGTTACTGCGCCTGTCCGGATGGAGCAACTTACAGACGTTCGCAGCGGGGGTCGAACCGCGTCGCCGGGTGTCTGCCGGGAGCCGCTGAGTTGCGCACAGGAGGGGCAGGGCCAAGTTGAACGTATCACAAGCGCAGGCGCGTCCGCAGGCCAATCTGGGCACCTACGCCGGGCTCTTCTTGGTGACCCTATCCACCCTCATGTACGAGGTCCTGCTGACCCGTATCTTCAGCGTGACCATGTGGTACCACTTCGCCTTCGTGGCCATCTCTGTCGCCCTGTTCGGCATGACGGTAGGGGCGCTCATCGTCTACCTGATGCCTGACCGTTTTCCTGAGGAGAGGACGAACGACCGCCTGATAGCATTCTCCCTCCTCTTCGGCGTATCGATTGTGCTCAGTTTTCTCACCCAGTTGTCGATCCCCTTCGTGCCCAAGTGGTCTCTTGCGGGCGTGTATTCCGTCGGGCTTCTCTACCTCGTGACCTCGATCCCCTTCATCTTCAGCGGTGTATGCGTTTGTCTGACGCTGACGAGGTTTCCTCGGCAGATAAGCAGGTTGTATGCAGCCGATCTCGTCGGCGCGGCGGTGGGCGCGGTCGCTCTGGTCTGGGTACTGAGCATCATGGATGGCCCCTCGGCCGTGATCGTCGTCGCCGCACTGCCCGCAGTAGCGGCTGCTTGGTTTGCCGGAACGGCCGGCAAAGACAGGATGTTCTGGCTGAGTTTGGGCGGCGCTGTCGTGTTTGTCGGGTTCGCCCTCACCAACGCCGTCATGTTCGAGCGACATAGCCCGGTGCTCCATGTGACGTGGGTGGGAGGGACAACCCTCGAAAGCATTCCCCGCTACGAGCTGTCCTCCCCCGAATACGAGAAGTGGAACGCCTTCTCCAGAATCAAGATCGACCGCCTGCCCGCCACCGCCAAGCCTTTCGGCTGGGGCCTGAGTAGTACCCTCCCCAAGGACCGTCGGGCGGAGCAGATGCAGTTGGTCATCGATTCGGTTGCCGGCACTGTGCTCACCCGCTACGACGGGGCCCCGCAGCAGATCGATCACCTCAAGTACGATGTAGTGAACCTGGCGCATCATATCCGCAAGAACGCCGACGTCCTGGTGATCGGAGTCGGCGGAGGGAGGGATATCCTCTCGGCCCTCGCCTTCGATCAGGAGTCGGTTACGGGTGTGGAGATAAACGCGCAGATACTCGACGCCGTCAACAACGTCTACGGGGGTTTCACCGGGCATCTGGACAAGAACCCTCGGGTGACTTTCGTCAATGATGAGGCCAGAAGCTACGTGGCGCGGTCGAAGGATCGCTATGACATCATCCAGAGCTCCCTGACCGATACCTGGGCGGCATCGTCGGCGGGCGCCTACGCCTTGTCGGAGAACTCCCTCTACACCGTCGAGGCATGGAGCAGCTTCCTCGATCATCTCACCCCCAACGGGATACTCACCGTCTCCCGCTGGTACTACCCGGAGCAACCGATGGAGGCGTATCGACTGACGGCTCTAGCCGCCCAGACCCTGCGCCAGCGGGGCGTCGACAACCCCCGCGATCACATCTTCATGGCGAAAGGGCCATACAACTCCGGTGTACAGGCCGCCACCATAATGGTCAGCCCGTCACCGTTCTCGAGCGAGGACCTCGCGACCTTGGAGAGGGTGACAGGAGAGTTGGAGTTCGACCGAGTGCTGACGCCGGCCTATTCCATAGACGAGAACTTCTCCGGCATCGCCGAGGCGGAGGATGTCAATGCATTCGCCCGCAGTTTTCCTGTCAACATCTCCCCCCCGACCGACGACAGCCCGTTCTTCTTCCAGATGATACGGCTTGAGGACCTGTTCAGGGGCGATCTGCCGGACTACAAGCACCTGACGGAGCCAGTACTGGTGCTGTCTGGGCTGACGATCGCCGTACTGGTGCTGACCTTCCTCTGCATCATTCTTCCCCTTCTCTTGAGGGCGAGGAAGACGAGGCTTAAGGGTATGTTCCCCTTCTTCGTTTTCTTCGCCGCCATCGGGCTTGGCTTCCTTCTTGTCGAGGTCTCCCAGATGCAGCGGCTTATCCTGTTCCTGGGGCATCCCACCTATGGCCTGTCGGTCGTGCTCTTCTCCTTGCTTCTCTTCAGCGGCATCGGCAGTTTTGCGACCGAGCGCATAGCCGGTCCCGGTCTGCGGGTTGCGAACCTGCTGCCGTTCATACCCCTACTGCTGCTGCTCGTCACCTTTGGCTTCCTGACACCCCTCTTGGTGCACCACTTTGAGGCGGAGACGACGCCCCTCCGCATCCTTATTGCCGCGGCCATACTCGCGCCCATGGGGCTTGCCATGGGAATGCCGTTTCCCACCGGCATGAAGGTCGTCTCTGCTTGGCCGGATGCCCCCACCCCGTTCTTCTGGGGGATAAACGGGGCCACTTCCGTGTGCGCCTCGGTTCTGGCTATTGCCATAGCCCTCTCCTGGGGTATCTCTGCCGCCTTCTGGGCCGGCTGTGTCTGCTACGGCGTCGCGGCCGCGGGACTGAGTCTCGCGTTCTTGAGTCGGCGGGGTTGATCGCCTGCAAAGTGTCAATACTCCACCCGGACCATCGGCTCAGGCTGGTCATCCATGTCTGTGCCGCGTCGTCGCCGATCTCTCCCGCACGTACTCTATAGGGCATCCGGCCACGCGACATGCCAGGTTGACGTAGGCTACAATGTAATAGACGCGGGAGGCGAGCAGGGCACATCGATTCGGACTGAGACGGATGGAGCCTCGGCATCCCATGCTGAGATGGGCCACGCGGCTGCTGTGGGTGGTCGCCGTCGCTCTCGTGGCCTGCGGAGAGGGGAGTGAGGATGGTCTCGGGTCGGCTACCCCTGCGACTCCGGCAGAGCCGCTCGTCGTAAGCAGCGAGGGCTACGCTTCGCCCGAGACCGTGTCCCCTGATCAACCGATCCGCATCCTCTTCACCGGCGACATCATTCCCGCCCGCTGCGTGTATGCCCGCCACCGGGCCTACGCCGACTTCCGGCACGCATTCCTCGCCCTGGGCCCGCTTCTGCGCGGGGCCGACATCACTGTGGGCAGCCTGGACGCCTCACTCTCCGACGCCGGGGAGCCCATGGGCTGCGTCCGCACCCTCAACCTCCTGGCGCCGCCCGAGAGCGTGGAGGGGCTCGCCTTCGCCGGGTTCGACCTGCTCACCGTTGCCACCAACCACGCCAAGGACTGCGGCAGCGCCGCTCTGGCATGCGACGAGGCCCTGCTGGATACCATCGCCAACCTCAAGGCGGCCGGCATCACGCCCGTAGGGGCGGGAGGCGACCTGCTGGCGGCGCGGGAGCCGGGCATCATCACCGTGCGGGGGACGCGCTTCGCCTTCCTGGGCTACGATGACATCGCCCCTTACTACCACGCCGACGAGGACAGCCCCGGTACGGCTCCCCTGGACGCCTTGCTCCTCCGCGAGGACATAGCCCGCGCCCGGCAGGCGGCGGACGTGGTCGT
>CAZSRY010000112.1:0-5350 GCA_964609475.1 uncultured Dehalococcoidia bacterium
ACCTGTGACCTCTTCCGTGTGAAGGAAGCGCTCGTACCAACTGAGCTAACCGCCCACGACGCTGCCGCCACTGGCAAAGAGGATTGTACCGAACGCGCGCAAGCGTGTCAACAAGGTGTGTGCGCTCCGAACGGGGCTGCCGGCAGAGTCAGGGCGGGGACCGGTCGAGGCCAGCCAGAGACGTGAGAGCCCAGCCAGCTCGTCCCGCAGTTGCGGCTGGGCTCTCGCAAAGTCGTCAAGAGTATCGCCGAAAAGGACGCTGCAACGCCTACGACGCGGCGGCAACAGCCTCCGCCTGGTACTTCTCCCACCGCTGCTCAAGCTGGGGGTCCTGCATGGTCTCCATGAGGTAGTTGCCGAAGTCAGACCCCTTGGCGCCGGTGGGCCGACCGGTGATGACCAGCTTCTTCTCGAAGTTCCCGCAGATGTCGAGGGCCATCTCCAGCTTCTTGCCGCGGTCGGCGAAACCGATGTGGTTGAGCAGCATGGCGCCGGCGCGGATGAGACTGCTGGGATCGGCATAATCAGCGCGCCCCTCGTTGACCATGCGGGGGGCGCTGCCGTGGATCGCCTCGAACATGGAGTAGCGCTTGCCGATGTTGGCGCTGCCGGCGGTTCCGACGCCACCCTGGAATTCGGCTGCCTCATCGGTGAGGATGTCGCCGTAGAGGTTGGGCAAAACCATGACGCGGAATTGAGTCCGTCGCTTGGGGTCGACCAGCTTGGCGGTCATGATGTCGATGTACCAGTCATCCCACTGGACCTCGGGGTAGTCCTTGGAGACCTCCCTGGCGACGTCGAGGAACTTGCCATCGGTGGTCTTGATGACGTTGGCCTTGGTGACCACGGTCACCTGATTGATGCCGTTCCTCTTGGCGTAGTCGAAGGCGAGGCGTATGATCCGCTCGCTGCCTTGCTTGGTAGTGGCGGTGAAGTCGATGGCCAGGTCTTCGGTGACGTGGATTCCCTGGCTCCCCAGGACGTAGGCGCCCTCCGTATTCTCACGGAAGAACATCCAGTCGAGGCCCTGGGCGGGGACTTTGACCGGCCTGACGTTGGCAAACAGGTCGAGGTACCGCCTCATGGCCACGTTGGCGCTCTCGATGTTGGGCCAGGGGTCTCCCTCGCGCGGTGTCGTGGTGGGCGCCTTGAGGATGACGTGGCACTGCTTGAGCTCCTCGAGGACGTCGTCGGGGATGGCCTTGCCCTGAGCGGCGCGGTTCTCGATGGTCAGCCCCTCGATAGTCTTGAAGACGACCTTGCCGCTCTCCAGCTCCGGCTTGAGGAGGAACTCGAGGATCCTCTGGGTGTCGCGGGAGATATAGGGGCCGATGCCGTCGCCCCAGCAGACGCCGATGATGATGGGCCTGACCTTGGAGTAGTCGACCCAGTCCTCGGCGGCCTTCATCCTCTCTATCCGCTCTAGCTGCTCTTTGATCACATTGGCGAAGTGCTCCTTCGCCCTTTCGATTGCCTGTGTGTCCATGCTTCTTCCTTCCTAGCTCGATCACTGGAGCCAAGTGGCGAGACCTAGATACCGATGCCCGCAGCGGAAGTCCCCTGCGAGGCCACCGCAGTATAGCAGAGGGTTGAAAAAAGGGTCAACGAAGCTTGGAAGGGAAAGTGCAGACCGGCCATTCGCTCTGGGGAACGCCATGAGGAAGCCCCACTCCTCTGGCCCCCGAACGCAGCCGCGTTCCATCAGGGCTCATTTGGCGACCCTGCCGTGGAACATGGAATAGGTGAAGAAGGCGTAGTAGTCCGGAAGATCCAAGATGAAATCCGGCGACTCCGGCTGGCAGAGACGCTGGTACTCTGCCCAGTCCTCCTCTGACAACTCTGACTGTGGCTCCCCCCAGCGCATCTGAAAGAGCGAGAGCAGGGCCGCGCGGACGTCATCGCTCAGCGGGGCATGGACGTCGCCTGCAAACGTTCGGGCCTTACACTCCTCAAAGCCCACGTCATGGAACCATCCCAGCGCGCGCAGGAAGTGCAACTGCGGCCGCTTCCCCTCGGCGAAAGGGGCAATCCCCAAAGAGGTCGCATTCAGCCGCGCCTCCAACAAGGGATACCCCGGAAGCAGTTGCTGAGAAGACCAGGCAAGGATGGCCACAATGCCGCCGGGCTTCACCACCCGCGCCAGTTCCTTCAGCAACGGCAGAGGTTCGCCGGGAGCATATCCGGCGCAGTCCACACTCCATATCCAGTCGAAGGCGTTGTCGTCGAAGGGAAGTCTCCTGATATCCCCTTCCTGGAAGGCGACGTGCTCCGACAGGCTGGACTTGCTTGCCGTTTCCCTTGCCTGGGCCAGGAAGTCAGGGCGCAAATCAAGGCCGGTGACGTGTCCGCCGGGGGCCACCGCCTCCGCCAACAGCAGGGTATGACTGCCGATGCCGCATCCTGCATCCAGGCCGCGGCTCCCCGAAGGGAGGTGGAGTGCCTGGATCGCCGAGCGAATGAGCGGCTCTCTCAGAGAATCGAACAGCTGTAGCAAGTGTGCGTAGGTGTCCATGTCAGGCGCTCCGTTGGCTGAACGATTCCCTGCTGCCGGAATATGAGCAGTCCCCTGATCGCGACACCAGGGGACGTCTTGCATCTCAGGGGTTGGTAGCAGCGGAGGCCTGCCTGCCGGTAGGCAGGGATTTGAACCAGCCACGGCCCTCCAAAGGCGGGTAAACGGGCAGGCTCCCCGACCAAGGGCTGGCGCCGGCCCGCCTACCGGAGGGAGTCCCCTCCCGCCTCAGGCGGGTACGCTGCCAGCCGCGCCCGCAGCCACTCCCTGCCGCGACCACCCTTCAGAAAACGCTCCCTAGCCCGCGCTTCGCCCTCCGTCCCGTGCACCTCCTGGTAGATCACTTCGAATGGCCCGTTGCGCGATGACCACCCCTTGGGATACCCACGGTTATGCTCGTCCAGCCGCTGCTCTAGAGGCCGTGACGTGAACCCAACATAGTGACGCCCATTGCGGAGACTGCGCAGAACGTAAACGGCGAAGGGCATGTCCATGAGAGAGGTGAAGGGCTTTGGTGGCAGCGGAGGGATTTGAACCCCCGACCAAGGGCTTATGAGTCCCCTGCTCTACCGCTGAGCTACGCTGCCTAGCTGCCTTTTGAGTTCCCTCCCGCCTTGGGCGGGTACGCTGCCTTATGAGTCCACTCCCGCCTTGGGCGGGTACGCTGCCTAGCTGCCTTATGAGTCCCCTCCCGCCTTGGGCGGGTACGCTGCCTTATGAGTCCCCTCCCGCCTCAGGCGGGTACGCTGCCTAGCTGCCTTATGAGTCCACTCCCGCCTCGGGCGGGTACGCTGCCTTATGAGTCCCCTCCTGCCTTGGGCGGGTACGCTGCCTTTATGAGTCCCCTCCCGCCTTGGGCGGGTACGCCGCCTTATGAGTCCACTCCCGCCTTGGGCGGGTACGCTGCCAGCGGATCGATGATAGCAAAGGGGTCTGGGGCTGTCAACGCAGCCGCCAGGCTGCTACAATGGGCGCCGACGCCAGATGATTCAAGCCACGTCAGCAGACCTCGATGCCATCGCCCGCACCTGTCGCCAGCCCTATGGCTTCTGGCTGGATAGCGCCCTCGTCGATGGACGGTTGGGCCGCACTTCGCTGTGTGGAGAAGAGCCCTTCCTGGTGCTGCGGTCGAAGGGGAGGACGGTCGAGATCATGGGGCGCGGCGGCAGCCATCAGATTCAGGCCAGCCCCTTCGAGGTGCTCCGCGGCCTGCTGCGTGAGAATCGGCACTCGAACCAGGGGGGCGCCGTCGGCTACTTCTCCTACGACCTCAAGCAGCATGTCGAGAGGCTCCCCGACCGGGCACACGACGACCTGGCCCTACCCGACTGCTATCTCTGCTTCTATGACCGCATCGCCCGCTACGATGCCAGGCTGACGGCGCCCACGCCCATCGGCGGCGACGGCCACAGGGCCTCGCGCCACGAACTGGAGGGCCTGCGCTCCACATTCACGCCGGACGCCTACCGGCGGGTCGTCGAGCAGGCGAAGCGCTACATATCCGCCGGCGACATCTACCAGGTGAACCTCTCGCAGCGGTTCCAGGCGCCGCTACGCCAGAGCCCCCTTGACCTCTACCTTCGACTGCGGCAACTGAATCCCGCTCCCTTCGCCGCCTATCTCAACTTCCCCGAGGTCCAGGTGCTGAGCGCCTCGCCGGAGAGGTTCCTTCTCTTCGACCCGGCCAACAGGCGGGTGCAGACGAGGCCGATCAAGGGAACCCGCCCCCGCGGCCGCACTCCGGAGAGGGATCGGGCGCTCTCCCAGGCGCTGCTCAGCAGCGAGAAGGACCTGGCGGAGAACGTGATGATCGTGGACGTGGAGCGAAACGACCTGGGCCGGGTGGCGGAGATCGGCTCGGTGCAGGTGCCCCATCTGGCGGCGTTGGAGACCTTCGCCACGGTCTTCCACCTGACATCAACGGTGGAGGCGCGTCTGCGGGACGACTGCGATGTGGTGGACCTGCTGCTGGCGACCTTCCCCAGCGGGTCGATCACGGGGGCGCCGAAGATACGGGCGATGGAGATCATCGATGAGCTGGAGCCGACCGCACGCAGCGTCTACACGGGCGCCATCGGCTACATCGGTTTCGACGGCGCGATGGACCTGAACATCGCCATCCGCACGATGCTGGTGAAGGGCGAGACGGCGTACTTCCAGGCCGGCGGCGGCATCGTCGCCGACTCCGACCCGGAGCTGGAGTACCAGGAGACGCTGGACAAGGCGAGCGCCCTGGCGCGGGCGGTGCTGGCTGACGAACAGGCATAGAGAGATGCAGTGGGTCTTCCTCAACGGACAGATCATTGAAAGGGAGAGGGCCGCCATCCCGGCCCTCGACCGCGGCCTGCTCCACGCCTACGGCCTGTTCGAGACGATGCGCTCCTACAACAGGCGCGTCTTCCGCCTCGACGCCCACTACCGCCGCCTTGCCGAAGGCGCCGCCACCCTCGGCATTGCGCTGAACCTCAGCCTCGATGGGATCGCCGCTGCCGTCGAGACCCTGCTGCAGCGGAACAGCCTCCCCGACGCCCGTATCCGCCTGACCGTCACCGCCGGCCCCGAGAGCGGCGGGGAGCAAGCCCTGCTCGTCGCCACGCCGCTTACCGACTACCCGCAGGAGCTCTACGAGCGGGGCATGGCCGCCATTACGAGCGCTACCCGTCGCAATGAGACGTCACCGCTGAGCCGCATCAAGTCGCTGAACTGCCTGGAGAACATCCTGGCGCGTGAGGACGCCCGCCAGCGGGGAGCCGACCACGCGATAATGCTCAACACGCGGGGGCTCGTCGCCGAGGGGAGCTCAAGCAACCTCTTCCTGCTTCAAGGCGAGCGGCTGAT
>CAZSRY010000113.1:0-5318 GCA_964609475.1 uncultured Dehalococcoidia bacterium
GTTGAGGGGTGCACAAGGCGCGTATGCTGACTCCGCGATGCCTATGCCGCGCCTCTCTGGTCCCGATGACCCTTTTCCGGTATTTCACGGAAGCGCTCATCGATGGCATCACGTGCGTGTCTGAATTCCGCCTGTTCGTCTTGCCCGGCTGGCGCAGGCGGACTGTCACCCGTCTCTGACTCCTGGCGATCTTGGTCTCGCAAGGCTTCTGGGTCAATGACGTTGTGGGGTATCTGGAGAGGGTCTGCTTGTTCAGGAGAGGGAGTGGCTGCGGGATCGATGGGGTATTCCTCATAGGCCCAAGCCGGCTCGTCAGGATTCGCATCTTCGTTTGACAGCGCCAACGCCTCAGGCGCGATGTCTGTGTGGGGCGAGTATCCAACTGCCCACTCGTCGGGCGGCGGCATAACCTCTGACGAGGCAGCCTCTTCCTCATCCGTCCGCAGCAGCCTGCTGAGCGCCCAGCCAACAATGGTTGTACCTACTGCTAGCACTATGAATCTGCGCATGCTTGGCCCCCCCTAGTTTCTTCAACAAGATCATCGACCGCTCAGACACAGCGCAACAGTGCCGTGGGACCACTGTATTCCATCCGGCCCTTCGCTTTGGGTTAGTGAGTACTCATGCTCGACCCCTAGAGCCTTCGAGATGCCAAGGCTCCATCCCACCATTAGGCTCAGGCCGCCGATTCATTGTTGCGATGCGTCGGCGCTAGTTTCCGCGGAAAAACACAAGCTCGGCCTCTCGACCGAGCTTTCCAGATTCAACGCTTGGAGCGGGAAATGGGACTCGAACCCACGACCCTCTGCTTGGGAAGCAGATGCTCTGCCAACTGAGCTATTCCCGCTCGACCTCTATTCTAGTGATCATCTCTGGGCCCTGTCAACGAGAAACCGCTGTCCTCAGCCGCCCACTGCTCAGCAGCGAGAACGCGACACCCATCGTGACGAAGATCGCCCCCAAGGCGGCGAAGGCGATCCCATTGCGGATCGGTAGCCAAGCGACATCCTTTCCCAGTTCGTAGAGCTGGGCGGCCAGATAATCGCCCTCCCCCTCCGATGCCAGCCGCAGAATGAAGCGAACCGTAACCGAGGCGATGAGGAAGGGGAGCGCCGCTATCGACACGGCCACTCCCAGGCTCGTCAGGCGCCCGTAGCCCCTGCTCAGCAGCACCAGCAGCAGTGCCAGGAACGCTGCCACGCCCGTCAGGACCGCCGTGACCATCCGCACAGTATCGTGGTTATCCTCGGTCAGCAGGCCAACGCTGTACCTGACCGCCCCCGGAGGCGAGAAAAAGGCTATCTCCTCTGCCGACGGCTCCCTGTCTTCCTCACGAAAGGCGGAGAACCCCTCGGCGTACACCTTGTCCGCCGAGCGCTCCAGAACGACGTCCCGCAGTTCGGAAGTCGAGAGCCGTTCCGCCTCCTGCGCCGACAGCGGCACGTCTATCGGGTAGTGGGCCAGCCTGACATCCTCGCCCGGCGCCTCCTCCGCCCGCATCACCAGCTCCGAGTGACCATCCTCCAGCAGGGCGTCGATCTCCGTAAGGCTCGCCACCGCCCGACGGAGCACCTTGTGCGCCGTATCCGATGCCGTCAACTGGGTAGCGTTGACGAACAGCAGAAGGAAGCCCAATACGAACACCAGGACGGTGCCCGTCGACCACTTGAAGAGATTGCGCCAGAACCCGGTGCCGATGGTCACCGTAACCGATGTGGCGGCGGACAGCTCGTGCCTTTCCCTCTCGTCCATCTCCAGCGTCATTCCTGCGCTACCCCTCGCCTCTCAGCGCTTCTACGCCGGCTGCACGACCAGCGTCCTGGCCACCCGATCATGCAATGCCCGCCGCTGCTTGTCCAGCAGAACAGCCACCAGAGCGACGGGCGCCGCCACCAGCGATAGCAGGACCAGCGTCACCGTGGCCGCCAGCACCACCGCATTAAGAGTGAGCGAAGTGCCGAACACAGCCAGCAGGCTCCAGGGGACTATGAGCACCGGGTGAAACAGCAGCGGATTCAGCGTCAGCAACCGGGAGAGAGCATCGACCGCGCTCAAGCGGCCGCCGTCGTTGCGGGCTATCCTTATGCCCACAATGTACTTGCCCACCGTCTGGCCCCGCCACAGGCACAGCCAAACGTTGAATGCCAGCCAGAAAGGGATGACCGCTACGACAATGGCCAACGCGGCATAGAAAGAGGAATCCGGCGGGTCCGCCTCCCCGAAGTCGCTCTTCACGAGAAGCTGGAAGAGAGCAACGGCCACAAACACCGACGTGAACGCCAGCAATATGATGGTGTCGAATATGAACGCTACCAGACGCGCCTCCAGCCCCGCGCACCTGGGTGTCATCGCCTCAGTCGCCACGCTCACCGAATCACCTCTGCGACCGGCCCCCTACCCCTACCCAAGAGACAGGCAAGCCCGACCATGTTGCCCGCTTGGGGGTGATTATATCACGGCACCGAAGGCCCTCTCAAAGAGGCCTCTGGCTTGATGGTCGTCGTCAGTCTCGCAAACGAGGCCCACGGCTGCTTGTTGAGCCGCCGAGCCCGTGCTATGCTCGTGCTGACGGGCACTGATCTTGACATAACTCTTGGCGATTCCTGCTGGGCCCCACCATGCTGAAGCGCTTTCCGCAGGCCCTTCCCCTCCTGATCGTAGTCCTCCTCGTTGCCCTGGCAGCCCTGGCCAGTTGGCGCATAGTCGATGCCCTCCACCTTCCCCTCGGTTCCCGCGACTACGACGTCCTGGGATGGGAGGTCCGGCACCTTCCCGGCAAGTGGCTTTACCGGTTCGGGCGCCTATGGCAGGGGGAGCTCAGCCGCGAGGAGAAAGATCGCCGGATAGAAGACTATCTGGCCCTCCAGGCGGAGGTGGCGGCTCTAGAGGGGGAACTCGGTCGCCAGAGGGCGTCCGGCGACCCTGGCTCGGCCGGCAGCGAGGAGTCGCTTCGGCTCTTGGCGGAGAAGCGCGAAGAGAGGGACCGGCTGGAGAACGCGGTTGAGGCTATCCTGGAGGAGCGGATCAGCGAGGTCGCCTCCGGCCTGGGGCTGAAGACCTCGCTCCCCTTCTTCCCCGGCGCCCGCTGGCTCTTCCCGCCCGTCGATCTCGAGTTCGATAGCCCGCCGTACGTCCTCGTCGTCTCCCCCCGCGACCGTATCTATCTGGAGAGCGCCCGCCTCCTGCGCAGCGACCTCGCCCTGGAGGAGACGTTGCGCCTGGAGGACGAGGAGGAGAGGGCGTCGAAGAACGTCTCGGCGCTGGTAGTGCGGACAGGCGGCGTCGCCACCTACCCCAGCGTCATCCCGCCCGGCGACAGCTATCGAAAGACGCTTGAGGTCGCCGCCCACGAGTGGGTGCACCACTACCTGTTCTTTCACCCTCTGGGAGCCCGCTACTTCCAGAGCGAGACCCTCAGGACGATCAACGAGACCGTCGCCGACATCGCTGGGCAGGAGATGGCGGCCCTCGTCGGCCGGCGCTATCCCCTTCCCTCCCTAGAGGAGCCGCCGCCGGGTGAGTCGGAGGGTGAGGAGACGCTGCTGGAAGAGGAACTCCACCGCCTGCGTATCGATGTCGATCGCCTGCTGGCCGCGGGTCGGGTGGAGGAGGCGGAGGCGCTTATGGAGGAGAGACGCCAATACCTGGCTGAGCGGGGCTACTTCATCCGCAGGATCAATCAGGCCTACTTCGCCTTTTACGGACTGTACGGCACCACCGCCGCATCCAGCAGCCCCCTGGGTCCGAAGATGGAGGAGCTACGACGGCGCAGCCCGTCACTGGGCGACTTCATTCGCGCCGTCTCTCAGGTCACCAGCGAGGACGACCTGGATCGGCTTCTCTCGCCGATTGGGGAAGGGGCTATTCGACCTTGATCTGGGTGCGGCGTCGCCTTCTCGTGCCCTTCTCCTTCTCCTCGAGGCGGGCCAGAGCGGCGTCGATGAGGCTGCGCAGGGCCATGAGAGTCTCCTTGCGCGCCTCCAGCAGGTGGCCCCGCACCTCCGGCGCCAGCACCCGCAACCCGGGCCTCCTTATGCGGAAGACCAACTCCTCCCCTGGCTCATACTCGCACTCAAACATCTTTACCGCCATACCAACATCCTCCTCAGGCTGCCTACGCCTCCGGCCGGGCGAAGCGGACGGTCAGCCTGTCTCCCTCTAGTTTAGCACCTTGGCTCTCCAATCCCACCAGGGCCCGAGGCAGAATGATGTTCCGCTTCTGGTTGCCGACATGCACGATCAGCTCATCGCCCACCTGTGATAGTCGGATCTCCTCCTTGCTTGAGAAGGGGAGCATCAGCGTCAATATGTAGCTGCCGTCCTCCTGCCGGATATCCTGTGTCTGGCCCTGGAAGTACACCCGCGTCGGGTCGCTCTCGCCGTAGAGGGCTTCCCCGAAGCGCTCCAGCATCTCCAGCCCCACCACCTCCTGCTCCATAAGGGGCGCCCTCAAGATGGGCAGCGGGCTGAACCCTTCCTCCACCAGAGCGTAATAGCGTTCCTGGCTCTCCTTCCAGGAGGAGAAGTAGGCATCCGTCACCTCCTGGGGGATGAGGCGATTGCACACCACCAGGTCGGTGGCGTAGCCGTACAGGTTGAGGTAGGTGAACGTGCGCTGGGCCTCCTTGATCACCATCTTCTCCGGGTTGAGCACCAGCCGCACCGAGCAGGTCTCGGCGTCGGTGAGGATATCCCGCATGCGGTCTAGCTTCTCGAACAGCTCCTTCAGCGCCTCGAACACGTCGTCCTCGGGAAAGGGCAGGTCCGTCACCCGCGTGAGCACCGGCCGAGCGACGCGAGCCGCCGTCCGCTGGATGGGGAAGATGCGCTGCAGCCACCAGCGCGTCACATCGGGAAAGCTGAGCAGCCGCAGTGTCTCGCCCGTCGGCGCGCAGTCCACGATGACGATGTCGTACTCCCCCTGCTCGTGGTGATTGATCAGGTGGATGAGGCCTGCCAGCTCCTCCATACCCGGCAGGATAGCCATCTCCTCCGCCAGCACCTCGTCGATGCCCCGCCAGGCCATCAGTATCTTGATATAGTTCTCCAGCGTGCCCCAGTGGCTATCGATCTCCCGGAAGATATCCAGCTCCTGCCCCCACAGGCTGTCGACGATGGGTACGACGTCGCTTCCCACCGGCCTATCGAAGCAGTCGCCCAGGCTGTGGGCGGCGTCGGTGCTCATGACCAGTGTCTTGTGGCCCAGCCCCGCCGAGCGCAGGGCGGTGGCCGCGGCCACGCTGGTCTTACCGACGCCTCCTTTGCCCGTGTAGAGGATGATCCTCATCTGTCAATCGTCCGCTGTCAGCGGCGTCCTT
>CAZSRY010000114.1:0-5307 GCA_964609475.1 uncultured Dehalococcoidia bacterium
AGTCCGGCCAGTAGGTGGGCGTCGAGTAGTACTCCGCGTACGCCGACTGCCAGATGAGGAAGTTGGATAGTCGCATCTCACCGGCGGTGCGAATGATCAGGTCGGGGTCCGGCAGGCCCGCCGTGTACAGATAAGAGCCGAAGCGCTCCTCGTCGATCCGCTCCGGCGGCAGGCCCTCGGCGACGATGCGGCGCACGGCATCCACGATCTCCGCCCGGCCGCCGTAGTCGAAGGCCACGGCCACCGTCAGGCGCTGATTATTCTTGGTCAGCTCCACCGCGTCCAGAACCCGCTTTCGTATCGTCGGCGACAGGTGCTCAAGGTGGCCCAGGTGAACCAGTCGAACGCCTTCCTCGTGCAGCTCCTGGATCTCGCGGTTGATGACCCT
The DNA here is from genome assembly GCA_964609475.1 of uncultured Dehalococcoidia bacterium. Taxonomy (GTDB): domain Bacteria; phylum Chloroflexota; class Dehalococcoidia; order DSTF01; family JALHUB01; genus CAZSRY01. The sequence continues at coordinate 389 of CAZSRY010000114.1, forward strand.
GCCCAGGAGTTGCATCAGGGCCCTGACCTCAGCCCGCGGTCGCGCCCAGTTCTCCGTCGAGAAGGCGAACAGGGTCAGATACGGCACCCCCCGCTCAGTCAGGAATCTGATGATGCGGCGGATGTTCTCGGTGCCCGCCCGATGGCCCGCCTGGCGCGATAGTCCCCGCTCCTTCGCCCAGCGGCCGTTGCCGTCCATGATGATAGCCACATGGGTGGGTAGGTCGGCTGGCCTATTCGCCTCTGTCTTGGGAGATACCGACGATGCCGCCATAACGAAAGCTGCCGCCTAGCCCTCTGGGACGCCCGTGGGCCCCATCACCCGCTACGACGACAGCCTATACCTCCAGGAGCTCCGCTTCCTTCCCTTTCCCTAGCTCATCTATCTCTTCGATGAAGCGATCGGTGAGCTTCTGCAACTGCTCCTGCGCCCGATGGTCATCGTCCTCGGAGATCTTCTTCTCCTTGTCCATCTGGCGCAGTTCGTCCAGGCAGTGACGGCGCACATTGCGTACAGCCACCCGTCCCTCCTCCACCTTCTTGTGCACCATCTTGACCATCTCCTTGCGCCTCTCCTCCGTCAGTTGGGGGATCGCCAGGCGGATGGTGTGGCCGTCGTTGATGGGGTTAAGGCCCAGGTCCGACTTCTGGATCGCCTTCTCGATAGCGCCCAAGGCCTGACGGTCCCACGGCTGGATGGTGAGGAGCCGCGCCTCGGGGGCGCTGACGGTTGCCAACTGGTTAAGGGGGAGGGTCGTGTCGTAGTAGTCGACCTTCAGTTGTTCCACCAGACTGGGCCTTGCCCGGCCGGTGCGGACGGCGTCCAACTCCCGCTGCAGGACGGCGATCGCCTTCTTCATCCGGTCTTCAGCGTCAGCAAGGGTCTCCTCGATCATCGGTCCTACCTTTGCGCCTTGGCTTGCTGGATGTCGCGTTTGTCTTGCCGGCCTAGGAGGGTGGTGCTTGATCACCCGCGAGCACTGTCCGGGTATTGCTCACCAGGGTGCCGACCTTCTCTCCCCGCACTGCCCGCACGATGCTCTCGGGGCCTGATACGTCAAAGACGATGATGGGCAGGTTGCTCTCCATGCACATGGTAAGGGCCGTGCTGTCCATTACATCCAGACGCCGATTCAAGGCATCGATATAGCTCAGCATCTCAAAGCGGCGAGCCCCTGGCTCCTTATTAGGGTCGGCCTCGTATACCCCATCCACCCTGTTCTTGGCCATCAGCAGAACCTGGGCCTCGATCTCGATGGCACGCAGGGCGGCCGCAGTGTCGGTCGTCATGTAGGGGTTGCCGGTGCCGGCGGCGAAGATCACCACTCGCCCCTTCTCCAAGTGCCGTATGGCACGTCGCCGGATGTAGGGCTCCGCCACCTGCTGGACGTTGATGGCCGACTGCGTGCGGACGCTGAGGCCGAGCCTCTCCAGCGCGTCCTGGAGAGTGAGGGCATTGATGATAGTGGCCAGCATGCCAGCGTAATCGGCGGTGGCGCGGTCCATACCCGCTCCCCCCTGGCTGGCGTCTGTCCCCCTCAAGATGTTGCCGGCACCCACGACGATCGCCATCTCCTTGCTGGTCTCGTGGGCCGCCTCTATCTGCTTGGCGACTAGGGACAGGGTGGCGGCATCTATCCCGAAGCGGCCGTCCCCCACGAGGGCCCCGCCGCTCAGCTTGAGGAGGGTCCGTTTGTAGCCGGACTTGGCCATGTCCGTGGCCCTAGTTCCCCAGTTCGAATCGTGAGAACCGGCGTACCCGGATGTTCTCGCCTGTCTTGGCGATGACGTCGTTTACGATGTCCTGGACGGTGCGTGCGGGGTCTCTGATGTAGGCCTGACGGAGCAGGCATGTCTCCTCGGGGTCTCCCTCAGCCCCCGCCGGCAGCTCCTCCTCCGAGACGGACACGGGACCGGTGGCCGCTACCTGCATCGCCAGGTCACGGGCCAGGGTTCTGAAGTCATCCGTGCGAGCGACGAAATCCGTCTCGCAGTTCACCTCTACCATGGCCCCTATCCTGCCGCCGGCGTGTATGTAGCACTCCACCAGACCTTGCTCCGTGGCGCGATGGGCCTTCCTCTCCGCCGCACTCAGGCCCCGCTCACGAAGAATCTCCGCAGCCTTGGCCTTATCGCCCCCGGCCGTAGTCAGGGCCTTCTTGCAATCCATCACCCCAGCGCCGGTCTGCTCTCTCAGTTCCTTGACATCTGCCGCAGAGATCTTCACTTAAGCAGTCCCTTCTACCTCCTCCGGTTCCGGTGTGGCTTGTTCCGGCGAGGGCTCCTCGGCGGCCTCTGCCGCCGCTTCCGGCTCGGATTCTGCCTTCAGCTTCTCTTCGGCCTCTTCTGAAGGTGCCGGTGTCGGCTCGTCGGGCGAGACGGTGTAGGTCTGCCCGGCCAGCACCTCCGCCTCCTCGGGAGAGTACTCCCGCATCGACAGCCCCTCCAGAGCGGCGTCGGCGATGCGACTGCTGATCAGCCTGACCGCGCGAATGGCGTCGTCGTTCGAGGGGATCGGATACTCCAGCTCATCGGGGTTGCCGTTCGTGTCCACCATAGCCACGATCGGGATGCCCACGCGACGGGCCTCAGCCACGGCGATGCGCTCCATGGTGGTGTCCACGATGAAGATGCCGCCGGGAAGCTGGGTCATCTCCTTGATGCCGCCGAAGTGCCGGTTCAGCCTCTCGATCTCCTTATCGATCTTGAGGACCTCCTTCTTGGGCAGGCGGTCGTACTCCCCGCGGGCCTTGGCGTCCTCCAGGCGGACCAGATGGTCGATGCGCCCCTGGATGGTGGCGAAATTGGTGAGGGTGCCCCCCAGCCAGCGGTTGTTTACATAAGGCATCAGGCAGCGCTTCGCTTCCGTCTCGATGGTCTCTTGTGCCTGCCTCTTGGTGCCTGTGAAGAGGATGTTCTTGCCGCTCCCTACCAGTTCACGTACGAAGTCACACGCCTCGGAGAGGCGCTGCACGGTCTGCTGCAGATCGATGATGTGGATGCCGTTGCGCTCGGTGAAGATGAACTCCCGCATGCGGGGGTCCCAACGTCGCGTCTGGTGACCAAAGTGGACGCCCGCTTCAAGAAGCGACTTCATGCTGACTGAGGCTGCCAACGCTTCTCCTACCTGTTCACGCCGCTTGACAGGGAGCCTACGCTAACCATAACAACGCGCCCGCCTTGCCCACTCGGAGGCATTGAGAACGGGCGAGCGCCATCCACTATAGCATAGCTGCTCTCGGTGGGCAACGGTGGCGCTGCCGTATTGCCCCTAAAGCCGACTTCGGCTAAATTGACATATAGTGGAAGCAATCCCCCAGGAGGTCTCCGGCATTGCCTATCTATGAATATCGCTGCGCTGAGTGTGGTCACCGCTACGAAAGGCGCGAGGGCTTTGATGCCCCTTCTCTTCAACACTGTCCCCGCTGTGGCGCGGAGGCTCGCCGTGTCATCCACGCGCCGCCCATACTCTTCAAGGCTCGGGGGTTCTACGTAACCGACAACCGCAAGGACTTCGCAACCGAGTCGGCGGCCGACCATGTGGAGTCCGTGACCGGCGGCGATTCCAAGAAGACGGAATCCAAGTCTGACAAGTCCGACGTCGCCGGCGACATGCCTAAGGAGACGGCGGCCGCCAGCTAGAGGGACTCCTTGAAGGCGGTCATTCAGCGGGTCATCCGAGCCTCGGTCAGTGTCGACGGCGAGACGGTGGGCGCCATCGGCCCCGGCCTAGCCGTGCTGCTGGGGGTCGCCGAGGGCGACACCGCCGAGGAGGCCCACAGGCTGGCCAGGAAGACGGCCGAACTGCGCATCTTCAGCGACGCCGACGGCCGCTTCAATCTATCGCTCCTGGACACCGCCGGCGAGGCCCTAGTCGTAAGCCAGTTCACCCTCCTGGCGCAGACCCGCAAGGGCCGGCGTCCCAGCTTCAGCCACGCCGCGCCGCCGGAGGTGGCGGAGCCACTGGTGGAGGAATATGAGGCCGCTCTCCGCCGGTTGGGCGTACGGGTGGCCAGCGGCCGCTTCCAGGCTCACATGCAGGTGGAGATCCTCAACGACGGCCCCGTTACCATCATCCTCGATAGCGCAGAACTGGAGCGCCCACGAAGAGACTAGACCCGTACTCGCAGCCCCCGTATACTTGACTTAAATCCTCTGCCCCGAGGCGCCTGAGATGAGGTTGCGAAAGGTGTCGCGTCCCCAATTGCCACGATTGCTGGTCCCCGGCCTTCTCGTCCCTGCTGCCCTGGTTCTCCTCGTCCTCTCCCTGTCCTGTTCGCAGGGTTCGGGCGCCGAAGATGGGCCGGCTGCGGAGGCGACCGCCCAGGCCGATGGCGCTCCGGAGCAGGCCGTGCGGGACGTGAGGCAGGACCAGGCTGATATATTCCAGTATGAGGCGGCGATGGCCACGGCCGAGGCCAAGGCAAGGGAGCCCACGCCGACGCCCGAACCGACTTCGACGCCTGAGCCCTCTCCCGAGGAGATCGCCGCTGCCGAGCTGCCCTACGTCGTCCCGCCGCCCGGCGTCTCCTACGGCCCGGGCGAGCGCTGGATCGCCATCAACGTGACGACGCAGCGGGCCTACGCCTTCGTCGGCGGCCAGGCGGTTCACGTCGCCCTAGTGACGACCGGCATGCCCGACTTCGAGACGCCCACCGGCGAGTTCCGCATCTTCATGCGCATCGAGAACGAGACCATGGACTCGGAGACGATCCGCATTCCCAGGGACGACCCCCTGGGCTACTATCTGGAGGACGTCTACTTCACCCAGTATTTCTACAGCGGCGTGGCCCTTCACTACAACTACTGGAAGCCCCTGAGCTACTTCGGCAACGTGGCCTCCAGCCACGGCTGCGTCGGCATGCTCTACAACGACGCCAAGTTCTTCTGGGACTTCGCCACTTACGGCACGCGGGTCGT
>CAZSRY010000115.1:0-5174 GCA_964609475.1 uncultured Dehalococcoidia bacterium
GTCGGGGTGGGCAGATTCGAACTGCCGACCTCACGGTCCCGAACCGTGCGCTCTAACCTGACTGAGCTACACCCCGCTGGCTAGGACTGAGACGCCCCTCGGGCCGACGGCACACGGGAGAAGAACTACTACTCGCCTCAGATGCCCCTCGATCATAGCAAAGGCCACCTCCCCTGTCGAGGTGCCATGCCGAGCGAGGCAGTCAGCAGCGATGCCCGGCAACGCCTCGATATTGACGGCCTGCGACGAGGGCATTACACTGAGCCCCGGTTGGTGCCCTTGTTATTAGCACGGACGGCAGCGCCCCTACTTCGTCAATGACGACTCCGACCGGGGGCTAGACAGGGGAGGTTGAACCATGCCAGCGTCGAATGACCTGCGGCGAGACCTGCTGGCCTTGCGCCGACACCTCTGGTTCGTGGTGGTGGTCTTCGTCGTCGCTTTGGGGGCAGCCGCGGCATCTCTCCTTGTCATGCCCTCAAGCAACGAGGCCAGCTTCCGAGCCGGAGTCGCCGTATCCAGCCTGCCACCGCTCTTCGGGCCCGACACCCTCCCTACCATGGACGACTTCGCCCGCCTGGCCACCTCCGAAGAGGCGCTGGAGGAGACGAGCGGGGCCTTGGAGGAGGCAGGCATCGACGTCCCCGCCGAGCAACTGGCGGGCAAGCTATCGGCCGAGGCGCGGCGCGGCCAGAACGCCATCGACTTCACGGTCAAGGACGACGACTCCGATACCGCCTTGACCATCGCCAGGGCCTGGAGCGGTGTGTTCGCCGAACTGGCTCCAGCCGGGGCACCGGAGCTGCAACGGGAGGCCTCGCTGCCCTATCAGACCCAACTGGAGCGGGCAGAGGACGAACTGGACGAGAAGCGTCAGGCAGTCGCTGATCTGGGGGGCGCGGCCCTCCTGGGCGAGACGGAAACGACAGCGACGGCGCAGTTCGGCGCCCTGGGAGCCAGCTATGAGACCAAAGCCGAGGCCCTCGCCGTCAAGGAGGTCGAGCGGTCGGACATGCAGAATACGCTGGACATCCTTCGCCTGGCCGCTGCGGGAGAAGCCTCTCTCTCCGCCGACCAGCTCCGCCTGCTCCTCGCCGGCATCCTGCCCGCAGACACGGTCCTCGACCGGTCGTTCTCCGCTGAGCAGGCGACAGCAGCCCTGGAGCTACGACTGGCCGCCCTGAACAGCTCCATCGCCTCTCTGGGGCAGGAGGTGCAGGCAGCGGAATCGGTTCTCGGCCAGCGCAGCAGCGACCTGGAGCGCGCCGTCAGCGAGCTGGGGGCAGCGGAGGAGAACTACCAGGTGGCTTCCAGGCTTGCTCAGTCCTACCAGGTCGTGGGAGACCTGCTGACGGTCAACGTGACCACCCTCAGGGAGCCACAACTGGATACCGCCGGCAAGTTGGACTGGCTCGCCCGCCTGGGCGCCGCCGCCGCCTTTGCAGCGGTGGTGGGAGTGCTGGGGGCACTGGCGCTGGATCGAATACCGAGAAGAGGAGGCGGCTCGATGCGGGCCGGCAATCCAAAGCCAAAGCCTCACGCCCAGCCGGTCAATCCCTCCCCACCCCCCGCCCCCGAACGGCCCAGGACGACCGCGTACAGCCCCGCCAAGAGGAGGGATTGGCAGCACCGCCTGTGGTTCGGGGGGACGGGCCTGGCCGTGCTCCTGCTGCTTGGGGTCCTGGGAACCCTGACAAGACGGCAGCGTAGCCGCCGAGGGAAGAATCGTCGCCCTCCATAGAAAACGGCGGACGAGGGTAGTCACCGCCCCCACGAACAACTTCTCTGAGGGCCCGTAATCACGATGAACATGCTGATGGTATCTGCCCTCGATGTCTGGTCGCTGGCCGAGGGAAAGGGTGCCCCTACCCTATATCGCACCCTTAAGGCCTACGGCGAAAGGGGACACCATGTGCACTACGTGGCCCCAACGGTAGGGGCCAACCACTTCGGACCCCCAAACGTGCCACCCGCAGAGCAACCCGACATACCAAACGTGACCTTCCTCAGATTCCCGCTGCCCAGCCTGAGGCGATGGCGTCTGCCATCACCCCTCGCCAAGGCCGATCAGAAGTTGCGCTTCGCCACCCTGTTCCCGGTCATGGCGGCGCGCCGGGCGGAGCGCGTCCTGCGACAGCACCAGATCGACCTCCTCTACGCCTACGAGGTGCACGGGGCCCTGGCGGTGCGTCTCCTGCGACGACGATTCAAGCTCCCTACGGTGTGTCGCTTCCAGGGCACGATCATGCATCCCACCCTGGAGGACCGCTTGGCCCGCCTTCGCCGCTACGAGGAGGTGCTGGCCCTGCGCACGCCCGCTGACCTCTACGTCATGACCAACGACGGCACCCGCGGCGACGAGGTGCTGGCCCGCCTGAACCCTCGCTCCCACGGCCGCGTCTGCTTCTGGCGCAACGGCCTTGACATGGAACGCCTGGTCCCTGCCCCGTCCCGCCAGGCGGCCGCCGCCCGACGCGACCTCGCCATAGCCGGCGACCGATTCGTGCTGATGACCTCCTGCGTCCTCCTCCCCTGGAAACGGGTGGACAGGGCGATCCGCGCTTTGCCCGCCATCCTCTCGGAGATTCCGCAGGCGCTGCTCATCATCCTGGGAGAGGGCGAGGCGCGGCCCCATCTGGAGCGCCTGACCCGAGAGCTCGGATTGTCCGACGCCGTCCGCTTCGAGGGAGCGGTGCCGCAGGAGGACGTGGCCCGCTATCTCTGGGCCAGCGACGTCTTCCTCTCCCTGAACGACCTGTCGAACGTGGGCAACCCGCTCCTGGAGGCGATGGCCTGCGGCAAGCCCATCGTCACCCTGGACAACGGCGCGACCGGCGAGCTGATCCGCAACGGCGAGACGGGGCTGCTCCTGCCGTCGGGAGGGGCGGAGGTTGTGGCGCAGGCGGTGTTGCGATTGGCCCGCGACGAGCACCTGAGAAAACGGGTAGCCAAGGGCGCCCGCAGCTTCGCCACCGCCAACTTCTGGACGTGGGAGCAGCGACTGGAGGCGGAGATCGAGCAGGTGGAGCGCCTGGCGAGCAAAGGCCCAGCCAGCAGGTGTGAGCCTCCCTGATGAGATTCCTGCGCGATATCAACCTGGTCTTCCTGACCTACGTGGCCAACTACCTGCTGGCCTTTGTAGTCAGCATCCTGGTGGCCCGCGGTCTCGGCACCGACGGCCGCGGCGTCTATGAGATCTCACTGCTCACCATCTCCATAGCCCAGGCGGTGATGAGCCTGGGCGTGGGTGTGGCCAGCCTCTACTACGTGGGCAAGAAGACCCACAGCCTCAGCGACCTCCTGTCGAACAGCCAGTTCGTGGTTCTGGCCTCAGCCGCCCTCAGCGGCCTCCTGGTGCTTCTCGCTGCCGGCACCTTCGGCCCGCGGCTGTTGGAGGAGGACGTGCCCTACTGGATATTCGTCTTCGGGGTGCCCCTATTCCTGAACTTCAACCTCCTCGCCTCCTTCCTGCAGGCGCACAGCCGATTCCTGGCGATGAACTCCCTCGTCCTCCTCCGTCCCTCAGTGATGCTGGCCCTCCTGATAGGGGGGCTCGCCTTAGGCGGACTGACGACCACCAACGTCCTCGTCTTCTGGTCGATCTCCATGCTGGCGGCGGTAGCGCTGGGTCTCCTGCTCTTGGGGGTGCGCAACCTCCATCTCCCCACCGTGTTCTGGCCGCGCTGGCCGGTGCTCAGGGCGCAGGTCAGGTTCGGCGTTCAGGGACAGGTGGGGAACGTCCTCCAGCTCCTCAACTATCGATTCGACAAGTACATCGTCCTGCCTTTCGTGGGCTGGGCCGGCGTGGGGATCTACGGCGTGGGCGTGGGCGTCACCGAGAGCATCTGGTTCATCTCCAACGCCGTGGCGGTGGTGCTCCTGCCCCACCTCACGAGCGCAAGGAAGGAAGAGGCCGCCGCCCTTACGCCGGTCGTCTGCCGCAACACCCTCCTATTGAGCCTCCTCGCCGCCGCCGCCCTGGGGGCCCTGTCGCCGCTTCTGCTGCCCGCCTTCTTCGGCAGCGACTTCTCGCCCTCGGTAGTAGCCGTGTGGTGGCTGCTGCCGGGGACGGTCGCCCTCAGCGGCACCAAGATACTGGCCAGCTATGTCTTCAGCCAGGGAAGGCCCCTTCTCAACAGCTACGTCACCATAGCCAGCCTGGCCGTCACCCTGGTCTGCGACTTCGCCCTCATACCCGTCTTCGGCGTGGCGGGAGCGGCTGCCGCCTCCTCCGTCGCCTATTCGACGTCGCTGGTTCTCAGCCTGCTGGTCTACCGGCGGCTCTCCGGTCAGTCCGTCTGGGGGGCGGTCATCATACGGGGCAGCGACCTGCGCCTGTACCTGGAGGCGGCAAGGACAGCCAGGCTGCGCTATGTCCCCACGGCAGGCGTCGGGAGCGACTTGGAGGGCGGGCCATGACGGATCGCGCCGACCCCCTGCGGCTATGCGTCCTCGGCGACCTGGAGAGCATCCACACCAGGCGCTGGCTGGAGCCGTTCGTCCAGCGGGGTCACGAGGTGCATGCTATATCCTACTATCCGCCCGCGGCGACCCCGGACGGCGTAACCGTCCACACCCTCCGACAGGGGCGCCCTCGCCGGCAGGAGAGCGCCGCACCAGGGGAGGCGGGCAGCACCATCGCCAACGCCCTGCCGCCCACGCTGCTGCGCCTGATCAACGTCCTGCGCTATCGCCGACGCGGTCTGGCAGGGGCCATCCGCCGGATACGGCCGCACGTCCTCCACGCCCACTACGCGGTCGAGCACGGCTTCTTCGCCGCCAGCACCGGATTCCATCCCCTCGTGGTCACAGCCTGGGGCTCCGACATCCTGGTCGCCGCCCAATCCTCGCCCCTGGCCCGCAGCATCGCCCGCTACACGCTCCGCCGCGCCGATCTGGTGACGTCGAACAACCGGTACATGACTACCAAGATCAGCGAACTGGGCGTCCCCCCGGAGAAGATAGCAACGATCGTGCTGGGCACCGATCGCTTCTTCCTGGAGCAGCCGGACTCCAGCGTAAACGCCCGATCCCCCGACGCCAACCGTCCTCCCACCGTCATCAGCACGCGGTCGCTCGACTCGCCACTCTATGACATCGACGTGCTGCTGCAGGCGATGGCGATGGTGCGGCGTCGCTTGCAGACGGCGCAGCTTCTGGTAGCGGGCAGTGGT
>CAZSRY010000116.1:0-5125 GCA_964609475.1 uncultured Dehalococcoidia bacterium
TTCACGGCGGCGAGCAACAACTTCGAGCTGGCGATCGCCGTGGCGATCGGCGTCTTCGGCATCGAGTCGGGGCAGGCGCTGGCGGCGGTGGTGGGGCCGCTCATCGAGGTGCCGGTGCTGATCGCGCTGGTGTACGTCGCCCTCTGGGCCCGCAGGTACTTCTTCGAGAGCGACGGCAGGGCGAAGCTGCTATCCGCTGCCACAGCCCCCGCTGAGTAGGGACGCCTCGCGGGCGAAGCGGATCCTCTCAGTCCCTCAGAGTCCCTCCGAACACCTGCCAGGCGAGCGCCGTCTTGGCAAACAGGCTGAGGAGGATATACACCCGCTCCCCGAACAGGTAGTCCCGCCACGGCCCGACCTTCCTGTACTGGAGCACCATGTTCACGGCGAAGACGTTGAAGAAGACGAATAGGGACGCCAGTATCCCGTAGACGAATTTGGGCACCGCGTCCTGGGAGTTGGCCACCGCCCCAAAGAAGTACCAGAAGATGACCACCCAGGGCACGATGCCGGCAAACACGCCCAGGTTGAAGGCGGTCCAGTTCGTCTCCTCGGTCGTCTGGTTGTGCAGCTCCATCATCAGGCCGAAGAAGATCATCGTCGCGTTGAGGGCGAAGATGAGCACCAGGCCGGGGAAGTCGATCATCCCCGACAGCATGGCGATGACGACGATCATCACCGAGGAGCTGAGGGCATACTCATACCAGCGCAGGTAGTTGATGTGCCTCTTGAGGTTCCTCACGTACCAGGGGTAGAGCCAGGGCGAGGCGAGGAGGAAGTGGGCCACGGCCGAGATAAGCAGGAAGACCGCGACGAGCGGCCCCAGCCGGAGGTCGAACACCGTGTCGGTCAGCGTCTCGATCCCCTCCGTCTGGGGATCAGAGCTCAGGAAGGTGGTGCGTAGGGGGAGCGTGAAATCGCTGCTCAGGAGCAGCATCGCCACGCCCTGAAGCAGATGCAGGACGCCCATCGCGGCGTTGAAGACCCTTAGCCTACCGTATGTCGAATCTGCCGGCTGCGTCATCGGACACTCTCCTTTCCCAGTACTGCTTGGCCGTCCATGCCGGACGCCGACTTCCGCCAGCCCTGATGGGGGCTGCCTCGCAAGCGCATGAACCAACGCCCAACCAGTAGGCAGAGCGCCCCAATAGGGGACATCGCTTCTGCGCTACAGCCTGCGGCAGGCGTTGGAGACCGTCGCCACGAGCACCACTTCGGCCTCCTCGGCGCTGAGGCGGAAGGCCCGCCTCAGCGCTTCGAAAACCACGTCCTCATCCCCCTCCACGTAGGTGCTCATGGAGTCCACCTGCGGGGTCAGGCCAACGGAACGAATCCCTTCCATGGCCCGCTCCAGAGCGGGACCGAGGCTGGCCTCCCGCAGAGGATAGAGCGAAAACTGACATGTGACCATGACTCACCTCTTCACTTCGAGCCGCAAGGCGATAAAGGCGCCCCAGGGCCGGGCTAGCAATGCGCCCAGCCGATCAAGGAGGCCGAGCAGCCAGGGTGGCACCCAGCCCAGTTGCGGGGGCACGAACAGGGCCAGCCTGTCTTCGACCTCGCCGTAGGGTTCCAGCTTTGCCCGCAAATCCCCACGGTCGAAGAAGCGGGCAGCAGCCCAGAGGGGAGAGCGACTCCGCCGCCGCCGCACTGCCCAGAGGCTCCTCCCGTTCAGGGCCCCGATGACCACACGACCGCCGCTTCTGGTGACCCGCACCGCCTCTGCCAGCATCGCGTCGACGTCCGCAGCGAATTCCAGACTGGTCACAGCGATGACAGCGTCAAAGGCGGCCGACGAGAAGGGCAGGTGCTCGCCGACGGCTCGCAGGTAGGCCGACCCGCCGGGCAGGGCGCGCTCGGCCTTCGCCACCGCCAGCATGGCCATAGACGGGTCAACCCCAACAACGGCGGTCGCTCCCAGCCGGGCCAGCTCGAGGGCGTAGCGACCCGTGCCGCAACCGATGTCGAGAATGCGCTCGCCCGGCCTTGGCTTCAGCAGACGGAAGATGGCGTCCCTTTCGACGCGATCAGCGAAAGCGCCCAGAGATGTCTCGTACCACCCATCGTAGGATCCTGCCCGCGCATCGAAGGGACACCATGGGTGGTGCTGCCCCGAAGCGGACTCTCGGCCTCCCTGTCCAGGCCCTAGCAACGTGGCCGTCCTTTCTCTGCTCTGCCGGGCCGCGTCGGCAGCCGCCGGCTTCTACGATATGTTACTATATGTTCGTGAATCATGTCGGTGCTTCGCAACGGAGGTGGGCCATGAAGACGAACCTCGGCAGCCTTGATCGTTTGATCCGCCTGCTCATCGCTGGAGTGCTCATCGTCATCGGTCTGGGAGTGCTACAGGGACCCGGTGGCATCGCCATGGCGGCTGTGGGCGTGATCCCGCTGCTGACCGGCTTCTTCGGGTTCTGCCCCCTCTACGTTCCGCTGGGAATCAACACCTCCCGCAGCCGCTCCCAGGATCGGTAGAGGCCCTACGAAAGCGAGCGGCCTTCTCCTTGCGCCGGCAGCCACTCGCCTCCACACGTCTGAGAAATCAGCAAATCGCCCCCTTGACAGCCCTGAGTATGCCTGCTAGGATAGTTATGGACATAGGTTCATAACTATCACAGGAGCAGCACAAGGCATGCCGAGACCACTCAAGTGGAGGCGAGTAGCAGCGATACCGTCGGCGACGTACTTCAAGCCGGCGGGGGTGCCGCTGAGCGCGCTGGCGGACGTGAGCCTGACCGTAGACGAGGCGGAGGCTATCCGCCTCAAGGACCTGGAGGGCCTCCACCAGGAGGAGTGCGCGGGGAGAATGCGCATCTCGCGTCCCACCTTCCATCGCGTGCTGGGGGCGGCACGGCAGAAGATCGCCGATGCCCTGATCAACGGCAAGGCCGTCCGCATCGAGGGGGGCAACTTCGCCATGGCCAGCCAGGCGTTCCGCTGCACCCCCCACGGACACCGCTGGCGCCTCCCCTTCGAGGCCGTGGTGTCGGGGAGGCCGCTGGCATGCCCTAGCTGCGATAGCCCCAACGTGCTTCCCGTTCCGCCCTACGGACGTGGCTTCGGAGGCCCCGGCCGGGGACGAGGACGCGGCGGCGGTCGCTGGAGAGGGGGAAGAGAATGATCTTCATTGACGAGGACAGGTGCACGCTCTGCGGGGTCTGCACCGAGGGATGCCCGCGAGAAGCGCTCTCTCTGAAAGAGGGCGCAGTGGTCATCGACCACGACCTCTGCACCGACTGCGGCGTCTGCCTGCGGCTCTGCCCGGAGGGCGCTATCTATGAGGTGGAGCCGGTGCGGACGGCAGGAGGAGCAACCAGGACACCCAGCGCTGCCCTTAGCCCAAGGCCTGCGCCCCAACCAGCGGCAGCAGCGAGAGCGTCGAGACCGGCCCTGCAACGGCCAGCGGTAAGCCCGCTTTGGATGGCGGCTGCACCGGTGGCCATGGAGCTTGCCGCCGACCTGGCAGGAAGGTGGCTCGAAAGAAGAAGAGCGCCGGTGGGGATCAACAGGCGGCCGGCCATCAGGCCCGGCGTAAGAGGTAGACGGCCGTCCACTGCTGCCCCGCTCGGTTTCGTAAGAGGCGGGCGGCGGCGGAGATGGCGAGGCAGACGCGGCTGGTAGCGCTAAAGGAGGAATAACCATGTTCCGAAGACTCGGAGACCGTCTGAGCGGGCGGCGTCCCGGAGGGGGATCGCGACCGGGCCGCGGCCTCGGCGGGTCGATGGTCTGCCGCTGCCCCAACTGCGGGCACACACAGCCCCACACCAGGGGCACGCCCTGCACCGCCGTGTCATGTCCGAAGTGCGGCACAGCGATGCGCGGCGAGCGGTGCTGACACAGGCAACCCTCAGTCCTTGATGCGCTGGAGAGGCTTCGGCGGTAACATGGATATGAAGGTTAGGAACAGGCCGTAGCAAGAAAGGAGCCCTCTGCATGACCTACGGCGAGCCGTTCGAGAAGATCAAGCCGGAGTCCCTGGAGCTGATGCGGGCACGGCGCTCCCTGCGGGAGGAACTGGAGGCGATCGACTGGTATCAGGAACGGATCGACGCCACTGGAGACGAATCATTGCGGAAGATCCTCGAGCACAACCGCGACGAGGAGAAGGAACATGCAGCCATGCTCATCGAGTGGATCCGCGAGCACGACCCCGTGCAGGACAGGATGTTCGAAGAGCATGACTGATGATAAGGAGGTGAGTTAGATGCCAAGAGGTGACAGGACAGGACCCTGGGGCCGCGGGCCGATGACCGGCAGGGCTGCGGGCTACTGCGCCGGCTACTCCGTGCCGGGATACGCGAACCCCATTCCCGGACGGGGCGGCTGGGGCAGAGGCTTCGGCTTCGGCTGGGGCCGTGGTGGCGGTCGTGGCTTCGGTTGGGGCCGTGGCCGCGGCTTCGGCTGGGGGGCACCGGCATGGGGCGCACCGGCCTATGGGGACATGCCGTACGGTCCGCCGTACGGTGCACCCTACGCCCCTGCATACAGCCCGGAGCAGGAACTGACGGCGCTCAAGGACGACGCCAAGTACTTCGAGGATGCGCTGCAGGACATCAAGAAGCGCATCGATGAGCTTGAGACCGGCCCCGAGGAGAAGTAGAACGCCGAGGACAGGGGGATAGCTCGCTATCCCCCATCCGGCGTCATCATTGCAGAACATGGAGGTACACTCGATGAAGGTAGCGCTGTCCTCAATGGGGCCAGAGCTCGACGCCGAAGTGGACCCACGCTTCGGCAGATGCCAATACTTCCTCATCGTCGACACCGAGAGCATGGAGTTTGAAGCCATCGAAAACCCCGCCATTATGGCGCCAGGAGGCGCCGGTATCCAGGCCGCCCAGCTCATCGTCGAGAAGGGCGCGGAGGCCGTCATCACCGGAAACTGCGGCCCCAATGCCTTCCAGGTGCTCTCCTCTGCCGGCATCCCGGTGCTCGTCGGCGCCTCCGGCAGCGTCCGCGAGGCGATAGAGAGCTACAAGAGGGGAGAGTTTCAGCCCACTCCTCAGGCCTCGACCGGGCCGGGCGCAGGGATGAGAGGAGGCATGGGCGGCGGTATGGGCGGCGGTCGTGGTGGCATGGGCGGCGGCGGTCGTGGCATGGGCGGCGGCGGTCGTGGCATGGGCGG
>CAZSRY010000117.1:0-2615 GCA_964609475.1 uncultured Dehalococcoidia bacterium
GACTATGAACCAGCCTCTGCCCAAGGCCGCCCTTGCGCGTTTTCGGTCGGTGTGAACCGGTTCACTTGACTTAGATAGCTTAGTAGCATTAAAATGCAATAAAGTTACTGAACCGGAGTGCAGCGGGTAGCACACTCGCTGGAGGAGGTGAGTCAAGATGACCGAGGCCACTATCGTCCGTCCCCTGGAGCGGAGAGAGGCAGCCAGCCGGGTTGAGGAGAGCGGCATCGCCCGCCTGTGGCAGGATGCGCTGCCGGATCGCATGGCCCATACTGTCGTGGTGCCGTTCATCCTCCTGATGCGGCTGACGATGGGGTGGATCTTCCTGTGGTCGGGACTCGACAAGCTGGTCACCGATTTCAGCTCTGCGGGCTTCCTGACGAACGCCACGACGGGGCCGCTGTCCGGCTGGTTCGAGAGTCTGGGCGCAAACCAGGCGGCGCTGGACGTTATCGATCCGCTGGTCGTTTGGGGGCAGATACTGATCGGCATAACGCTGGTGTTCGGCGTCTTCACTAGGTCCGGCCTGTTCTGGGCAACGGTGATGATGATGATGTTCTATCTGGCCCAGTTCCCACCGGCGAACAACCCGTTCATAGATGAGCACCTGGTGTACATCATTGTGTTTGGCCTGCTGGGTGCGCTGGGGGCAGGCCGCATCCTGGGGCTGGACGTTCTTATCGAGCGGCTCCCCTGGGTCCGGAAGAACCGAGCAGCGACTCTCCTGCTCGGATAGCGACAGGGAGCGAGAGGAGAAGGGGGCCAACCGCTGGGTTGGGCCCCCTCTCTTTGTGCACAGTGGGGTCGAAGCGGATCATCTCCTGCGGCTGATCGCTCCGGCCTGAAGTTTGCACGCCCAGGCGGGCGTCCGATATGCTGTTACATACAACTGTGCACGGTTCCGGCACCCAAGACGTCATCTCCGAGCGAAGGAACGAAAGGTTGGCTAGACTATGACAGACTCATTCCTAGCGGCCCTGGAGAATAGGGTGCTGCTGTGCGACGGCGCCATGGGCACCCTGCTTCGCGATCGAGGGGTGCCCGCCGACGCCTGCCTGGAGAGCGTCAACCTGGAGAACCCCGACCTGCTGCGTAGCGTCCATCGCGACTACGTGGCTGCCGGCGCCGACATCATCGAGACGAACACCTTCGGCGCCAACAGCGTGCGGCTGGCCCGCTTCGATCTGGCGGACAAGATGGGCGAGATCAACAGGCGGGCCGTGGAGATCGCGCGCGAGGTCCAGGGCGAGAGCCAGCGTCCGGTATTCGTGGCCGGAGCGATAGGCCCGCTTGACGTGGGTACGGCCTCGGGAGAGAGCGTGAGCCTAAAGAGGGCGCACGGCGTTTTCCGGAAGCAGGCAGAGGCCCTGCTGGAGGCCGGGGTGGACCTGATAATGATCGAGACGTTCCCTACCCTGGCGGAGGCGAAGGAGGCGCTGTCGGCTGTCCGCGAGTGCGGCGACGTGCCGGTGGTGGCCCAGCTTTCCTTCCAGCGGGACGGGCGCACCTGGGCGGGTGAGGAGCCCGGCGAGGTGGCGAAGGCCCTCAAGGACCTGGGCGCCAACGTGGTGGGCGTCAACTGCGTCCCCGGCCCTCAACTTGCCCTGGAGATCATCGAGCGGATGGCGGCGGCGAGCCGCGTCAAGCTGTCGGCGCAGCCCAACGCCGGGCAGCCGCAGGTGCGGGAGCAGGGCCTGTGGTATCCAGCGACGCCGGAGTCGTTCCGCGAGTACGCGCCACGCCTGGCGGCGGCGGGAGCGGCGATCATCGGCGGCTGCTGCGGCACGACCCGCGAGCACATCGCGGCAATGCACGGAGCGCTGGCAGGCGCAGCGGCGCCGGTGGAGGCGGCAACGGCGGTCAAGCCGAGGCCCATTCTCGTAGAGCGCGAGGCTCCTGCCGGCCCCGAGCCGGAGACGCTGCGGGAGAAGCTGGCCACAGGACGCTTCGTGGTGACTGTGGAGGTAGACCCGCCGCGGGGGCTCAATACGCAGCGGGCGCTGGAGGGCGCCGCCCTGCTCAAGGAGGCGGGGGTCGACTGCATCAACGTCGGCGACAGCCCCATGGCGCGAACGCACATGAGCGCGATGGCGATGGCGGTGATGATCCATCAGCAGACGGGAATGGAGATCATCGTCCACTGCGTTACCCGCGATCGCAACCTGATAGCGCTGGAGGCCGACCTCATCGGCATGCACGTGCTGGGGCTGCGCAACATCCTCTGCCTGCGCGGCGATCCGCCACGGGGGGTAGGCTACACCCGCGCCGTGGGCGTCTGGGACGTGAGCCCGGTGGGGCTTATCCGCATCCTGAAGGGCCTGAACGAGGGCGTCGATGCGGCGGGAAACAACCTCGATCAGCCGACGTCGTTCTTCATCGGGGCGGCGGCGAACCCGATGGCGCCCCTCGATTTCGAGGAGAAGGTGATGCACCGCAAGAAGGAGGCGGGGGTCGACTTCGTGGTGACGCAGCCGCTCTACGACGCGACGCTCCTGGATAAGTACGTGGAGGCGGTCGGTCACCTGGAGGTGCCGATCATACTGGGTATCATGCCCCTCCACAGCCATCGCCACGCGGAGTTCATCCACCACGAGCTGGGGGGGGTGACGGTGCCG
>CAZSRY010000117.1:2625-5053 GCA_964609475.1 uncultured Dehalococcoidia bacterium
AGCGGATGCGTCTGGCCGGCGACAAGGGGCTGGCCGAGGGGATGAATATGGCCCGCGAGCTCATCGAGGGGGTCCGCGAGAAGGTGCGGGGCATCTGTATCATGCCCTCCTTCAACCGGTTCGACGTGGCGGCGGAGCTTGTGGCGTCGATCCCGAAATAGGAGGCGACGGCCGCGATAGGTTCAGCGTTGAGCAAACCAAGGAGTGTTCATCATGACAACAAGGCAAGAAGCTGCCGAGACCCTGAGGGCGGCGGCGCGGCGGGCGGAGGAGATAGCGGCCCGCTTGACGGAGGCGGACCTGGGGCGGACTGTGCACGAGGGCGGCTGGAACGTGAAGCAGGTCTTCGCGCACCTGGCATCGCTGGGGGCGGCGCCGGCGTTCTTCATCGGGATGGCGCAGCAGCCAGCAGGAGGCGGAGGGGGAGTAGGGGAAGGGTTCGACGTGGACGGCTTCAACGCGCAGCAGGTGGAGATGCGGAAGGACAAGTCGATGGCGGAGCTGCTGGCGGAGTACCGGCAGGGGCGTGAGCAGGGCATTCAGGTCATGGAGTCGACGCCGGACGAGGTGCTGGCCAAGGAGATCTTCAACTTCCAGGGCGGGACGTCGCCTGTGCTGGAGGTTATCCAGAGGGGAGCGGGCGAGCACGACATGGGGCATCTGGACGAGGTGGAGGCGGCGCTGAGGGGGTAGATCTTTAGGGGGGACACCCCCTCTGCACTCCCCCTGTACTCGTTGTCAAGCGAGGCTCGCTGCTAGTTGCCTCGCCTCATCCGGGCTCCAGAGGGAGAGCTGATGTGGGTCCAGGGCGACGCCCTGGCGGAGCTGCGACTCCATCACGTCCCTACCCCCGAAATAGCGACCGTCCAGCAGCAGGAAGTGGCGCGCTCTCTTGACGACGACGCCTATCGTCCTCAGCTCCGAGAGGTCGCGGAAGGCGTGGGCGCGTCGCGCCTCGAGGATGCGGCGGGCGCTCAACGGGCCGATGCCGGGCACTTGAAGGAGCTCCCGATAGGAGGCGCGGTTCACCTCCCTGGGGAAATGCTGCGGATGCCGCAACGCCCAGACGAGCTTCGGGTCGGCGGCCAGGGGCAGGTTGCCGTTGTCGTCGAACAGGAACTCGTCGAAGGGGATGGGGTAGCGGCGCAGGAGCCAGTCGGACTGGTAGAGGCGGTGCTCGCGGGCCATCGGCGCGGGCGGCGCCAGCTCCTCGCCCCAGACGGGCTGGTAGGCGCTGTAGTAGACGCGTCGCATCCTCAACTGACGGTAGAGCCAGCGGGAGCGCTCCAGTATCTCTCTGTCCGACTCGCCGGCGGCGCCCACCACGAGCTGCGTCGTCTGGCCGGCGCGCATCAGCCCCGGTGTGGTCGCCTCTATGCGGCGAACGGTCTCCATGGCCGCGAGGGCGTTCGTCTCCGCCGCCTTCCGGGGAGCGATGCGGGCCAGATGCTCGGGAGTGGGGGCCTCCAGGTTGATGGAGAGCCTGTCGGCGAGTCCGGCGGCCCACTCGACGTAGTGGACGGGAAGGCCGGGCATGAGCTTGAGGTGGATGTAGCCGCGGAATCCCTCCCTCTCCCTCAGGATGGCGACGGTCTCCAGCATGCGCGCCTCTATCCTCTCCGGGTCGCCGCCTACGCCTGAGGTGAGGAAGAGGCCCTCGGCGGTGCCGCGTCGGTGGAGCTCCATGAACAGCTTCGCCAGCTCGTCGGGCTGGAAGGAGGCACGGCGGACGTCGCGGTGGCAGTTGATGGCGCAGTAGCGGCAGTCGAACCGGCAGGCGTTGGTCATGAGGACACGCAGGAGGGAGAGGCGTCCGCAGCCGGGGACGGCGGCCCTGTAGATGCCGGGCAGGGCACGCGCTTGCCGGGGGGAGACGCGAGGGCTGCCGCAGGCGTCCTTGTCGCCGACGACGGCGGAGTCGCTGCCGAGTAGGGTCAGCTTTTCGATACCGTCCATTCGCCTGCCGCCATGATAGCAGGAGAACACACGTTCGTCAACCTCCCGCGGGCGAACGCCTAGGGTGCTTGGGCTTGCCTAGGGCGGGTGGGTGGGAAGCCTGCCCGCCGAAGGAGGGCAGAGCGCTCATGTTGCGGCGAGGACGCCGACGCCGCTTCGGCCGCAGGACGCCACATGCCGGCCAAAGCACCAGCCGACTTCGGGCGAGCGGCGGAGTGGCCCTGATTTGACCCGTCTCGGCCGGCCAACCTACAATGACCTCCCCAGGGGATATCTCCAGCAAGGAGGACGAAATGAACCGCGCCGAGGCATGGGACCTGCTCTGTGAATACACGAAGAACGAGAGCCTGCGCAAGCACGCTCTGGCCGTGGAGGCGGCGATGCGCCACTACGCCCGCAAGTACGGGGAGGACGAGGAGAAGTGGAGCGTCGTCGGGCTGCTGCACGACTTCGACTACGAGGTCCACCCCAC
>CAZSRY010000118.1:0-5048 GCA_964609475.1 uncultured Dehalococcoidia bacterium
CCTCCACCACCGGCTCAGTCGGCGCCGCCCTCTCGAACACCACGTCCAGGCTCTCCTCGAGCGTCCTCTCCATGGCGATACGGTTGCCGTTGGCCACGATCACCCGCTTCAGCTCTGGATAGGCGCCCGTCTCCGCCTGCAGGTATATGGGCTCGACGAAGATAACCGACATGCCGATGGGGATCATCAGCAGGTTGCCGCGGATGACCTGAGAGCCCGTTTGTCCCCAGAGGGTGAACTGCTCAGATATCGTCGTGTCCTGGTCTATGCGGAACTCTACCTGCGTGGGCCCGTCGAAGAACTGCCCTGAGGGGAAGCGGAAGGCCAGCAGCTTACCGTAGTTAGGGGGGTCGGAGCGGGCGGCCAGCCAGGCAACCGCGTTCTTCTTATTGGCCGGGGAGAAGGGCATGATCTGGATGAACTCCTGCTTGGCCTCGCCGGGAAGGCGCATGATCACATAGTAGGGCTCGATCGGCTGCTGCGTCTGGAAGAAGGTCTCCTCCGGTATGTCCCAGACGTCCTCCTTGTTGTAGAACGAGCGGGCATTGTCGATGTGATAGACGCGGTACATCCGCACCTGGGTGCTGAACAGGTCCTGCGGATAGCGGACGTGGACCTGCAACGATTCGGGCATCTGCTCCTTGGGCGTGAACAGGTCCGGGAATATCTTGTCATAAGTCTTCGCTATCGGGTCCGACTCGTCCCAGAGGTAGAAGGTAGTCGTCCCATCGTAGGCGTCGATCACCACCTTGACGCTGTTGCGGATGTAGTTGAACCCGTACCCTGACGGCTGCGAGTAGGGATAGCCGTCGCTGACCGTATAGGCGTCCTGGAGCCAGAACAGGTGGCCGTCGGCGATCACCAGGTAGGGGTCGTAGTCCAGCCTGAGGAAGGGCGCGATCTCCGAGATTCGGCCCTGGATGTTGCGCCGGTAGAGGAGCAGGCTGTCGCCCGTTATCTGGCCGCTGATCATGATATTGGGGTCGCCGAACTCCCAGGCGTAGATCAGGCGCCGCCAGAACGAGTTCAGGCGCACGCCGCCCTCGCCCTCGAATTCAGTCTCGGTGGTCGTGTCCTCCGTCGTGTAGTCGAACTCCTTGGACTTCGTCTTGACGATCACATACTGGTCCGGCTTCTCTCCATAGTAGATCTGGGGTTTCGTCACCTCCGGCTCGCCCACCGTGGGGATATCCTTCACCAGCAGCCTGGGCAGACCCTCCTCCACCACCTCGTTCACAGTGCTCAGGGCAGCGCCGTAGCCGTGGGTGTACTGGAGGTGCTTGTTCACCCACGACCTCGCCTCCTCCGGCATGCTGCCCGATTCCAGCTCGCGGGCGCTGAGCATGATCTGGCGGTACTCGCCGTCGATGGTGTAGCGGTCCACGTCCACATCCAGGAAGTCGTAGAGGGGACGGATGGACTGGATCTGATTCAGCGTGTCCCGCAGGGGGCGGTGGTCCCACAGTCGGATGTTGCTGACCGTTCCTGGCGCGTCGGCCAGCTCCTGGGAGGTCACCGCGTCCCTGGCCTCGAACTCCTGGATATCGATGTTGACAAGACCGTAGGCGAGGCGGGTGGCGTCGATGTGTCTCTGTATGTACTCGCTCTCCCTCTCCAGCTCGTTCGGCTCCACCTGAAATCGCTGCACCGTAGCCGGGTAGACCAGACTCACAAGGATAGCCCCGACGACCCACACGACCACGGCGCTCACCGGCCAAACGATGCCGCGGCGAAAGATGTTGACCAGGATCACCAGGGCGGCCAGGGAGGCCAGAGCCATCATTATGTAGATGGCGGGAAGCTGAGCGTTTACGTCGGTGTAGGTGGCCCCGAAGACGACCCCGCGGGTCGAGAAGACCAGGTCGAACATGCCCAGCCAGTAGCGCCACACGAACACCCCCAAGATCGCCACTATCAAGAGGGAAAGATGGGCCTTGATGCCGGTCGGGACTTCGAGGGTGAAGCCCTGCCTGCCGAAGCGGAAGGCGTACAGGCCGGCAATGAAAACGGTCGTGACGATGAGCGCCGCCAGCGCCCACCCCTGGAAGAAGCGCAGGGCCGGCAGGTCGAAGACATAGAACCCGATATCGCGATGGAAAACGGGGTCCTCCGCGCCGAATGACTGGCCGCTGAGGAAGAGCAGGATCGTGTCCCACTGCTCGGATGCCGCAGAGCCAAAGACGACGGCCAGGAAAAGGGAGAGCGCCAGCAGCGCCACCAGGCCCAAGCGCCGCAGCGCAGCGGGCTCCACATCGACGAAGAACGGCTCCTCCGTCTTCGGCGCCAGCCTCTGGAACAGCAGGTAGTTGCCGAGGAAGAGGGCCAGGAAGACGCCGGCGCCGGCAAAGAATAGCCATACGCGCGTGGTCAGCACCTTGGCGAAGACCGGACGGAACCCAACCGCCTCGAACCACAGCCAGTCGGCGTACAGCCCCTTCAGGAAGCTGGCCACGACGAACACGATGATGAGGACGACGGCAATGACCAGCCAGCGCACGTACGGACCAAGGCGGGGCGCACGATAGCGCGGAAAGCGGAACAACGGCGGCGGCGGCCCCAGCTCCTCGTCGTCGCGGTTGCGGAAGGGATCGAAGAACTTCATGGTCATCTCCTCCTAACCGATCGTCGTGCCCGCCACCTGGCCCCTGAGGGCCGCCTTGAGCGCACCCGCCCGACGTCCGTCCACGATAAGGGCTGTATTGCCCCAGGCGGCTGCCCGCAGGCAGGCCTCCACCTTCGGCAACATACCGCCCGCGATCGTGCCCGACGCAATCATAGCCTCCGCCTTCTCCGCCGATAGCCGCTCCACAACCTGGCCCTCCTCGTCCTGGACACCGGGCACGTCCGTCAGGAATATCAGGAACCTGGCGGCCAGGGCGGCGGCGATCTCGCCCGCCACCGTATCGGCGTTGATATTCAGCAGTTGTGATGGCGAGCCTTCGCCCACGCTCTCCAGACCGATCGGCGCCACCACTGGCATGTAGCTCTCCTCTAGCAGTGATAGGAGGAGGTCTGTCCTGACGCTCTCTATCTCGCCCACGAACCCCAGCTCAGGGCGGCGTCGCGCCCGGATCAGACCACCATCGACCCCGCTGAGCCCTACGGCAAGGCCGCCCAGGGCGCTCAGCCCGGCGACCAGCTCCTTATTCACCAGGCCCGCCAGGACTGCCACCACCACCGGCAGAGCATCCTTGCCTGTCGCCCGCAGCCCGCCCACGAACTGCGATTCCAGCCCGTGGACGCCCAGCCACTGGCCGATCACCTCCCCGCCGCCATGCACCAGCACCACGCGAAGGCCCGCCCGCTGAAAGGAAACCAGGTCCTCCAGGGCGACGTCGCGGCTATCCCAGGCGCTGCCGCCCACCTTGACGACAATGACCCCCGCCTCCTTCATCGCACCGGCCTCTTCCATCTGTCTAGGTCGTGTATTCGCTGTTGATCCGCACGTACTCTTCTGTCAAGTCGCAGCCCCAAGCGGTTGCCCTGGCGTCGCCCAGGCCCAGGTCAACCCGGATGCGGACCTCGGGTTCGGCGGTGGCCCTGCCGAGGGCATCTTCATCGTACGGTAAGGGACGCCCTCGTTCAAACAGGCATACGCCCTGCCAGAACAGGCTCGTCGTCTCCTCGTTCACCCGCGCTTCGCTGCGGCCGACGGCGGCCAGCACCCGCCCCCAGTTGGGGTCGCTCCCGTAGACCGCCGCCTTCACCAGCGGTGAGCTGGACACTGCCCGAGCGGCGGCGCGGGCGTCGGAGGGGCTGAGAGCGCCTTCAACCTCCACCTCGATGAGCCTGCTGGCCCCCTCGCCGTCGCGGGCCAAGCCCCTGGCAAGCGCTGCGCACACCTTCTGCAGGGCATCCTGAAAGAGGGGTGCACCCTCGTCGCCTTCCCCGATGGTCGGCCCGCCGGCGGCGCCGCTGGCCATGATCAGCACCGTGTCGTTGGGGCTCGTATCACCGTCCACCGACACCATGTTGAACGAGACATCGGTTGCCTGCCTGAGAGCCTGCTGCAGGAAAGCGCCCTCCAGCGGCGCGTCGGTCGTGAGGAACGCCAGCATAGTCGCCAGGTTGGGATGGATCATCCCCGAGCCCTTGGCGCACCCTCCGACACGGTACTCCCGCTCTCGCACAGCGAAGGCGACCGTCGCCTGCTTGGGCACCGTATCGGTGGTCATGACCGCCCGCGCGAACGCCTCGCCGCCGTCGCGGCTCAGCGTTATCGACGGCGCCGCGGCGCGGATCTTATCCATCGGCAGAGGGCGGCCAGTCACGCCTGTGCTAGCGACAACCACGTCGCTGGCGGCGAGACGTAGCTTGCCTGCGGCCAGGCGTGTCATCTCCTCTGCATCCCGCATTCCCTGCTCGCCCACGTAGGCGTTGGCATAACCGCTGTTGGCGATCACCGCCTGCGCCCTGCCGTCCGCCAGATGGCGCTGCGAGAGCAGCACGGCCGCCGATTTGAATCCGCTGGCCGTGAACAGGGCGGCAGCCGCACAGGGGGTCTCCGAATAGAGCAGCGCCAGGTCGGGCCCTGCGTCTGCCTCCGTGCGGAGGCCGGCGGAGACCGCTCCCGCCAGAAAGCCCTGCGGGCTGGTCACGCCCTCAGCCAAGACAACCATAGTCGGCTCACTCATCGCACTCGGGATAGCCCATGCACTCAGCCTACCCGCAGACAGACCCCTGAGGATCAGGCGACTGGCCCTCGCATCTGCCGCTGACTACGGGTACAGGCTCAGATCATCCAGGCCTGTCGTCTCGGGGAAGCCCAGCATCAGGTTCATGCACTGGATGGCCTGACCGGCGGCGCCCTTCACCAGATTGTCGATGGAGCTCACCACCACCAGACGCCCCGTCCGGCCGTCCACCGTTGGATGCACCAGGCAGAGGTTGTTGCCCCGCGTGTGCTTCGTCTGAGGCGGCGCGTCCACCACCCGCACGAACGGCTCGTCCCTATAAAAATCGCTATACACCTGCCGCACCAGCTTCTCCGAGTCCGATATCCCCTGAGCCAGCGGCGCGTAGCAGGTGCTGAGAATGCCCCGCGCGAT
>CAZSRY010000119.1:0-5043 GCA_964609475.1 uncultured Dehalococcoidia bacterium
TGTGGTTTCCTGGGGCGGCACGTGAGACTTTGGGCCAAGCGGAAGGACAGCGACGACATCTGGTTTCTGGAGGATGAGGACTGGAGTCGCCGAAGTGAGCCGAAGGATTTCGGTACTCCTGAGCCATTGCCGAGGGAAAGCTACCCGCGATCCATGCTTGATTTGGATAGGGGGCGGGGGCACGTGAGGGTGGAGGTCAGTAGGCTAAACAGGGTGAAGAAGTGGAACCTGGATGACCTGAGGCGTAGCTTGTCGAGCACCTACCGATGCCTGCTGGAGAGTGGAGATGTCCACATTGCCATCAAGGGGGAGGAGGTCACCGCGCTTGAGATCCCTCTGTCAGCTGCGACAGAGCGCGTGGAGCTAGAGGCGAAGCTCGCGGGAGGCCGGAGGGTGACCGGGTGGGCTGGCCGTATGAAGCGGGAGCAGCTGACAGCGCCAGTGAAGGCAGGGCTTCGCCTGATCCATAACGGGCGCCTTGTGTACGAAGGCGAGTGGTTCGGGTACAACCACGAGGGGAAAGGCGCTCTGAACTCCCTCATCGGGGAGCTGCACATGGAGCGCTTCACCCCGGTTCCGAACAAGGAAGACTTCGTGGAGCGTGGCGAGGAGGTGTGGGGGGAGCTATGTGCCAAGGTTCTCGAACAACTGCAGCCACTTATTGCTCAACTGAGAGGGTCAGGTGACGAGGCGCGCGTGAGCAAGGAAGAGAGGCAGCGGGCGCGAGAGGTGGCTGAGGAGTTGGAACAGGTCTTTGCTTTTCTGCGGGACATGCCGCAAATGGGTGTACCCCCAGGGAAGAACGGCGGGACCGTCGAAGCAGGTCCAGCGGGGCGCAAGCCGCCTGACCTTGACAGCGCACAGCGGGACGGACCCAACCACAGGGATGCCATTGGGCGCAGTCGTAATCCCCCTCAGGCCCGGACACCGCCCCCTGAGCTCGCTGTGGGGAGGCTGGCCCGCCTTCTCGTGAACGTCACTGGGGGCAGCACCCGACCACCCTTGCGCATAAGGGGGTGGGACTCCGCTCAGCGGTCTGCTTGGACGACCGAGGGCGCGCAGGTGTGGTTGGACATCAACAAGAAGTACCCACTTTACAAGTCCCTCAGCGGCGCCAAGCCCTATTTGGCTGAGACCGCTATTCTGGAGATCTGCAAGCCTAGCCAGGGGGAGACAATGTCGGCGGGCGAATACGTTGCCAAGGTCGACCTCATGCTGTTCAAGTGGGCGCAGGTGACTGGCCAAAGCAGGTCCGCATAGCAATGGAGATATCGGCAAAGCTTTGCGTACCAGCTAGGTTGGCAGGTGGGCTGCGGTGGCGC
Source organism: uncultured Dehalococcoidia bacterium (assembly GCA_964609475.1). Classification (GTDB taxonomy): domain Bacteria; phylum Chloroflexota; class Dehalococcoidia; order DSTF01; family JALHUB01; genus CAZSRY01. Next base: position 1,323 of record CAZSRY010000119.1, read on the forward strand.
CTTCACCGCCCTCCTCAGGGGTCGCGGCAGCGGTGCCCCCGGTGCGCGCCGTGGATGATGCGCACGAAGGGCAGGCTGCCGGCGAGGTCTAGACGGTCCTGATCCGCTCCAGCACCTGTATGTACTCGGGGGGCAGGCCGTACGCCCTGGCGCCCCGCACGATGGCCTCCAGGTACTCTCTGCTGGGCAGAAACTCCCCCGTCTTGTTAGCAACGTAGGTGATCGCTTCTTGAGGATGGCCCGCGTCGTCGAGCACCGTCACCCGCTCCCGCCGATAGGCCGTCGGCACGTCTTCCACCCGGTCCATGCTCGCCAGGCAGGCGTCGTCTACCTCGTAGAGCACGCCCCAGACCTCCGACGAGGCGTCCTCCACCACGTCGGCCGACCCGCCGCGACGCTGCCGCGAGTAGCGGCTGAACGCCAGCCGGTAGCCCGGCAGGCGTGCCCGCCCCACGGCCTTCGCCCCGGGGCAGCGGCGCCGGAACACCGGCGGCTCCATGTTGGAGGCATACCCGAAATAGAGCTCAGACACGGCCTTTATCCAACTGCCTCTTACCCTTAAGATTAAGGGGGACGCTATCAGTCTAGCGTATCGTCGGCGGCTGGGAAACGTCCCCACGTCCCTTCTTTGCGATAGGGGGCCTGCACTTGGCGAAGGTTGGCCTGGTCTACGACCCGCTCTACCTCTGGCATGACACGGGCGCTCACCCCGAAAGCGCCCTCCGTCTCACCTCCATCATGCACCTGCTGATCGAAGCCGGCCTCACCTCGCGCCTCCTGCTCCTCCCTGCCCGCGACGCCACTCTCGATGAGCTGGAGATGGTGCACGAGCCGGAGTACATCCGCAGCGTTAGGGAGACGGCCGAGAGCGGCGGCGCCTGGGCCGACGCCGATACCTTCATCTCCCCTCGCTCCTACGACGCCGCCCGCCGTGCCGCCGGCGGCTGCCTCGCCGCCACCGACGCCGTCCTCGACGGAGAGATCGACAGCGTCTTCTGTCTAGTGCGACCCCCCGGCCACCACGCTACGTCGCATCGGGCCATGGGCTTCTGCCTGTTCAACAACATAGCCGTCGCCGCCCGCTACGCCAACCGACGCCGCGGCCTGGACAGGATCGCCATCGTCGATTTCGACATCCACCACGGCAACGGCACCCAGGACGCCTTCTACGAGGACCCGGCCGTCCTCTACTTCTCCACCCACCAGTGCCCCTACTACCCGGGCACCGGCGACCTGGAGGAGATCGGCGATGGGCTCGGTCGCGGCCTCAACATCAACGTGCCCCTGCCCGCCGGCTGCGGCGATGACGATTACCGCCGCATCTTCCGCGAGATCCTTGCCCCGCTGCTGGACCGCTTCTCGCCCCAGCTCATCCTTGTCTCCGTCGGCTACGACGGCCACTTCGTCGACCCTCTGGCCAGCATGAGCCTGAGCACCGCCGCCTATGGCGAGCTGACGGGATTCTTGAAAGAGGAGGCGGAGCGCTTCTGCGGCGGAAAGCTGGTCATCACCCTGGAAGGCGGCTACCATCTCCTGGCCCAGGCCTGGTCGGTGCGCGCTACCCTGGAGGTGCTGCTGGGCGGATCGCCCACAGCCGACCCCTTCGGCAAGCCTGAGGGCGCTCAGTCCCCCAACATCGACGGCCTGCTGGCGTCCGTCAAGCGCATCCACAACCTGGCTGCGCCCCCGGAGAAAGGGGTCTAGGGCAGGAAGCGCTGAAACGCCTCGTTGGCCAGAAGACGTCCCCGCTCCGTCAGCCGCAGATGCCCTTCGCCCGTCTCCAGCAGCCCCAGGGCCGTCAAATCCGCTATCTCCTGGGAGTAGCGCTCGTCCAACTCGACCCCAAACCGCTCGCGGAACGCCTCCAGCGCGACCCCGTCCGTCAGGCGCAGCCCCAGGATCAGCGTGTCGGCCATCTCCGTCTGCTCATCCAGGCGCTCCAGCGACGTCACCTGGGGCATCCGCGACGGGTCGGTGACGGCGCCATGCCCGTCCGATGGCCGCGTCTCCCCCACCAACTCGACGTAGCGGCCGGGCAGGGACGTGTTCGCGAACCGCCAGCCCGCCAGATAGGAGTGAGCGCCCGCCCCCAGCCCTAGATAGGGCCGGTTGCGCCAGTAGGTCACGTTGTGCCGGCAGCGACGCCCCGGCTGCGCCCAATTCGATATCTCGTAGTGCTCGTAGCCCGCCGCCGTCATCCGCTCCTCGCTCCAGGAGTACGTCTCCGCCTGCGTGTCCGGGTCGGGCTCGGGCACCTCGCCCTCCGCAACTGACCTCGCCAGCGGCGTGCCCTCCTCCACTGTCAGCGCGTACAGCGATAGGTGCTCCGGCGCCAGCGCCAGCGCTTTCTCCAGGGAGCGCCGCCAGCGGCGGAGCCGCTGCCCGGGCAGGCCGAATATCAGATCCAGGCTCACATTCTCGAATCCCGCCTGTCTGGTAGTGCCGTACGCTGCCTCCGCCTCGGCCGCCGTGTGGATGCGTCCCAGGAAACGCAGCTCCTCATCGTCGAAGCTCTGTACGCCCAGGCTCAGCCGGTTGACGCCCAGATCGCACAGCCCCCGCAGATAAGGCAGGTCCACGCTCTCCGGATTCGCCTCCAGCGACACCTCCGCCTCCGCCGCAACGGCGAAGCGGCGCCGCAGCCCATCTATGAGACGCTCCATCTCGGGCAGCGGCAGCAGGCTGGGCGTGCCGCCGCCGAGGTACAGCGTCTCTATCGTTCTGCCTGCCCCCGACCAGGCCGCCGCCTCCCGCAGCAGCGCCTCCACGTAGGCCGGTATCAGTTCCTCCTGGCCGGCGTAGGAGTTGAAGTCGCAGTAGGCGCACTTCGAGCGGCAGAAGGGGATGTGGACGTAGAGGCTCAGGGATTCAGCCATGGCTTGCCGTTCCATGGTAGCACCCGTATTCCGGCCCCTGCAATCCGACCGCTGGATTGACTTCCCCGCGCCCCACATGCGACACTCTAAACGCGGCGCAACAACCTCGCCAAGACCCAGGCGTGCCCGCTAAAGGGAGGCAAACGTGCACTACAAGACCCACTCTTGCGGCGATCTCAGGAAGGAACATAGCGGCCAGGAAGTGACCCTCGCCGGCTGGGTGCACCGCCGCCGAGACCACGGCCGCCTCATCTTCATCGACCTCCGCGATACCCGCGGCCTCGTGCAGGTCGTCTTCAACCCCAAGGTCGCCCCCGACGCCCACGCCGTCGCCGAGCAGGTGCGCAACGAGTACGTCCTCCAGGTGAAGGGCGAGGTCACGGCGCGGCGGCCCGGCACGGAGAACGCCAGCCTGCCCACCGGCGAGATCGAGGTCGCCGCCGCCGCCGCCGAGATCCTCAACCCCGCCAAGACGCCTCCCTTCTACATCAACGAGGACGTGGAGGTGGATGAGCTTCTCCGCCTCCGCTACCGCTACCTCGACCTGCGCCGGGGCTTCATGCACGAGCGGATCCGCGTCCGCCATCAGGTGATCAAGTACATCCGCGACTACTTTGACGCCCACGGCTTCTACGAGGTCGAGACACCGATCCTCACCAAGAGCACGCCTGAGGGCGCCCGCGACTATCTCATCCCCAGCCGCGTCTACCCGGGGAACTTCTACGCCCTGCCCCAGTCGCCGCAGCAGCTCAAGCAGCTCCTCATGGTGGCCGGCTTCGAGAAGTACTATCAGATCGCCCGCTGCTTCCGCGACGAGGACTTCCGCGCCGACCGCCAGGCCGAGT
>CAZSRY010000120.1:0-5021 GCA_964609475.1 uncultured Dehalococcoidia bacterium
AGGGCGACCTTGTCGAACCCAACGGCGTCAACCACCGCTTCCAGGTCAAGCACTTGCGCTTCCGGGGAGAAGTCCTTCACCTTACGGTCGGACAGGCCCATGCCCCGGCTATCGTAGCGGATGAGCAGAAAACGGCGGGAGAGGGCATCAATGAAAGAGCGCCACAGCGGGTTCTCCCACTCAAACTCCAGGTGCGTGAACCAGGGGGCGATCCGCACCAGCGGTCGTCCCTGGCCCACGGCAGCGTAGGCGATACAGACACCGTCCGAGCTGGTACAGAAGCGGATATGCTGCTCCATGGTGAGCCCTCCCTGTCGCGCGTGTCAGCGCGGCAGCCCCCAAGAGCGGCACGCCTGGCGTCGAATGGTGCCCGTCCCGCACGTGTGGTTCTTGAGCAAGCGCGCCTTAGCGTGAAGATAGCGCAACACTAGCTCCGCGTCAAGCTGCACGCAGATGCTAGGTCAATTCGCTGCTCGCTCTATTCGTACACCTTCTCTTCGGGCAGGGTGCTCTCCGGAGCGTCGGCCTCCACGTCGCGGACGGGGGACGGCTTGCCCAGCTCGCGATAGTACTCATGCTGGATGAGCAGGTTCATGATCTCGTTGCTGCCCGTCCAGATCATGAGCAGGCGCGAGTCGCGCAGCAGCCTCTCGATGGGGTAGACGTTGGTGTAGCCGATGCCGCCCATGATCTGCATAGCGTGGTTGATGACCTCCCAACCGGCGTCGGTGGCGAACCTCTTGGCCTCGGAGACGAGGCGGCGGACGCGTCCCGGGTCGTCGCCGGAGTCGACGGCGTGGGCAGCGGCGTAGACGAGGGCATGAGCGGCGTCGAGGGTGGTTATGCTGTCGGCGACCTTGAAGCTGACGCCCTCGAAGCGCCGGATCTTCTGCCCGAAGGCCTTGCGGCGGTCAGCATAGCGGGCGGCGATCTCGAGGGCGGCGCGGGCACCGCCGAGGGCGCCGGCGGCGCTGGTCATGCGCTCCGGGATCATCATCTGGTTGAAGACCATCGCCCCACCGTGCTCAGGGCCGATCAGGTTCTCGACGGGCACGCGGGCATCGCGGAAGTAGACGCGGCCGGTGCCGCCGCCGCGCATGCCCAGCAGTCCGTAGACGTGCTGGACGTCGACTTCCGGCCCGCGCTCCACGATGAAGGAGCTGATCGACTCGTGCGAGGAGGCGTCCTCGCGGGAGCGGGCGTAGACAAAGAAGATGTCCGCCCCCTCGGCGCCGACGATGAAGCGCTTCTGGCCGTTGAGGACGTAGGTGTCGCCGTCGCGGCGGGCGGTCGTCGTCGCACCGAAGAAATCGGAGCCGCCGCGGGGCTCGGTCAGGGCCTCGGCGACGGTCGTCTTCCCCTCCAGGACGGGACGCAGCCAGCGCTCCTTCTGCTCCGGCGTGCCGAAGACGCTGAGCCCCTCGCCGACGATGCTCACCAGGCCGTACAGGCAGGGGAGGCTGGTGCTGAGGACGCCGATCTCCTCCAGGGCGATGATCTCATCGACCCAGCCGAGGCCGCGGCCGCCGTACTTCTCAGGGAAACGCAGCCCCAGGAAGCGATGTCGCGCTGCCGCCTCCAAGAACTCGCGGGGGTAGGACACCTTACCCTCGTCCATGTCGAGGAGAAGCTGGCGGGGGACTTCATCGCGGACGAAGGCGCGCACCTCATCGCGCAGTTTCTTCTGGTCGTCGGTTAGCAGGCTTTCCATCTGAACTACTCCTTCCACGCTGGAGACTAGTCGACATAGCGACACGTCTTATGTGAAGCCGTGTTCCTTGTGCTTTTTGGCGATTGTGTCCGCCAAGCTATCCAATGCCTGGAAATCGGCCTCCCTGGGGAGCCCTTTACAGAGGACAGGATCCAGGATCTCGATCTCTGGATGGGATATGATGGCTGCCAACTGCTCGACACACTTCCCACCCCAACCGTAGGAGCCGATGACGGCTGCGAACTTGAGCTTGGGCTTCAGCGCAGCCACCAGGTGAGCAGCGTAGATGACGTTCGGATGGGGGCCACCAAGCACCGTCGGCGTCCCGACAACGATGGTGGCAGCATCAACTAAGGCCACCGCCAGCTTCCCCAGGTCGGTGGCAACCAGGTTGAACTGCTCTACGCCGACTCCCCTTTCGGCCAGCGCCTCGACAAGGTAGTTGACCATCTCCTCAGTGCTGCCGTGCATGGATATGTAGGGAAGAAGGACCAGGTTCTTCGGGTCGCCCGATACCCACTCGTCATAGGCATCGATGATGAACGCAGGCCTGTCGTATATAGGGCCATGGCTGGGCGCGATGAGCGATACGTCATAGCCCTTCACCTTCTCCAGATGCTTCTCGATCGCCTTGTGGAAGGGCATCATGATCTCCGCATAGTACCTCTTGGCCGGCTCATAGACACGCGCCTCATCGGCATAGAGGCCAGAGGTGGCGAGATGCGAGCCAAAGAGGTCACAGGTGAAGAGTATGTTGTCCTCCAGCAGGCGGGTCACCATTGTCTCCGGCCAGTGAACCCACGGCATGTATACGAACTCCAGCGTCCTGCCCCCCAGCGACAGCCTCTCCCCGTCCTCAACCGCAACGACCCTGTCTTCGGGGATGTCCAGCAGGTCCAGGAGCATCCCTCTTGCCTTGGACGATGCGATGAGCTTGGCGTCTTTGTACCTGCTGAGCACACCGGGGATAACTCCTGCGTGGTCTTGCTCAGCGTGATGAGCAACGACGTAATCGATGCTCGCAACACCCTCCAAGTGCGAGAAAAGGATGTCCGCCTTTGTGGGATCGACAGTGTCCAGCAATACCGTCTTCTCGGATCCCTGCACGAGGTAGGCGTTGTAGCTTGTGCCGTCAGGTAGCGGTATGAGGGAGTCGAATAGTCGCCTGTCCCAGTCGACGGCCCCTACACTGTAGATGCCCTCCCTGATCTTCCTTCCTCTCATTACCCTGACTCCTTTACTGCTTGGGATGGCTAGTAGATCTGCTCCTGAAGGGCGTCGGGGTCGAGAATACTGATCCGTCCCTTCCCGAGGGTGACCCATCCCTTGGAGCTGAAGTACCTGAGGTACTTGTTGACGCTCTCGCGGGTGACACCGATGGTGCTGGCCAGCTCTTCCTGGGTCAGGCGCACCTGCACGGGCTGGCCCTGCGGCGTCTCGCGGCGATAGAGCTGGCTGAGCTGCACCAGTTTCTTGGCCAGGCGACCGGGCACATTGAGGAAGGCCACATCGCCGAGCAGCTCGTCGGAGCGGCGGAGGCGACGGCTGAGCACGGCCAGGAGAGCGATGGCGACAGCGGGCCTGTCCGATAGCCAGGACAGGAAGCCCTCTCGATTCACCACGACTGTCCGCGTGTCCTCGCCGGCGATGGCCGTCGCCGAGCGGGGCTCGCCGTCCAGCAGGGAGAATTCACCGAAGAATTCGCCGCTGCCCAGGATGGCGACGGTGACCTCCTCTCCCTCCGGTGAGGGGAGGACAATTCGCACCTTGCCCTCGGTGATGATGTGAAAGGTGGTCCCGGGATCGTCCTTGCGGAAGATGACCTCGCCTCGCCGGTAGCGGCGCTCACGGGCCTGGAGAGCCAGTGCCTCGACGTCTTCCGCAGGCAGTTGGGAGAACACGGGAACCTGCGCGATAAGGGCGACGGTCATGATGTCCGGCCTTTCGCTGGCTGAGGACGACCTCCTCTCGGCTCTATCGTACTACTTTTCTCGGTAGTGTGAAGTCTTTCACCCTTCGTGAGTGGACGGCTTCATAGAGGAAGAGCGGATATGGCGCTACATTGTACGAGAGGCCTCACAGAGAAGAAACAGGGCCTTGCCAAGACAGAAGCCCCCGTCCGAGCTTTGCAGGGAGGCTGACCACCCCCGCCGAGGAAGGGAATCATCCCATTTCGAAGTCAGCCTCCCTGCACTATCGTAAGGCCGGGCACCCCGTACTAGGTTCCCCACCACATCCGCCCAAGCCAGCAATCCTCGGCTCTGGACGCCGCCCGTCACGTGGCGCTGAGCACGCCGACTGTTATATAGTGCATCTAGATGAGGCTATGCTCCCCCTGTCCAGCGGCGTACGCTGGCGACGCAGGGGGGTCTTTGAGGAATGACTGAGAGGTAAGGAGGCTCGCATGTCCATGGAAGACCTGGCTGCTGCTCCCCTATTCTCGGAACTGAGCCGCAGGGACCTGAAGCGTCTGGCCTCTGCCGCGATTGTGCGGGACTACAAGAAGGGCGACGTCATCGTTAAGGAGGGCGAGACCGCGGTAGCCTTCTTCATCATCAAGTCGGGCCGGGTAGAGGTGGTGCGAGGGTTGAGCAGCAAGAAGGCGAAGGTGCTGGCGACGCTGGGTGCGGGAGATTTCTTCGGGGAGATGGCCCTCCTCGACTCCTATCCTCGCTCCGCCAGCGTGCGGGCGAAGCAGAACACGGAGTGCCTCGTCCTGACCCGCTGGGACTTCGTGGCAGAGCTGCGGACGAATCCCTACATCGCCGTGCAGATGTTGCCCGTTCTCAGCCGCAGACTGCGCGAGGCCCAGCAGGACGTGACCGCTCAGACCTAGCCCGCCCTCCAACGCCGCCCGCGATGACAGCGGACTCTGCTCTGCGGCTGTAATCTTATGTCAAGCTCTTCCCTTCCGGCGAAGCCCTCCTCCGGCGTGCCCCCCGGGCCGCTCGCGACATGGTTTGTAGGAGATGATCATCATGACGGAGAACCGGCCGATGGCTGAAGCGGCTGACAGGAGAACCGTCGGGGCGCCCCTGGTGGAGATGCGCGGCGTAGGCAAGACGTACGAGATGGGCCAGGTACAGGTCCACGCCCTGAGCGACGCCGACCTGGGCTTCGGCGAGGGAGAGCTGGTGGTGGTATTGGGGCCCAGCGGCTCCGGCAAGACGACGCTCTTGAACCTCCTGGGCGGCCTGGACCGGCCCAGCAGCGGCGAGATCCGCTACGGCGGGGTCGATATCGCCGCCCTATCCGACGGCGACCTGGGCAGGTTCCGGCGCGACCACATTGGATTCGTCTTCCAGTTCTT
>CAZSRY010000121.1:0-4989 GCA_964609475.1 uncultured Dehalococcoidia bacterium
AAAAGATGCAAGCGACATACGAAAAATACGTCACGCAGGACGCACGGGCAATGGTTGAGGCATACACTGATATAGAACAACTGGTTAAGGAGGTGGCGGAGAATGCCGAAAAAGCAGCACGTGCGAAAGCGGAAGCGGACGCCGACAAGTCATACGATTCTGAGGGTTGAAACCCTCAGCTTCAGCGCATCGCTGCGTAATCTAGGCAGCGCGCTTGGCTGTCGAAGCTGAGGGATTTATCCCTCAGAAGTGAAGTGTTCAAACGAACATCGAACGCCACTAATTGCTTAATGACCTTCAGGTTGAGGTGAGGAAAACTGGGGGACTAACATGGACTTCGATTTCCGCCTCGATCTCTCTGAGGTGACCCGCGCCGTCGAGTCGACGGACGTTGTCGCTATCTACTTCCCCCTCCTCCGCAAGACGCTCCTCATAGATGCCCGCTCCAGCGACGTCGACCCCCCCATGATCAAGGTCGTCCCCATGGTCGCCACGCCCGAGGACCGCTTCAAGAGCCTGCGCCGGCTTCGCCCCCGTTTCCCGCGCCCCGAGAGCATCACCATCATCCCCTGGCCCAAGTACGTGGCCAGCCTCGCCCGCCTGGGGGTCTGGGAGCACATCGTCAGCCGCTTCGTCAATCTGGGCTTCCCCGACGTCGTCCGTCAGTGCGAGGCCTGCTACCAGGAGCTGCTGGCCCTGGAGGCGGAGGAGATACGCCACGCCGTCACCGGCGAGGACTACCAGCCCCTCTGGGATAAGGCAGGGAAGCGCGGGGAATCCGATCAGGAATCGGACGATGAGGAGGGATAGGCCCCGCCTCCCCTAACCCGCTATGCCCGAAAAGCAACAGGTCGGGGCTTTTGACCCCGGCCTACGCACTATCTCTCAGCAGGCCCGTTCTAGGAGGACTTCGCCTCCTCCTCCGCCTTCTGAATGATCCGCTGCGCCAGGTGAGCGGGCACCTCCTCGTAGTGGCTGAACTCCAGCGTGTAGCTGCCGCGCCCCTGGGTGATCGAGCGCAGGTCGGTCGCGTAGCGCAGCACCTCTGCCAGCGGCACCTGGGCCTCGATGATGCTGTTGCCGTCGTCCGGGGTCATCCCCAGCACCTTGGCCCGCTTGCTGTTCAGGTCGCCCATCGCATCGCCGGTATTCGTCTCCGGCACCCTCACTTTGAGGTTCATGATCGGCTCCAGCAGGATCGGCTGGCCCTGAAGCACGCCCTGCTTGAGGGCGGCGGCGCCGGCGATCTTGAACGCTATCTCCGATGAGTCCACCGGATGGTCCTTGCCGTCGTACAGGGTCACCTTCGTGTCGATGAGCGGATAGTGCGCCACCACCCCTTCCTGCATGGCCTCCACCACGCCCTTCTCTACCGCCGGGATGTATGTCCTGGGAACGGCGCCCCCGACGATGCTGTTGACGAACTCAAAGCCGCTGCCCCGCGGCTGGGGCTCCAGCTTGATCGCCACGCGGGCGTACTGACCATGGCCGCCCGTCTGCTTCTTGTGGGTATACTCGGCGCTGCTGGGGGCGGTGACGGTCTCCTTGTACGGTACCTTGGGCGTCGTCAACTCCAGGCCCACGCCGAACTTGCGCTGTATCTTCTCCACGGCCACCTCGACGTGGGGCTCCCCCAGGCCGGAGAGGATGGTCTCCCCCGTATCGTGTTCGCGGTGGACCCGCAGCGTGGGGTCTTCCTCCGCGATGCGGGCCAGGGCGCTCCCCATCTTATCCAGGTCGGCCTTTGTCTTGGGATGGACAGCGGCGCCGGAGACCGGTGTCGGGAAGACCATGGGCGGCAGCACGAGGGGCCGGTCCTTGGTCGCCAGCGTGTCGCCGGTGGAGGTCTCCGTCAGCTTGGCCACGGCGCCCATATCGCCGGCCACCAACTGGGGGGTCGCTTCTTGGCTCTTGCCCTGCACGGTGAACAGCTGCCCGATACGCTCGGCGGCGCCCTTGCTCGAGTTCCAGGCCTGCGAGTCGGCCTTGAGCACGCCGGAGTAGACCCGAAGATAGGTGAGCTTGCCCACATAGGGGTCGGCCGTCGTCTTGAACACCAGGGCCGCCAGCGGGCCCGAGGGGTCGGCCGTCAGCTTCTCCTCCTGGTCGCCGATCTTCGCCGTCAGCTCGCCTCTATCCTGGGGCGATGGCAGGTACTGGGCGATGGTGTCCAGGATCCGGGGAGTAGCGATGTTCTTGCCGGCGGCGCCCGCCAGCACCGGCACGATGGCGCCCGCCGCGATTCCGGAACGCAGCCCTCGCGACAATTCTTCCTGGCTCAGCTCCTCGCCCTCCAGGTACTTGTTGATGAGCTCGTCGTCCGTCTCCGCGATCGCCTCCACCAACTGCTCGCGGTGGCGCTCCACCTGGTCGGAGAGGGAATCGGGCACGGCGCCCTCGGTCGCCTTCTCGCCGCTGAAGCTCTTCAGGGCGAGGAGGTCCACCACGCCCTCGAAGGCGCTCTGGGCACCGATGGGCAACTGGAGGGCGACGCACTTCTTGCCGAAGAACGACTGAAGCTGGCTCAGCGTCTGGAAGAAGTCGGCGTTGTCGCGGTCCATGCGGTTGATGAGCACCAGCCGCGGCAGCGCCTCTTCGTCGGCGTACGACCAGACATGTTCCGTCCCCACCTCCACGCCGGAGGAGGCGCAGACCACCATGAGCGCGGCGTCGGCGGCGCGAAGGCCCGCCTTCACCTCCCCCACGAAGTCGGCGTAGCCCGGCGTATCGATGACGTTTATCTTCTTACCCTTCCACTCGCAGGGCAGGAGGGAGAGGTTGATGCTTATCTTGCGCTTGACCTCGTCCGGGTCGTAGTCGGAGATGGTACTGCCGTCGTCCACGCGGCCCAGCCTGTTCACGGCCCCGCTGCCGAACAGCAGCGCCTCCGTCAGCGACGTCTTGCCGGTCCCGCCGTGGCCGACCAGAACGACGTTACGGATGTCCTCTGTCTTGTACTCTTTCATGGGGTTAAGCGCTCCTGACCTGGCGAGGTGCAAGGCCAATGTTAGCGCAAACGGCTAGCGGGGGCAAGGCGATCGCCCTCCACCCAGGGTCGCTTGCTCGGCGAGAGGCGGCCCGCCGGCCTACTCCTGCGTCTCGAACGCCCACATTGCCAGCGCCATCATGACGGCGGCGAAAACGATGAGGATGAGGCAGTCCTCAAGCGTTCCCAGATGGTGATTGGCTATCCTGATGCCGGGGGCCAGGTCGGCGCCAAGCAGCACCCGCCGCATCGGGTCGACGCCGTAGGCCATGGGGTCGAGGCGGGTGATAACGCTCATCCAGCCCGGCAGCCCTCGCAGGGGGAAGAAGGCGCCGCTGAGGAAGAACATGGGCATGATGAGGAAGTTCATGATCATCTGGAACGCCTGCATAGACTGGAGCCGCGACGCTACGAGGATGCCCACGGAGGTGAGAGCCAACGCGGTCAGGAACATGAGCCCCAGCAGCTCGAGGACGAGCAAAGGGTTCAGCGATACGCCGAGGATCGGCGCCAGGATCAGCAGGATCGCGCCCTGGAACATGGCCACCGTGCTGCCGCCGAGCGCCTTTCCCAGCACCACCGCCGCTCGGCTTATGGGGGCCACCAGCACCTCACGCAGAAAGCCGAACTCCCTGTCCCAGACGATGGAGATGGCGCTGAAGACCGCCGTGAACAGGACCGCCATGGCAACGATGCCCGGGAAGAGGAAGCGGACGTAGGAGACATCTCCCAGCTCGCTGGTCAGTCCGGCGCCCAGTGACGCTGAGAGGCCGCTGCCGAAGATGATGAGGAACATGAGTGGCTGGCCGAGGGACGAGACGAGCCGCGCACGATCCCGCCAGTAGCGCAGCACATCGCGATACCAGATGATGTAGACGCCGCGGGCGTTGGCCCTGAGGCCCGCCTGGCGGCCGCGGGTGGGCGGGCTGGCAGCCGATGCGTAAGCGGCAGTCATCTAGCGTCGCCCGCCTCTCCATAGCCGGCCGTGGAGCCGCATCATGTCCACTGGGGCGCCCTCCGCCTTGCGGATGGCACGCCCCGTAAGCTTCAGGAAGACGTCGTCCAGCGTCGGCCGGTGCAGGTCCGCCGATACCACGGAAACCCCCAGCTCACGCACGAGCCTGGGAATGAACTCGGCGCCGTCCTCCACCTCCAGGCGGATACGCGAGTCCTCCTGCTGTGCCTTCAGGCCGTATCGCTCCTGGATCTCCCGCGTCGCCCGCTCGTTGTCCTCCGTCTGAAGGGTCACGATGTCCGCCCGCACCATCCGCTTGAGGGCGTCGGGCGTATCCAGGGCCACGATCTTCCCCTGATCGATGATAGCGATGCGATCGCAGTGCTCCGCCTCCTCCATGTAGTGGGTGGTCATGAAGATGGTGATCCGGTGCGCCCGTTGCAGGCCGAGGATATAGTCCCAGATGTGCTCGCGGGTCTGGGGGTCCAGCCCCAGCGTCGGCTCATCCAGGAAGAGCACGGCGGGACGGTGCAGCATTCCCCGCGCGATCTCCAGACGCCGCTTCATGCCTCCGGAGAAGGTACGGACAATGGCGTTGCGGCGCTCCCACAGCTCGACGACGCGCAGCACCTCCTCGATGCGCCGGGCGCGCTCACGGCCGGGCACGTTGTACAGGTGGGCATGAAACTGGAGATTCTCGGAGGCGGTGAGCTGTTCGTCGAGGCTGGGGTCCTGGAACACCAGCCCTATAGACTGGCGGACGGCATCTCTCTGCGATGCCGCGTCGTAGCCGGCGACCTTCGCCCCACCGCTCGTCGGACGCATCAGCGTACAGAGGATGTTGATTGTGGTCGTCTTGCCGGCGCCGTTGGGCCCCAGGAAGCCGAACACCTCGCCGTCCTCCACCTGGAAGCTGATGTCGTCGACCGCGGTAAGGGAACCGAAGCGCTTCGTGAGACCGATGACCTCAATGGAAGGCATGCACCATCATTATACATAACTCCAGCGGCTGGTCGAAGATGGTGGATGGCGGTTGCCGCTGCCGCCG
>CAZSRY010000122.1:0-4976 GCA_964609475.1 uncultured Dehalococcoidia bacterium
TCATCGTTCAGGGTGGAGGCCCTCAGCGGCAGCCAGATGAACTGGCAGGCACCCAGCAGGAGGAGCCCTCCGCCGATGAGGAGGCTCCGCGGCGGGATGCGCGCGCCCCGACCGGCCAGGACGGCGTAGAGGGCGAGGGCAGGGATCAGGGCCAGGTTCGACAGGTGGGTCCCCAGGCTGAGGCCAAAGGCGAGACAGGCCCCGTAGAAGAGAAGGGCGGCGGGCAGGTCGCCGCCGGCTCCGCCGGCGCGGTTGCGCAACCGCTCGCCCCAGGCCAGGAAGAGGAACAACGTCAGGGCGACCATGAAGATGTTGGGCGCGTAGACCTCGGTGATGACGGCCTGCGACCAGAGGGTCGTCGAGAAGGCGAAGAGGAGAGCGGCGAAGACCGCGGCCGCGCGGCTATGGGTGAGGAGGGCAACGATGCCGTAGAGGAGCGCCACCGCGCCGGCGGCGGAGACGGCCGACATCAGGTTCATGCGATGGGCGACGTCGCCTACCGGCAGATAGGTGAACAGCTTGCCGATCCAGGTGTAGAAGGGATAGCCGGGGGAGTGAAGCAGCCCCAGCTGGTGGGGAACGGTGGCAAGCTCGTTGCCGTCGAGGCTGACGTAGGTGAGGCCGGGCGCGAGGGTGGCGTTGTACACGATCAGGCTGCCGGCGAAGAGGCCGGTCGCCAGGGCCGCGTCCACGGCCGAGGCCGACGCCCATTCCAGCGGGAAGGCCCATAGCCGCCGCGCCTCGCGGGCGCTTGCCGTTCGGGCCGTTTCGATAGCAGTGGCGCTCATTCCGATCCTGTCCAGAATGCCTGGCGACAAGGCAGCCGCAGGGAGAGAGGACGCCGCGAGGGGTTGAATCCAGTCAAGAGAACCATACGGGTTCCGTCCCTGCTACATAAGATGCGTCAGTGGATAGGATCGGCAGGGACGGCACCGCTCCTCCCTAGGGTGTTTCACCTATTCCCGGCGGCGTTTGCCCCGAAAGAATGCGGGCTCCATAGGTGGCGGTGGAGAGGATATAGGGGGAATGCCTACTGCCCTAGCAGGACGAACGGACGATATCTCAAGAGAAGAGCAGAGGAAGGAGACTCGGCTTTGTCCTCCCAAACCCCCTCAGCCGCCCACGCCGCGCTGGCCCGCGGCAGCCGCTACCTACAGCGCTGCCTCGGCCTCGCCAGGACGGGGTATCCCACCAGCATCGAAGGCATCTCACGGCGAGTACTGTCGCCGCGCACAGGGGTCTACGTCCTCGCCGCGCTGGCGTTCGTCTTCATACTGGCGGGCACGAAGTCCTGGGCGAGCGTAGCGGACATGTACAACGACCGCTTCGCCGGCCACAGCGCCAGAGGGCCTCACGAGGACTACGTGGTGTACTACACGGCAGGCCGCCTGGTGCGGGAGGGCCACGGCGACGCCCTGTACGACGTCCGTACGCTGGCCCATGAGGAGGTCGAGTCGGTCGGACGCTCCGTCGGCGGGACGGGCGTCCTGGCCTATTTCAACCCGCCTTTCGTGGCGGCGGCCTTCGCCCCTCTATCGGCGCTGCCTATCGAGGTCGCGACCGTGATCATCGGTATCGTGACCACCGCCCTGGCGCTGGCCGCAGGCCTCGGCATCCAGCGGCTCCTGGGGCTAGAGGATTGGCTGCAGCGGCTTCTTCTCTGGCTGGGGTTCTTATCACTGTACTCGGTGTCGTGGGTCGTCCTGCACGGGCAGTTGTCGATGGTGCTTCTGCTAGGCTGGCTGCTCTTCATCGTCCTCCAGATGAGGGGACGGGAATCCCTGTCGGGGGCGGCCCTGGCGCTCCTGCTGGTGAAGCCGCAGATGGCGATCCTGCCGGTCGTCCTGTTGCTCTGGAAGCGACGCTGGCGACCGCTGGCGAGCTTCGCGGCGGTGGCCTGGGCGCTGGCGATGGTCTCCATAGCGGTCTCCGGTCCGTCCGTGGTCATCGACTATCCGCGCTTTCTCCTGGAGAGCGCAGGCTGGGAGAACAAGTGGGGCGTGACGCCGGAGGGCATGTTCGGCTGGAACGGCTTCGCGGCCCGCCTGCTGGATAACAACAGCGCCGGCCATCTGACGCTGACG
The DNA here is from genome assembly GCA_964609475.1 of uncultured Dehalococcoidia bacterium. GTDB lineage: Bacteria > Chloroflexota > Dehalococcoidia > DSTF01 > JALHUB01 > CAZSRY01. Next base: position 2,085 of record CAZSRY010000122.1, read on the forward strand.
TGGACGCTCTCCGGGATCACGCTGCTGGCGGCGCTGGCCGCGTTCCAGGGCGACTGGGCGCCCCGAAAGCCGCGGTTCCTGCTCCAGTGCGGCGCTTTGCTGATGGCGTCGCTGCTGGTGAACCCGCATCTCTATATGCAGGACCTGTCGCTCATGGCGCTGGCGTTGGCGTTGGCGTTGGCCTACGCGCTGCGCACGAATCAGGGCGTGCTGCCATGGGCGGCGCTGGCGCTGAGCGTATGGCTGGTTCAACTTTGGGGACTGCGGATCCTCGACCATGCCGGGGTCAACCTACTGACGCCGGTGATGGCCGTTACGCTGGGCGCGTTGCTGCTCGCTCAGCGAGGGCGGGAGCCGGTTGAGGCGACGGCCCCGCGCGAGGCCCCCGAGGTAGGGATCCGGGTGCTCTATCTTCTTCAGGGCGCGTACCTGGCCTTCATCGTCTCTCTCTCCATTGCCCGCAACACGTTCCTGATGCCGGACGTGATCCTCCTCCTGCTCGTGGCGGGCTTCGTCTGGGGGAAGCAGCGTCTCCACTTCGTCCGCGACTTCGCGCCGTTCGTGCTGCTCCTGCTCTCCTACGACGCCATGCGCGGCATGGCCGACGACCTGACGGGCAGGGTCTACGTCGACTACCCGATCGCTTTGGAGCGCGCCCTCTTCCTGGGCCACGTGCCCACTCAGGAGCTCCAGCGCTGGTTCTCCGACCCGGGGGTCACGCACTGGTACGACTCCCTGGCGGCGCTGCTCCACGCGGTGCACTTCGTGGTGCCGCTCCTGTTCGCGGCGCTCATCTGGCAGCACCGGCGCGAGCAGTACTGGCGCTTCGTGATCGCGCTGCTCCTTCTGTCGTACGCCGGCTTCGTCACCTACATGCTGCTGCCGACGGCGCCCCCCTGGTGGGCGGCGGGGAGCGGCGACCCGGAGGGCGTCCGCCTCGTGCACCTGTCGGGGCACATGGCCTTCATCTATGACAAGGTGAGCCCGAACGCGGTGGCCGCCATGCCGTCGCTGCACGCGGCGTATCCGTGGCTGTTCTACCTGTTCGCGCGGCGGCTCTGGGGCAGGCGGGCGAGGCCGGTCATCCTCTATCCCGCCGCCGTCTTCCTATCGAGCGTTTACCTCGGCCACCACTACGTTGTCGATATCATCGGCGGCGTGTACTACGCGAGCGTGTCCTACTACCTGGTCTGCGGGCCGGTCGGCGAGTATTTGGCCCGAAATAGGCGGTTGTTCGGCAGTCCGCGCGGGGCACCGGTAATCAGGGGCTCGGAGGCTCCACTTAGGGGCGAACCCCTGCTGCCCGGGGTCAGCCACGTGACAGCGAAGGAGGGAGCGAATCGGAAGGGCAAGGAAGGCCAGCAGGAGGAGGCCCGGCAGAGGCCGGCAGGCTCACCCCAACCGTCAGGCTAGCGGGCCGGAGCGGACAGGCGGGCCGTCGCTAGGGCGCTGGGAGATCGCCCTGTGGGCGGCGCTGATCGTCCTGGCAGTGGTGCTCCGCTTCTGGGACCTGGGTGCCCGTACCTTCCACGGCGACGAGGCGGTGCACGCCGGCTTTAGCTGGCAGCTGGCGGATGGGCGCGGCTATGTCCATAATCCTCTCACCCATGGCCCGTTTCAGTTTTTCGCTACGGCGCTGACTTTCGTCCTGTTCGGGGATAGCGATTATACGGCGCGGGTGCCGCCCGCCCTGTTCGGGGCGGCGCTGGTAGCGCTGCCGTTTCTGCTGCGCGGGCATCTGGGACGGGCAGGGGCCCTCATCACCGCCCTGCTGCTGGCGGTCTCGCCGACGCTGCTCTATTACAGCCGCTTTGCCCGCAACGATATCTACATCGCCTTTTTCACGCTGGCCCTGGTGGTCTGCATGTGGCGATATCTGGCGCAGCCGCGCCGTATCTACCTCTACCTGACGGCGGGTCTGCTGGCCCTCAGCTTCGCCACTAAGGAGGTGACGTACATCGTCGTGGCGATGCTGCTGGTCTATCTGAATCTGCTGGCGGCGCGGGAGTTGGCGGCCCAGATGTGGCCCTGCTCTACGTCCGACTGGCTGCCCGACGGGTCGGCCCCGGAGGGGGAGGCGGCGCCGAGCCCGAGGCGTCGGAGCCTCGCCTACGCCGCCCTCCTGCCGACGGCCTGGCTGATCGTCGCTTTCTGGCCGTTCCTGGGATCGCTGCGCCGACGCCTCGGGCTCGGCGCCCTCCCGCGGGCAGGACATCTGCTGGTGCTGATAGGATGCCTATCGCTGCCGCTGTACGCGGCGACGGTGCAGAAGCTGCCGTTGGTGGGCGACGGTGAGGTGACGGAGGAACTGGTGATGATGCGGGTCAGCGTGCTGGGGCTGATGATCGCCGCTTTCTGTCTGGGCCTCTTGTGGCGGTGGCGCGTCTGGATGGTCTGCGCCGCCGTCTTTTACGCCATCCTTATCCCTCTGCTCACATCGTTCTTCACCAACCCGGACGGCTTCTGGACGGGGATGTGGGGGTCGCTGGACTACTGGCTGGGACAGCAGAACGTCAGGCTGGGAGGGCAGCCATCATACTATTACTTCATGCTCCTGCCGGTCTACGAGTTCCTCCCTCTCGTCTTCGCCCTGGGGGCCGCGGTGGTGTACGTCCTGCGGGGTCAGGTGAGGCAGAGGGCGGTGGTCCTGGCGGCGCTGGCGCTGGTGGTCACCCTGGCGCTGGTCGGCGAGCGGATGCCGCTCATCGGGCCGTACCGGACAGAGGCGGGGTTCGTGGCGATGATCGGGGCGGTGCTGATGCTTCCCATGGAGGGGCTCACCCGCCTCCTGTTCTTCTGGACGCTGTCGGCCCTGTTCGCCTTCACGCTGGCAGGGGAGAAGATGCCCTGGCTCAACGTGCACATCGCTCTGCCCCTATCGATCCTGGCGGG
>CAZSRY010000123.1:0-4932 GCA_964609475.1 uncultured Dehalococcoidia bacterium
CCAACTGGCCTGCCGCTCAGGGGGGAACGCCTGCGTATCTGCATCTGGCACCGGTGGAGAGGCGGTCAACTGGCCAACGAGGAAGTTCCTAATCTTCCCGTCAACTGGGTACCTCTCAACAATTCCTGACACCTGCAGTCGACGACACTCTTGGTTGGTTTGCTGACGGCGACTCAATCCCAGGGCCGCGGTCAAAACGTCGTCGTCAATGCCTTCTGGATGTTCTTTCAAATAAGCGAGAATGCGGCTCCGAACGGTCATCGGCCCCTCCTCCCATGGGTTTCGCTGGTAGTCTCCCACTCTTCTCCCAATGACGCATTGTCATGCTCCGCAGTCTGTCCCGCAAGCGTCCAAGCGGTTACCTGTGCCCTGCCCCCGAAAACGAGTCCACCCTCTATGTGACTCGCACAGGCGCCATTTGCCGTGAGGAGGCTGTGCTCGCTCCCCACGGGAGCACCGTCTCCGGTGCCGGCAACTGCGGCGCCGTCCCCGGCCACCTGATCCCCAACTACCCGAAGGTCCTGCGATTGGGCTTCCGCCGCATCGCCACCGAACTGGAGGAGATGCGGGCCCGGGAGCCCGACGCGACCAGGCGCGACTTCCTGCGCGCGCTCATCATCTGCTGCGAAGCCGCCATCGCCTTTGCCGGACGTTACGCAGACGAAGCCGAACGGCTGGCGCAGCGCCAGACGGACCCGGCGCGGCGGGTCGAACTGGAGGAGATCGTCCGTATCTGCCGCCGGGTGCCGGCGGAACCGGCCACGACCTTCCAGGAAGCGCTCCAATCGCTCTGGTTCACCCACATGCTGGTCATGGCCGCCGAGTCCTACCCGGGCCCCGGCCTCTCGCCCGGGCGCATCGACCAGTACCTCTACCCCTACTACCAGGCGGACATGGCGAGCGGGCGGCTCGACCGGCAACAAGCCCGGGAACTACTCCAGTGTTTCTGGATCAAGCACAATTACGCCTACGATTACCAGGGCCGGATCGGCAACCAGGGGATCAACTCCGGCTTCGGGCAACTGATCACGCTGGGCGGCACCAACGCCGACGGCAGCGACGCCAGCAACGACCTCACCTGGCTGATGCTGGACGTCATCGAGGAGATAAACCTGCTGGAGCCCAAGCCCAACGTCCGCCTGCACGAGAAGACGCCGGAGGACCTGCTGCGCCGGGTCGCCGGGCTGATCGCCCGCACCCAGGGTTCGCCCTTCTTGCTCAACTTCGACGAGGCGTCGATCCGCGGCCTGACCTGGCAGGGGCTCCCCGAAGACCAACTCTGGGACTACGCGCCCGTCGGCTGCCTGGAGAACACCCTCCAGGGCTGCGACCGCTCCGGCACCGTCGACGTCAACCTGAACCTGGCCAAGGCGGTCGAACTCACGCTCAATGACGGCGTCGACTTGGCGACCGGCCAGCGCCTGGGCCCGCGTACGGGCGACCCGCGCGCGTTCCCGGACTTCCCGTCGTTCCTGGCCGCCTTCAAGCAGCAGCTCAAGGCGCTGCTCGGACGGCTCATCGCCTGCAACAACCAGGCGGACGCCCTGCGCGCCGGCTTCGAGCCGACGCCCTACCTGAGCGTGCTGGTCGATGGTTGCGCCGAGAGCGGCCGCGATGTCACCGCCGGCGGCGCCCGCCACAACTACATCACCGTCGAGGGCATCGCCCTGGCGACGGCAGTGGACTCGCTTGCCGCCGTCAAGCGCTTGATCTACGACGAGCGGCGCGTGACCATGGACAAACTGCTGGCCGCCATCCGCGCCAACTTCGAGGGGCACGAGGAACTGCGCCAGATCCTTACCAACAGAGCCCCGAAGTTCGGCATGGATGACCCGGAGGCAGACGGCCTGGGGCGGGAGGTGTCGCGGTTCTGGACGGAGGAGGCGTTCCGTCACGTCTCACCGGCCACCGGCCGGCGCTACCGCGGCGGCTATCTCTCCTGGAACTACTGGATTGGCTACGCGCCGCTGACCGCCGCCACGCCGGACGGCCGCCGGCGGGGGACGTACCTCTCCAACGGCGTATGCCCGGTCAACGGTGCCGACCGCGAGGGGCCGACCGCCGCCATCCAGTCGGTGGGCCACCTGGGGCTTGAGACGGCACCCAACGGCGCATCCCACACGCTGAACCTCAGCCCATCGCTCCTGCGCGACGAAGAGCACGTTGCCAAGCTGGCAGCCCTCCTGCGGGCGTACTGCCGCGTGGGCGGCACTGCCCTCCAGGTGAACGTCCTCGACCCCGACACGTTGCGGGCGGCCCAGGCGGATCCGGAAACCTACCGCAACCTGCTGGTGCGCGTAACGGGCTACAACGCCTACTTCGTCACCCTGGGACGCGAGATCCAGGATGAGATCATCGCTCGCGAAGCGAGACGGGTCTAGGAAGGCCATGACGCTCCCCATATCCCCAGCGGAGACGGCAGATAGCGCGCGAGCGGTCACCGGCGTCACCTTCAACGTGCAGCGCTTCAGCACCGAGGACGGCCCCGGCATCCGCACAACCGTCTTCATGAAGGGCTGCCCGCTACGGTGCCGCTGGTGCCACAACCCAGAGGGCCTTTCGCCGCACCCGCAACTGGTCTGGTACGACGTGCGCTGCATCGGCGCCCGTGCCTGTCTGGCCGCCTGCCCGACCCGAGCCCTGGAACTGACACCGGCGGGGATGCGCATCGACCGCGAGCGTTGCTCACCCTGCGACCGCTGCGTCGAAGCCTGCCCTGGCGGCGCCCTCGAGGTCATAGGCCGGCGATGGACGCCGAAGGAGCTCTTCGCGCTCGTGGCCAGGGACGCCGTGTTCTACGAGACGTCCGGCGGGGGCGTGACGGTCTCCGGCGGCGAGCCTGCTACGCAGCCTGACTTCCTGGAGGCGTTCCTGGCGCTGTGCCACGAAGGCGGCATCGCCGCGGCCATCGACACCTGCGGCTACGCGGACTGGAGCGTGTACGAGCGCCTGCTGCCGCACGTTAGCCTGGTGTTGTTCGACCTGAAGGTGGCCGACCAGGAGCGGCACCGCGAGGCCACGGGCGTCTCCCCGGACCGCATCTTCGAGAACGCCGCCGCCATCGCAGCGCGTGGCGTCCCCATGTGGGTGCGGACGCCGGTGATCCCCGGCTACACGGACGACGAGGAGAACGTCGCGGCGCTGGCCGCGTTCATCGCCGGACGGCTGCCGGCAGTCGAGCGCTGGGACCTGCTCGCCTACACGAACCTGGGGCGCCCTAAGTACCATCGCCTGGACCTGTCCTACACGCTGGAAGACACGGACCTGCCCCTGCGCGAGCGGATGGAGCGACTGGTCGCCGTCGCCGTGCAGGGCGGCGTGCGGAACGTAACGTGGTCCGGCGCTACCCGGGACTGAGGACATGACCGCCATCGACCTGCCGGAGGCCAAACTTGACCCGGGAGCCGCTCGCGCGCTCTCCGAGTTGCGCGCGCCCAAGTTCCTGGCCACCCGCGACGCCGACGGCGTCCCGAACGTCGTGCCGGTGCTTTCCCTCGAGGCCGTCGACGAGCGGACCATCGTCTTCGGGGAGATGATGATCTGGAAGACGCGCCGGAACCTGGAGGCGGACCCGCGGGTGTCAATCCTGGTCCTTTCGCCCGACCTGCGGGCCTGGACGGTCCGCGGCCGGTTCGTGGAGTTCCAGCGCAGCGGCCCCTACTTCGACCACATCGCATCCGAGGAGAGCGCCCGCTACAACCCCTACGGCAGCTACCGCAGCGCCGGGGTCATTGAGGTGCTGGGAGGCTCCCGCGCCTCGCGGTTCTCGCAACTCAGTCTGCTCCTGGATACCGCCCGCTGCCGCCTGCTGGCGCGCGGCCTCCCACGCGACGGCAGGACGCCGCCGGTCATGCCGGTCCAGGTGCGGGAGAAGTTCGACCGGCTGAAGGCGGCCAAGGCGCTGGCCATCGTCGATTTTTCCGGTCACCCCGACTGCCTCCCCGGGCTGCCGCTGCTGACGGCGGGACGCGGACGCCTGGTGTTCGGCGGCGCTGCCGCCCGCGACCTGTCTGGAGTCGCGCCCGGCATAACCATCGCCGCCGCTGTCCTCACCCTGGAACCGGTAGCCTACCAGGTCAAGGGCACGTTCGCCGGCCTGCGCCGCAGCCTGGGGCAGGTGCTCGGCGTCATCGACGTGCGGGAGGCATATAGTGCCTGCCCGCCGCTGCCGGGCCAACTGCTGCCGATGAAAACCTGAAGCCCGCGGGCGCCGCCTAATCCGTTTCCGCCCGGGCCAGCATCTACTCTACGTACCGCCCCATCGCGCGGACCGGCCGCTCGATGTCCGTGTAGATGGCGGCGCCGGCTACACCCAGGGCGGCGCGGCCGTCCAGGACGGCTCTCCGCCGCCTGTGGGGTGCCAATATTCCATCCGTATCTGGAGAGCGTCACGCTCTGAGTCGCCCCTGCGCGTGGTGAGCAGCATAGACCACCGTTCCCCTTAACGACGGCCCGAACGGAGTATTGCCACCCGACAGTCCCTACCGCAGACGTGACCTGGACGCACTCCGACTGTCCCTCGGTGGGATCACCTTTTTTCAGTACATACCAGCTCAAGAATCTATGCTTTGAGCGGTAGACAGACACTCGATCTACCTGTACCATAATGACCTATCTGTAGGGCAGTTGAACTAGCATGGACAGTCTAGACAGAATGGAGGTCTAGCTGGATGACAAGTGGAGCACGTTTCCCGAAGGCAGTAGATGTGGACAAGGTCAAAGGGCTAGGTGAGTGGCACGCCCTCTACCAGGCCCACAACGCCATCTTCAAGGTGCAGGAGGTTGCCCTTCTGCCCCAAGGGATATCACTGCCCCAACTGCAACTGCTAGGCCTGCTCGCCAATGAACAACGTCCCCTTACCATCTGTGAGCTGGCTAACTGGATGGTGAAGGAGCCCAACAGCCTCACCGGCCTGGTCGACCGCGCCGAAG
>CAZSRY010000124.1:0-4879 GCA_964609475.1 uncultured Dehalococcoidia bacterium
ATCGACGCCCCCTCCAGAAGCGCCAGGCGGGCGTCCGGAATTCCGGAGGCAAGAGCCTTGGCGGCCTCCATGGGAACCGCCGGGATCTGGCGACGCTCAAGTATCAAGGTGGGCGACCTCACGTGGGAAAGCACGGCCGTGACATCAAACTCCGCAAGCGCGCTATGGATGGCGCGCGCCGTTTCTGGCGTGGTGCATTCCCGGAAGTAGGCAGCGAAGCGGTGCGCTTCCTCACCCGCCGACCACCCGAACGTGGCATGCGCCAATGCCTCCGTGTATAGCTCCCACTCCTCATCTCTCAGCGCCCGAAGTGTCTGAAGCTGTGTCGGCGTCCGTGCCCAGGTGCACCATAGAACAAGCTGCGATACGGCGTCCGGGTGGCGGGTGGCGTAGGCGATGGCGACCGGCCCTGCGCTACTAGGTCCGAACAAGACGAATGTCCGCACGCCCAGGCGTTCCACCACCGCCTGCAGGTCCAGGATATGGGCATCGAAGGAGCAGTCGGCCATGTTGCGGTCCGAAAGGCCCGTCCCCCTCCCATCGTAGCGGATTAGCTTCCGCTTCTCCGCCAGCCGCTCGTAATAGCGGCGCCACCCGGGATTTTGCCACTGCAGTTGGATATGGCTCCACGGAAGATTAGGCATTTCCACGAAGGGCACGCCTTGGCCCAGCGTCCAGAAGGCGATGCTCACGCCGTCGGCGGTCTTGGCGTACTGGATGCGCGGCTCCATAGCGGCCCTATCTTACACTATCGGTACTATCCCTGCACGGATAGGGGCATGAGGTGCTACCGTCGTCAAATCCCCGTAGTGTCCCTGTTGTACAGAGGGGCGGACGCACGGAAGAGGGCTCGTCCAGACGGCGCAACTGGCTTAGGGTCGTGCCTCGTAAAAAGCGTGCACGGGGTGGTGCAGATCCAACTGCCGGAAGCGTGTGAACCCGGCGGCGCTCACGAGTTTACGCATGGCCGGCTCCGGGAGACCGAGAGCTCCGAGGCCAGCACCGCCTGGTTCAGATAGTCCCGAGGACATGCAGATCAGAACGGACACCGCGTACAACATGGGCGCCAGCGGATTCCTCAGGTTCTCCTCGAAGGTCGGCGCGCTATCCATGTCGAGGATGAACCAGGTGGCGTCGGGGCTCACAGCAGCGCGGATGGCGGCCGCCATCTCATCGGGCCGTGTCATTTCGTGGAGACAGTCGGACGTAATGACCAGGTCGAAGCTTCCGTCCGCCGGCAGGGGCTCCAGGGCCGCATTGTGAAAGGTAACGTTCTCCAATCCGGCCTTGTCCCTGTTCGCTTCGGCGCGGAGCAACGCATGCTCCGAGATCTCATAGCCATCGAATTCGGATAGGGGGAAGGCCCTAGCCATCTCAATGAGGGCAACGCCGGTGCCGCATCCCACGTCGGCGACCCGACCGCCTGCCGTCAGCTTGTCCACCACCCCCTCGAGCATCGGCAACGCCCTAGACACGAGCTCCCGACGGTACCAGTTGCGCAGTGTCTGCTCCGAGGCATCCGCAGCCTCGGGGCCGCCGTCATCCCAGGTCAGGCCGAGGCCAGTGCGAAAGGCCTCCGGCAGTCGCTGTGCCACGTCTATCTTGAGCGGTAAGGAATCGAAGTAGTTGCCCAGGAAGAGCGCGTGGTCCTCGTCGGCGAGGAGAAGCGCAGCCGCAGGCGACAGGTTGAAGCGACCATCGCTTCGATAGTGGATCACGCCGGCCGCCGCCTGCCCCCGCAGCCACTCGCGCACCCACCGTTCGTGAAGTCCGGTGTGACGGGCGAGTTCATCGCTCGTGACGGGCCCAGTATCCCTGAGCGCGCCGTACAGCCCGAGTCTGAGCCCGAGGAGAATCATGATGGATACGTGAGCCCCGACCATCAGGCCCCGTAGGCGTTCCACCGACGCTCGGAACTGATCGGGACCGGGCGGCCGGCCCGTTGTCATGGCGTGCCTCTCTTCCATGCACAACCCACAGCGGGCCTATCCTACACCATTGACATCTTCTGCGATATCTCCGCGAACAGATACAGCGGCAGGCTATCGACACGTCCTGCCAGCTCCATCCCTCACTCCCTCGAGATCGGCCATTCGCCGCTGAACACCGTCACCGCGGCCCCCGTCAGATACACCTCCCCTATTCCGTCCCACTCAAGGCCCAGCGACCCGCCCGGCATTGTTATGTCAACCACATCGTCGACCATCCCGTGCAGGTGCGCCGCCACCATCACGGCGCAAGCCCCCGACCCGCAGGAGAGCGTGGGACCGGCTCCCCGCTCCCACACGCGCGCCTCTATCCGCTTGCGGTCGATCGCCCGCGCCACCTCGAAGTTCGCCCCCCGTGGGAACAGGGGGTGCTCCGCTACCCTCGGCCCGATCTGCTCCAGCGGGTAGTCAGCGACCGGCTGGTCTGTGAAATGGACGGCGTGCGGATTTCCCATCGACACGCAGGTCACCACCAGGTTCTGACCGTCCACATTCAGCGACAGGTTCTTGATCGGCGGCGCCCCCTCCACCAGCACCGGTATCTCCTCTGGGGCGAGGCGCGGCCGGCCCATCCCCAGTCGCACCTGATCCACCTTTCCCTCCTCGCCGCTCACCTCCACCGTCACCGGCCCCCCCATCGTCTCGATATTGAACCGACCGTCCTCGGTCTTGATAAGCCCTCTCTCCACCGCGTACTTCGCCAGGCAGCGGATGCCGTTGCCGCACATCTCCGCCTCCGACCCGTCCGGGTTGAGCACGCGCATGCGCAGGCCCGGCTGCCCACCCGGCAGGGCCGCCCACTGCGACGGCATCGCCAGCAGCAGGCCGTCGGCTCCAACCCCGTAGTGGCGGTCACAGATCGCCACCGCCAGTCGCGGCCAGTCCTCCTCGTCGCCCGTCGCCTCCACCAGCACGAAGTCGTTGCCGGTGCCCTGCATCTTGACGAATCTCATGATTCCCCTCGCTCCGAAGTCTCTCCCGTCGCTTGGAGGCTGGCCCCCACCAGCCGCGCCGCCTCGCCGTAGACGTCACCGCCGGCCGCCAGCCAGCGTATCCGCGGGTCATCGCGCCGGAACCAGGTGGACTGCATCCGCGCCAGCCGGTGCGTCTCCGTCTTCATCTTCGCCGCCGCCTCCGCCAGCGAGATCTCGCCCGCCAGGTGCTGGCACATCTGCCGGTAGCCTATGCCCGACAGCGGCGGCAGTTCCGGCCCGTATCCCCGCGCCAGCAGACCCCGCACCTCATCCAGCAGCCCCGCCGCCAGCATGCCCTCCACCCGCTCGTCGATGCGACGGTACAGTTCCCGCCGTGGCCAGTCAATGCCCAGAATAAGCGCCTCGAACTCCGGCTGCAACCGCTCCTGCCAGGAGGAGATGGGACGGCCGGTCAGCCTGTACACCTCCAGCGCCCGCACCACCCGCCGCACGTTCCGCGCGTCGATGCGCGACGCCGCCCTCGCGTCCACCTCCGCCAGCTCCCGGTGCAGCGACTCAGGCCCCTCCCGCCTGGCCCGCTCCTCCAGCGAGCGCCGCAGCTCCCAGTCCGGCGCCACCCGCGGCACCTGCCATCCCTCCAGCAGGCTCCACACGTACTGTCCCGTCCCGCCCACCAGGAACGCCCGCTTGCCGCGCGACCAGACCGCCGCCAGCGCCTCCTGGGCCAGCTCCTGATAGCTCGCCAGGCTGAACTCCCCGTCTGGGTCGATGACGTCGATCAGCCAATGAGGGACCTGCGCCCGCTGCTCCGCCGTCGGCTTGGCCGTGCCGATGTCCATGCGGCGGTACACCTGCCGCGAGTCGGCGCCGACGATCTCGCCGTCGAACGCCTGCGCCAGCCTCAGGGCCAGGGCGCTCTTCCCCGTCGCCGTGGCGCCAACGATGGCGATCAGGGGGCCAGCCGCTGTCCTGCTCATGACTACTTGCTGGCGGATATGCGAGCGGACTGCTCTATGATGCTGGCGAAGGAGTCAGCCTTCAGGCAGGCGCCGCCGACCAGGGCGCCGTCGATCTCCGGCTCACTGATGAACTCGGCGATGTTCTCCGCCGTCACGCTGCCGCCGTAGAGAACGCGCAGCGACTGCCCCTTCTCCTCCCCGAAGGGCCCCGCCACCTGCGACCGGATGAGCCCGATCGCCTCGTTGGCCGTTGCGCCGCTCGCCGCCTTGCCCGTGCCTATCGCCCATACCGGCTCATAGGCGATGGCGAAGCCGAGCGGCAGCTCTACGTCCTTCAGGGCCTCTCTCGTCTGCCGGATCAGCACCTCGTCCGTGCGCACCTCCTCCCGCTCCCGCTCCGTCTCACCCACGCACAGGATCGGTCGCAGACCCGCTGCCAGGGCCGCCCTGACCTTCTTGTTCACCGTCTCGTCCGTCTCGCAGAAGTAGGCCCGCCGCTCCGAGTGACCGATGATGACGAAATCCACGATCCCCCGTAGCATCGGCGTGCTCACCTCGCCGGTGTAGGCGCCCTTCTCCTCCCAGTGCATATTCTGCGCCCCCACCTTCAGCGAGCCCCCCTTCAGATGCTCCGCCGCCATGATCAGGAACGGGAACGGCGGACAGACCACCTTCTCCACGCCCTCCACGTCCTCCACGCGCTCCCTGACGGCACGGCACAGCTCCAGGCAGCTCTCCGCCGTCGTGTGCATCTTCCAGTTGCCGGCGATGATCGGTGTTCGTCTCATAATGCTAGGCTCCATACTTTGTCAGGCGTAGGGCGTTGGCCAGGGCCAGAGGCAGCGCCTCGGTGGCCGGGAACACGCCTAGCCCTCCTGTCCGGCAGTGCGCCTCGTCGAAATGGCTGACCCCGTCCGCCCGGCACCAGCGCGAGTGAAGGAGGAAGGGCACCGGATGCCAGCTATGGCCCGCCAGCAGCGCCGGCGTCGAGTGGTCG
>CAZSRY010000125.1:0-4837 GCA_964609475.1 uncultured Dehalococcoidia bacterium
TGAGAGAGGATTCGCTATGGCGTCCAGGTGCGCGACATGCGGCTGGCGGCTGCGCGCGGAGAAGAACCCGAAGTCGATAATGAGCAGGATCTGGCGCTGGCACACCAAGTGGTGCCCGGGCTGGAAGGCATACCAGCGGGAGCTGGCCGAGCAAGGGCAGCAGGGCGACTAGCTGGGACATGATTCCACGGAAGGAATAACGGCTGGAGGAGGTGAAGAACGATGACTCTCGCCATTTCGGTATACGTGCCCTCCGGCATAGTCCTTGCCGCCGACAGCCGCATGACCGGCACGAGACGCGAAGAGGTGGAAGAGGGCGACGGCAAGATAGTCAAGGAGACACAGATCGTATTGTCCGATCAGGCGCAAAAGGTCATCGATCTTCACAAGTTGCCAGTCGGCATTGCGACCTACGGCGACGCGATTCTAGAGCACCAGCATATTGACAACCACGTACGCGTCTTTGAGGAAACTGCACTCGAAGGCAATGAGACGGTCGAGGCAACAGCGCAGAAGCTCCTGGGCCACTTCCATAGCACGTTTCCCGCAGCGAAAATTGGGTTTTTCCTAGCTGGCTACGAGGTGGAAAACGGTCGAAGCGTGCCATACGTCTTCACGGTCAGCACTAGGCGCAACTCCTTCGAGCGAATCAACCTGGGGAAAGGCAAGGAGTTGGAATACGGAGTATTGCGAGGAGGGGACACGCTCATCGTGAACAGACTCGTCACCAAGCAGTTCCTTCCTGCCTTCGCAACGATGCCTCTGCAAGACGCGATAGAGTACGCGATCCACCTGATCAGAACCACGATAGAAGAACTGCGGTTCGAGCCCAGGTTCCCAACAGTCGGCGGTGACATTGATGTCCTGGCAGTGCTGCCAAGAGAACTGACATGGGTCCGAAAAAAGAAGCTTCACTCCCCGTCGATCTAGGTCTTGCGCAGTCGGCCATCCCCAACACCATCCACCACGGCGACTGCCTCGAAGTCATGGCCCGCTGGCCCGATGACTGCATCGACCACTGCGTCGCCGACCCGCCCTTCGGCATCGCCTCCGCCAGGGGACGCCGCAGCAAGAAGGGCCTGGGCTGGGCCTTCTCCTCCCACGTCACCATGGACGAGACCTGGGACCAGTTCTCCCAGGACGAGTTCTTCCAGTTCAACGTCCGCTGGCTGTCGGAGGTCTGCCGCGTCGTCAAGCCCAACGGCAACATCCTCGTCTTCGGCACCTTCCACAACATCTACCAGCTCGGATTCATCCTCCAGAACGTCCTCGACCGGCGCATCCTCAACTCCATCGTCTGGTTCAAGCCCAACGCCCAGCCCAACATCACCGCCCGTAGCCTCACCGAGAGCACCGAGCAGATCATCTGGGCCGTCAACAACACGCCGCAGAAGGCCCGCAAGTGGACGTTCAACTACTGGGAGGCGAAGGAGCTGGCGGGCGGCAAGCAGATGCGAAATCTATGGGAGTTCCCCGTCACCCCCAAGAGCGAGCGCCGCGACGGCGGACACCCCTCGCAGAAGCCGCTGGCGCTGGTCGAACGGCTGGTGCAGGTCGCCACGCAGCCCGACGACCTGCTGCTCGACCCGTTCGGCGGTGCGGGCACGCTGGCCGTCGCGGCTCAGAGGCAGGGACGACGCTGGCTCCTCATCGAGAGCGAGGCGGAGTACGTGGAGGCCGCGCGGCGGCGGCTGGCGACAGCAGAGCCCTAGGGCTCCTCGGAGAGGTGCACGACGCTGCAGCGGGCGGCGACCTTCTCGGCCAGACTCCTGAACACCTGCGCCGGAGGCGAGTCCGGCGCCGACTCGGTGATAGGCACGCCCTCGTCGCCAGCGACGCGCGTCTGAGCGTCCAGCGGTATCTCGCCCAGAAACTCCAGCCCCATCTCCTCGGCCGCCACCTCCCCACCGCCGTGGCCGAAGATGTCCGTGCGCTCGCCGCAGTGAGGGCATATGAAGTAGCTCATATTCTCCATGACGCCGAGGACGGGCACATTCATCTTCCTGAACATGGTCGCAGCCTTCATAGCGTCCTCAAGGGACACCTCCTGAGGCGTCGTCACGATGATAACGCCGGCAAGGGGGACGGCCTGGGCCAGGCCGAGGGAGGCGTCGCTGGTGCCCGGCGGCAGGTCGACGAGGAGATAGTCCAGCTCACCCCAACGGAGCTGGTGGAGCAGCTCGCGGAGCGCCTTATCGATAAGGGGGCCGCGCCAGATGATGGGAGAGGCCTTGGGCAGGATGAAGCCGAGGGAGCATATCTTGACGCCGTATCGCTCTACGACGCCAAGGCCCTGCTCGGACTCGCTCATGAACCCGGAGGAGAAGCCCATCATGGGAGGGACGTTGGGGCCGGTGATGTCGGCGTCGAGCAGCCCGACGCGGGCGCCGGCCTTGGCCAGGGCCACGGCCAGGTTGACGGCGACCGTCGTCTTGCCGACACCGCCCTTGTTGCTGGCGATGGCTAAGATGTTCCGTACGCCCTCGATGGGCTCAGGCCCCTTCGGCGCACTGAAGGTCCTCACCTCAGCGCCCATCTCCACCTCCACCGACTTGACGCCCGGCACCGCCTTAACCGCCTTCTCCACATCGGCCCTGATCGTATCGCGCAGAGGGCAGGCGGGAGTGGTGAGGACGATCTTCAGGGACACCTTGCCGTCCTCTATGCGGACATCGCGAACCATGTTCAGGGAGACGAGGTCGCGATTAAGCTCGGGGTCGTTCACCTGACTGAGCGCCTTGTAGATGTCTTCTTCAGTGGGCTTCGCGGCGGCCATGAGACGAGTCCTTTCCGTTGACAGTGAAACGCCATAAGACGCGGCCGATCTTCGAAGACCGCAGCGTCCAAGGGCATTATACCCATGGCTCAGCTTCGAAGCTAGAGGATTTCATGGAAATTTAACAAACTAGCTAATATTTTTTTCTTAGAAAGCTTGACACGCAGCAAAAACCGTGCTATTTTTATTCTCCGCCTGGATCCCGGCGAAATTCTTGGGGTCAGCCTGAAGGAGGTGAGGGCAATGAGAAGGGGATCTGTGGCAGAGAAGAGAACGACTTCTCCGCGGGTTAAGGATGCGCCTCAGACGAGCGCGGAGCCAGGGTGCGTGCACCACTGGGTCATCGATACTCCCCGAGGCGCCACCAGTTGGGGCGTCTGCAAGATCTGCGGCGATAAGCGCGAGTTCCAGAACTACGCCTCCGACTACATCTGGGAGGACGACTCAGTCGACAGCCTTCAGCAGGGAGGCTGGAGGAAGCCGATAACCGAGATAGTGAGGCCGTCCAGCGAAGAGAAGGATGAGTCGTCCTTCGCCTCCAGCGGTGGTGCGAAAGGAGCCGCGCCGGGGGAGCGTTTCTTCTAGCCAGCGAAGCGCCGACTGATACAGGGGCGGCCCCTGCCCGGGGGGCCGCCTCTTCGCGTCTCCCGCGCCCCATCCGCTCGACAGGCCCAAGGCGGGAACATATAATGGGCTCGGCCCGCCCAAGATAACGCTCTCAGCGATAGGAGGACTCACTTGAACCTGGCCGTTGAGCTTGCCCCCCGACGCAAACAGGGTCTTCCCCTGCGCAATCCGGTCATGACCGCCTCCGGCACGTTCAGCAACGGCCTCGAGGCAGCGAAGATGTTCGACATCGAGCGTCTGGGGGCCATCGTCAGCAAGGGCACGACGCTGAGGCCGCGGTCGGGCAACCCGCAGCCGCGCACCACCGAGACCGCCTCCGGCATGCTCAACACCATCGGCCTCCAGAACATCGGCGTGGAGGCGCTCATCCGAGACGTCGCCCCGATATGGGCCACCTGGCGTGTGCCGGTCGTCGTCAACGTCGCCGGCGAGACCGTGGAGGAGTTCGGCGAGCTGGCCTCGCGCCTGGACGGCGTGCCCGGCGTGAGCGGCCTGGAGCTCAACATAAGCTGTCCCAACGTCGCCATAGGAGGGATGCTCTTCGGGCAGGACCTCAAGCAGGCGGCGGCCGTAACGAATGCCGTCATCCGCAAGACCACCCTGCCGGTCATCGTCAAGCTCACCCCCAACGTCACCGACATCGCCGCCGTTGCCCGCGCCGTGGCCGACGCCGGCGCCGACGCCGTCTGCCTCATCAACACCCTCCAGGGCATGGCGATCGACGTCCGCGCGCGGCGGCCCGTCCTCTCGACCGTCTTCGGCGGCCTGTCGGGCCCGGCGATCAAGCCCGTCGCCCTGCGCATGGTCTACCAGGTGGCGGGCGCCGTTCAGGTGCCGGTCATCGGCTGCGGCGGCATCAGGACGGGCGACGACGCGTTGGAGTTCATCATGGCGGGAGCGAGCGCCGTGCAGGTGGGCACCGCCACCTTCACCAACCCCTACGCGCCCCTCGAGATACTGGAGGGCATCGAGCGGTTCCTGGAGAAGGCTAATACAGACGACATCGGCGAGCTTGTGGGGGCAGCGCGCGTCGGCTAGCGTCAGAGACGACTTGGCACAGCCTTGGGGGAGTGCAGAGGGGGCAAGCCCCCTCTGACGGGGGTTCCAGGGGGTGTCCCCCTGGTTTCCCAAGACACATGTAGGGTGGGTGGGTGGGAAGAACAACGCCCATGTTCCAGCGACGACGCTGACGCCCCCCACGCGCCAGGATGGCATTCGCAACGCGTCCCGTCTATAATGAATCCCCAGGGACGATAATTCCCCTGTCGGGGTGTAGCTCAGTCAGGTTAGAGCGCTTGGTTTGGGACCAAGAGGTCGGCAGTTCGAATCTGCCCACCCCGACCAGCCCTATCCCGACACCCGCAATCTCCCCTACAATGGATACCGATGCCTGCTGAGGCGAAAATAGCCGTCCTCGCCGACTCACAGACGCCG
>CAZSRY010000126.1:0-4820 GCA_964609475.1 uncultured Dehalococcoidia bacterium
AGAGGCTGCCGCAGACCAAGTCGGGATTCGCCATCTCAACCGCGCCCTGAGCAGAGGCGTGCACGGTGCCTCTAGCTAGCACGTCCGCCACCCACCCGTCCACCTGGTGCGGCCGTGTGGCTCTCTGTCCGGCACGCAGAGGGTTGGCTAGCGTCACAGCCCCTTGGCATACCCAGCGAGACGTCCTAGCCCTCGAACTGCGTCTTCACCGCCTTGAAGGCCGCCTCCGTCACCCCCAACGCCTCATCGATATCGGCCTCTGTGTGAGCCGCCGAGAGGAACCAGTTGTGGTGAGGATGGAGGAAGACTCCCCGCTGGGCGCACTCGCCACAGAAGAGACGGTTGCGCTCGAATCCCTCGTCGTTCACGAATGTAAGAAAGGGGATCGCCGGTGGCCCCGACTGGGTGATAGCCAGCCCCAAGGAGCGTGCCTGCTGGTCGAGCCCCTCGCGGAAGCGCCGACCCATCGCGTCCATCTGCTCGATGCCGCCTTCATCGCGCAGCGTCTCAATGGTGGCTTTGGCCGCAGCCATGGGCACCGCCGCTGTCCAGAACGTCCCGGTGAAGAAGACCACCTGCGCCGCCGCCCGAAGCTCCTCACGGCCCAGGCCGACGGCCAGGGCATAGCCGTTGGCGATCGCCTTGCAGTAGCAGGTGATGTCCGGCTGAAAGCCGAAGTACTCACCGGAGCCGCCCAGGTGGAGACGGAAGCCTGCCCGCACGTCGTCCAGGATGAAGACCATGCCCTCTTGGTCGCACAGCGCCCGTACCCCCTCCAGGAAGCCTGGCTTCGGCATCTCAGAGTCGTGGAACATATCATGCCGGAAGGGCGTGACGATGACGGCGGCGACCTCGCCGCGGTGCTCGGCGACCACGCGGCGCAGCTCGTCCAAGTCGTTGTAGGTGAAGCTGAGAACGTCGGCCCTCTCGGAGGCGGTGATGCCCGCCTGGCCTGGTGTGCACCAGGCGCCGATGCCGTGATAGACGCCAGCGGCCATGATCACCTTGTCGCGGCCGGTGTAGGCGCGGGCCACCGCCAACGACCAGGTGGTTACGTCGGAGCCGTTCTTGGCGAAGACGGCCCAGTCGGCCGAGGGAGTGATCTCCGCCAGAAGCTCGGCCAGCTCAGTCCAGACCTCGCCGGGCAGGTTCAGGCAGTCTGCCTGCTCCCTCTGGGCGCGGGCGGCCGCCTCAACCCGGGGATGGTGGTGGCCCAGGACGATCGGCCCGTAGGAGCACATGAAATCGATGTACTCGTTGCCGTCGACGTCCCATATGCGGCAGCCTTCGCCTCGAGCGAGGAAGCTCGGGTAGCAGCCGGGAGTCAGGAGTCCAGGGTTCTTGTGTCCATATATCCCGCCGGGGATAACCCTGAGGGCGCGCTCCATCAGCGCATCGCTGCGCTGGAACGAATAGAGAGCATCGTCGGCCATGGCGCTTCTCCTTCCCTGCGGTCGATGTCCGTCAGCCGGTAGCGCTCAGCGTTCCGAGAGCGCTATTGGTCTCGTCACTGAGGCTTGTCCGACAGCGAGAGCACCGCCCGCTCGATATCCTCGGCAGTAAGGCCGTGGATGGCGCAGAGCTCCGGGTAGCTCGCCACCTCGGTGCAGAACGTATCACGGACTCCCACGCGGGCGAGCCTGCCCACTCCGGCCTCGGCTACTACCTCGGCCACCGCCGCGCCCAGCCCACCGATTACGCTGTGCTCCTCGGCAGTGACGATTCGCCCGGTCTCCTCAGCCGCCTGGCGAACGGCGGCAGTGTCGAGGGGCTTGATGGTGGGCATGTCAAGGACGCGAGCTTGGATGCCTTGCTCCTTCAGCCGGTCGTGCGCTTGGAGGGCCGGGTGCACCATCGTTCCGGTGGCGATGATCGCCGCATCCGACCCTTCCCGGAGCGGGATCGCCTGGCCGATGCGGAACTCGTAGTCCTTTTCGTGCACCGGCATATAGGCGCCCATCCGGACGTAGACAGGGCCCGCGTGCTCGGCGGCGGCGCGGATGGCGCGCTCAGTCTCGAGGCCGTCGGCGGGGGAGAGAACGGTCATCCCCGGTATCGCCCGCATGAGAGCGATGTCCTCGAGAGCGTGATGGGTGGCACCCCAAGCGCCGGCTGCCAACCCGCAGAAGACGCAGATGATCTTCACGTTCCTGCTATTGTAGGCGAGGTCCGTCCGCACCTGCTCGAAGGCACGCATGGTGACAAACGGTGCCATGCCATAGACGAACGCCAGCTTGCCGCGGGCGGCCAGACCGGCCGCCACGCCGATCAGATTCTGCTCCGTGATGCCGATGTCCAGTGCCCGCTGGGGGAACCTCTCGGCAAAGGGGCCGACGCTGCCCATGTCCTGGCTCACCACGAACAGGTCTGGGTTCGCCTCCCCCAGTTCGAGCAAGAGCACCGGAAACGACTTCACGTCGTCGTACAGGCTCACGATGTCACCCCCAGCGTTCGCAGCGTCTCCTCAGCCTCCGCTGCCGTGAGCTGCGTGAAATGGGCTCGCGGGCTGTCTTCGATACAGGGCGCGCCCTTGCCCTTCACCGTGTGGGCGATGATGACTGTCGGCCGACCTGCCTCTGGTGGGCGTTCGAGGGCGGCGACGACCTGTCCCATGTCGTGGCCGTCGACCTCGATGACGTTCCAACGGAAGCTGCGCCACTTGTCGGCCAGCGGCTCCACCGGCATGATCTGCTCCACGGCGCCAAAGGCCTGGAATCGATTCTGGTCGACGATCGCCACCAGGTTGTCCAGCCCGAAGCGGGGCGCGGCCATTGCCGCCTCCCACACCGATCCCTCCTGAAGCTCTCCATCCCCCATCACGACGAAGACCCGGTTCGGCTCGCTGGTGACGCGGCAGGCGATGGCGATCCCCATGGCGATGGGCAGCCCGTGACCTAGCGAGCCGGTCGCCACCTCCACCCCCGGCACCTTCAGCGTTGGATGGCCGGCCAGCATACTGCCCGCCTGCTCGAACGTCTTGAGGTCGGAAACAGGGAAGAAGCCCCGCTCGGCGAGCGCCGCGAAGAGCGCGAGCGTGCCGTGGCCCTTGCTGAGGATGAAGTAGTCGCGGTCCTCTCGGTCGGGGTCAGCGGGATCGATCTTCAAGACCCAGAAGTAGAGGGCCGTCACCAGATCGGCGACGGAGAGCGCTCCACCGACATGGCATACGTGCTCCGTCGCCAGCTCCACTATGTGCCGGCGGATAATGGCGGCCTGCTGCTCCAGCTCTCGGACTACTGGCTCAGGACTCACTGGAAACCCGTCGCGCTACCTTCGCCTGCTTGCCATCGGCGCCGTGCCGCCGCTCCCGCAAATGATGCATCACTGAGGGAGGACGGTCAACCATTGACCCCCGATGAGAGCGCCGGGGCGGTAGCTTCCCCAGGACAGCGTCCTAGCGTCACAATCACCGCCCTCATTGACGCGGCGATCAGGGCAATGTAGGATCGTCGCGAATCGGTCGGCAGCAGTTGAGGAGATGTCCCAGCCATGAAGCGATCCAGTTTGGCTCGACTGATGATCGTCGCGGCTCTGATGGGGATCCCCCTTGTGCTAGCGGCCTGTGGGGAGGAGACCGAGGCGCCCACAACAACAACCACCGCCTCAGCCAGCTCTGATGCTTCACGGGCCCTGGAGGAAGTCCCCGGCGTCAGCGACACGGAGATCCTGCTGGGCAGCCACCTTCCCCTCAGTGGGAGCGCTGCGGCCGCCTATGCCCCCATCGGCGATGGCATGCGGGCCTACTTCGACTACATCAACGACGTGGAGGGAGGCATATACGGCCGCCAGATCAAGCTTATAGTCAGCGATGATCACTACAACCCGCCCGACACGGTAGAGGTGGTCCGCAAGCTGGTGGAGCAGGACAAGGTCTTCGCCATAGTCAGCGGACTCGGTGACGAGACCCACAACGCCGTCTGGAAGTACCTGGAGGATAGGGGTGTGCCGGACATGTTCATCGCCTCTGGCCTGCACAAGTTCACGGAGCCGGCGGTGAAGACCCGTTTCGGAGGTATTCCAGACTACCTGATCGAAGGCCGCATGCTGGGGGAATACGTCGCTGAGAACCACAACGGGAAGAAGCTCGGCGTTCTCCTGGAGAACAACGAGTACGGTGTGGACGGGCTCGCTGGCCTCAACATGGGCCTGGAAGGCAGCGATGTGGAGATCGTTGCCGAGGAGAAGTGCGAGCCCACCGTGGCCGACGTGGCCGCCCAGACCCAGCGTCTCCAGAACGGCGGCGCTGAGGTCGTGGTTTCGCTGGCTGGCCCGCTCATGTCCGCCAGTCTGGTGAAGACGGCTCGTGAGGTCATTGGCTGGGACGTGCCCATCCTCGTCAGCGGCGTGGATTGCAGCGACATCTTCATCGATTTGGCTGGCGCTGAGAATGCCGAGGGTGTGGTCAGTGTCGTCTTCGGCCATCAGGTGTACGAGACGGATCACCCGGGCATCCGCCTGCACCACGATATCATGGACGAATACGGTCAGGGAGTCCCTGCCAGCAACTTCACCCTCTTCGGCGCCACCATCGCCGAGCTTATGGTGGAAGCCCTGAAAAGGGCCGGGCCGGACCTCACCCGCGAGAGCCTCGTCGAGGCCGCCGAATCGATCCGCGATTTCACCTGCTCCGTCTGCCTGGCGCCGATCAACATGAGTTCAACCGACCATAGGCCCATGGAAATCGAGATGTACAACCGGGTGGAGGATGGGAGGTGGGTGGCCTTTGGCGAGCCTGTGGACTTCGAATCTACCCCCTAGATAGGCCTCCAGCGGGGTTGCGCAGAATGGAATACCTGGAGCGGGAAACGGGACTCGAACCC
>CAZSRY010000127.1:0-4759 GCA_964609475.1 uncultured Dehalococcoidia bacterium
GAGAAAAAAGAGATTTTGTAAAGCATATAAGTATATGCATATATACTTATGGACTTTATCATGGCTTTAATATTTTAATCCGGATTATTTTGACCAGAAAGGCGTTAAGGCACTAAGAAATAAGTCAGCAAAAAAATTGCGGTTTATGGCGGAGGCCCTTCTACGCCAAGGCTACGAAGGGCAGGTGGAGTGGGTAAAGAAAATTCGAACCGCAGGCCCTTCGACTTTGCTTTCTTCGGCAAGTTCAGGACAGGCAGGACAAGCAGAAACCGATTGGATTTTCGACACTGATTAACACTGATTGACACCGATTTATTTGCTGACTTTGGTGTACTCACTTAAATTTACTAGCTTATGAAAGCATAGCCGCAAATTTTCGCTCGTACACGAAAATACCGTTGTATTTTCATTGTTAAGTCAGCAAAACCAATAGCAAGCTTTCAACGAAGATTTCTATTCGAACAAATAAGCAATTTCATTGCTTATATTTATAAGTCAGCGAAAAAATAAAAATTCTTCACCGCAGGGTTCACGGAGCACGCAGAGAGAAAAAAGATTACATAAAGCATATAAGTATATGCATATATACTTATGGACTTTATCATGGCTTTAATATTTTAATCCGGATTATTTTGACCAGAAAGGCGTTAAGGCACTAAGAAATAAGTCAGCAAAAAAATTGCGGTTTATGGCGGAGGCCCTTCTACGCCAAGGCTACGAAGGGCAGGTGGAGTGGGTAAAGAAAATGCGAACCGCAGGCCCTTCGACTCCTTCGATTACACTCAGGACAAGTACGCTCAGGACAAGCAGAAACCGTATAGATTTAACATACACTGATTAACACGGATCAAAAAGATTATTATTTATTGCTTTAATGTTCGACTGATCGACTGGTCTAATTTCACACGAGGTAAGAGCTGTCATTATCAAAAACGCGTTTTCCAACTATCTTCATATATATCCAATGGCATTTGCCCTATTACCTTGGAGCTGTAGCTGTTATGTTTCTTCTTTTCCTCAATATTTACTCCTAGCGACAAATATATCAATGCTGATCTCGCTAATTTAAGAAGCCTCAGAGTTTTGTCAGTAAAATCTTGGAAATAGACTGGATAAGTAACGTCCTTAACCTCAGCATTTATTATGTCTGACAAATCCATTTGGTGCAAAGTTAGATACCGATGCTCAATATAATTTCTGATAGTAGCAATCTTTTGAGCATCAGGTTCTATAGCATCCATAAAATAGGTGCCTTGTTCAAACAAATCCTTTGAAAGCCAATATAATCCCCTGAAAGGCCAGTTATGTAGATTAACAAATACTTTTGCTAAACCATCTTTGGGCTTTTGTGGGTTTTTATACCATATCTTTCTGAAACTTACTTGGCGTTCAGGAATATGTAATCTCAAATATAAATTTAAGAAAAATGCTATCTTATCGAAAAGCGAGTATATTGTTCTAAAAACTATTTTACACTTTTCAATGCTTAATCCAAAGCAAGGATAATCAAATGTGTTATATATTAAAACATCTATATCAGAAAAGTGTGGTTTATTAATATTTAGGCTTTCATATAGAAGAAATCTTGCGGAGGCATATTCCTGCTTAAGATGATTATAAAAAATATAATAAACAGGTGGATGCGCAGATTTATGTTGAGAAATGTCTGTGATCATTGAAGGACAGTGTAAAATATCTCTAGCCGCAATACTGAAAGGCCCCAAATCATTGAGAGGATTTAGAAAAAGGCAGTTTTGTAAACACCACCTTCTGTAGTTCTTTTCAGCATTCGTTCTTCCCAATGAAAATTCTTTCATCTTAAATTCTGACTCCAAGTATTCACTTTTAAATTGGGACTTAATTTTTGAAGAAATGTTTTCATAATATTTTCTAGCTATATCATATATGTCCTTACCCTTAAGGCCCTTTTTGAAAAGTTTATAAGCATATTTGAAAAAAACAACTTGGTGTCCATCATCATACAATGAGCTTGAATATGTAAATAAACCATAGGCTTTATTTAATATTGCCATTGAGAAAGAATTATTTAAAGTCAAAGCTTTGTTCCAAAATTCAAGGGCCTCTACAAAACGGCCAAGAGTATTAAAGGCATTACCAAGATTGGTATTTGATGGGCATAAATAACTCTGATCTTTACAGGTTTTAAGATATCGATTGCATAATCTAAAATTTAAAACCGCCTTTTGGAGTTCTTCTTGGTGCAAATCCCAAATCGATGTCGCGTCGTTATGTTTTAAAAGTCGAAGCCCATCCCATGCATTCGCAATAAAATAGTGTAGAACCCCTTTTTGCCAGTTGTTTAATCTTTTGGAAAGAAGTTTTGATGCATGTTTAATAGCATAAAGAAAACCTTCTTCCTTTCTCAAATCATTAGACAAATCAATAAGCGTACCCAATTTTGAAATAGTTTTATTGTTGGGTTGAGAAAATTTAGTTCTCATTAATTTTGAATATAATTTATCTAAAGATTTCATTTGGTTTTATCTTATTTTATAAACATATTAAGTTATCCGGACAAGAAGCTTGTTAGGCCTTATGTATAAAGAACTTACTAGGAAATAACAGATTCAATAAAATAACTAAAGAGCTTTTTGGGGCAAAGTCCAGTTGTGCATTTCTTCTTTCAATAAAAATGAGAGATCTTCAAAGTTTAACGCACGAACTTGTGCAGGCAGCCAATTATATTTCTGAACGAGATAGTAATAGACCGCATCAATGCCATCAAGTGAGTTATATTTTTCTCGATTAGCAATATAATCGCCAAAGCAATCAATAGAAAACATAAGACTGCCTTCAGCCTCGTGCAATTTTTTCATAGTTTGATAGCGTTTGTTAGGCATTTTAATACTCCTTATTTAATATTGCTCATTAACAATTATTATTTGTTCTGCATAAAACAGGAAACAGGATCAGTTTTTCTTCATAATAAGTCCCAGTTATTTCTTCAATATTTATCAACCTATAGCGGACTCATCTAATCTTTTTACGTTCCAATGACTTTCGTCAGGTCATAACTGTCTCTGAGTTATTGATTTAATAATCGTCAAGAAATTTTCTTAATAAACCCACACAATCTGTATTTATAAAACCTACCCTAAATCGATCGGCATTTTTTAGCGCCAATGTATCTGACCTTGTTTTTGCAATGAAATAATCTATTTTCCTCTTTATTTCTTCCTCGGGGTAGTTCAACATTGTTCCATAGACTTTTGTATATACATTTATATTTTGAGGGATTTCGAGTATTTCCATATTTTCTTCGGCATAACCAAATCCCATAAAGAAAATTCTTTTCGCGTTTTTGATTAATTCCTTCGCATCTTCTAATTCTGGATTTTTTTGTTCTTCATATATTGTCCTTATATTTCCAACTAATTCTTCAATATTTATAAAATTGATATTTTCTCTATACTCAACTTTCTGGACTTTATTTTGCCATTCCAAACCTGCAACCTGTCCAAATATATGTATGATTTTGAACTTATTTATAAGCTCTATGATTTTTTCTTTTTGTATATTTGTAAACATACTATTTAAACTGTTAAACAAAAAAGTTTCTAAAGACCGATCATAATTAAAAGTAATAAAACTAATTTTATTTTCTTTTACCTTGTTATAATCAGCATCTTGGGAGATTCGTTCTGTCATTCTCTTAAATAATTCTGAGAACCAGTCGTCTTTATTTGAGCTATTCATTTCATCTTTTAATATTCTTAATATTATTGCTTTCTTCCCTTCTCTCTCAAATTGACGATTTGTAGCAATGAATTGATCTATAGATATGGGAACATTTTTAAATGTCTCTACGAACTTTTTTGCATTTTGGGACTCTTGCAACAATAAAGCTTCTGGGAGTCCACTACCTCTCGTTCTATTTCTGATATATGTTCTGAGATCGTTGACATAATTGTCTATAATTTCCGTTTTTAATTGCTCGCCAGTTGGATAACCATAAGGATTGCTCGCACCAGCACCAAGTATAAATACTGTATCACCTTTAATCATCTCTGTTCCATCTGTAATACTTTTACACTTTTGGCAAAATACTTTTTCTTCATATCGAGATAATATTATGCGAATTTATCATAAAAATCAAAAAAAATATCCGTGTAAATCTGTGAAATCCATGGTTGAAAATAAGCAAAAACCTGCAGAACCCTGCCACGTGATGGCGGAAAGATAAACTCCTTGTTATGCAAAATTGTGTTAAATGAGGACCCCGCCATAGTGATGGCGGGGCTAAACAAAATAGATTGCCGCGGCCTTCGGCCTCGCAATGACGGAAAATAACCTCTGAGTTCTTCGTGTTCTCTGTGGTGAAAAGATATAACAACCTGCGGTAAAACCGCAGGCTAAATATAAAAGAATGGATTCCCATTTACACGGGAATGACAGGAAAAACCTCTTGCGGTGCAAGAGGCTAAAAATGTCGCCGTGCCGGCGACTGCTAAACAATTTTAATCGGTGGTTCAATTTTATTTATAAGTGTCTTTTGGGTCAAAGACCTTTTTTGCTATGTGGTTTAGTTTTTGGGGATTGGTTTTGTCAAGCTCCCTATAGAAGCAGGATTGATACCCTGCGTGGCACTGGCCGGCATCGACGGAGACCTTCAGCAATAAGCAATCCTGGTCACAATCGACAAGGATTTGCTTTACCTTCTGGAAATGGCCTGATTTTTCTCCTTTTTTCCAGAGCTTCTGACGAGAACGGCTGAAATACGTTGCAAAACCTGTCTCAA
>CAZSRY010000128.1:0-4754 GCA_964609475.1 uncultured Dehalococcoidia bacterium
TCTATCACCGGCAGCAGGCTCTCCAGGTGCTTGCGCGAGGCCACCTCAGGCACCACACCGCCATAGCGGGCATGCAGGCTGGCCTGGGAGGCGATCACGTTGGAGAGAGGAAGGCGACCATCCTCCACAACGGCGGCCGCCGTCTCGTCGCAGGATGTCTCGATACCTAGGATATTCATCAGGGAAGCGATCAGGGTGGCGGTTCTTCTTGATCGGCGGGCGGGATCACCTCTTGAGCAGGCTGGCTCTCCTGCTCGGCGGGCAGGCTGGCAACGTAGAGGGAGTCTCCGTCCAGTATGTAGAGGCTACCCGCCACCTCGTCCACGGCCGCGGCCTGGAGGTCGGTGAATCTGCTGCTGACGAACTGGCGCTGGAAGCGGCCACCGAGGCTCAGGGCCACTATGCGCTTGTTGCCTCGATCGGTCACCAGCAGACCTCCCTCACCGACCGGCACCAGTGAGGCAGGAGAGACGAGCGGTTGGTCGATGCCGTCCATCTCGAAGGCTATCTCCTGGCCGCCGGAGAAGCGGCGAATGCTGCCGTCCTCCATGAGCATGAAGATGTCGCCGCTCACGGTGAGGCTGGTGGCCCCCGTCAGATCCGCCGCCGACAGAAGGCCCACTCGCTCGCTATCGAAGCCTCCCTCGGTGGGCAAGTAGCGCCACACCTGACCCGCCTCGCTATCCAGCACATAGAGGTTACCGTTATAGGAAGCCAGTCCGTCCACGGATCCCCACTCCTCGGAGCCCCGCAGCGTAACCAGGCCCATGCCCCCTTCCGGATGGAAGGAGAAGAGGTGACGTTCGCTGTCCAGAACCAGCAGCCTGCCGCCGTCCACATCCGGCGCCCAGGCCATCTGAACGGGCCGACCGGCCTTAACCACCCCCACCAGGTCACCCTCGGCGAGAATCACCGTCGCCTCAGCCCCGGGCTGGGCCAAGGGTAGCGCTATGATCCGGCCTCCCTTGCGGTCCAGGAGATACGACGCACCACCACCCACCACCAATCGCTGGAGCGACACATCGCCGGTCACCTGGGTACGCAGGTCAGCGAGGAGGCGCAGGTCGGTCACCTCATACACAGCGTCCATCTCCGCCAAGGCTGCCGCCACATCAAGCCTGAGGGCCTGGATCTCGGCGTTCTCGGGATGAATGTCCGCCGCCTCAGCCAGCTGACCATCCGCCTTCTCCAGCAGGGAGCGTCTCTCAGTCAGATCGGACAGAGCGAGGGCAGCGGCGTAGGAACCGCTGGCCTCCTCCAGAAGAGACTCGAACTTCTCCTCCCTGTTCTCCTGCATAGAGCCGGGGATCGTGCACCAGCCCAAGAGGGCCACAAGGCCCAGGAACAGGACGATGGCAGGCACCCACCAGGGCAGGCCAGCGCTGCGACTGGACGTTGTGGTGCGAGCATAGCGGCGGAGGCTGGGCTGGGAGTTCCGCAGGCGAACTACGGGACGAGCGATATCTGCGGGGGAGACCCCCACGGGTGCTGGCTCCAGGGAGGAAAGAAGGCGTTCCGTTCCTTCCTCCTCGTCGGCCTCAGCCGGTGGTGCCCTCTCCCCGACCGGGGCCAGCGGCTCCTCCGCCATCTCCGTGGGCTCCAGCGGCGGCTCCGGTGTCTCGATCTCCTCCTCTTGGGGGTCTTCAGCAGTCGCGGTGGAGGCTGGCTCGGGTTCCGACTCAGCGTAGCAGCTAAGAAGGAAGACCGAGACGTCCGGCTGATCGCGGGTAAGGAGGTAGATCTCGGAAAGCGCTTCTTCCGCATCTCCGGAGAGGATCGCATCGATCGCCCCATCGTCGGCGATCTCGGCAAGTCCCGGGGAGGCTATGAGCAGCAGGTCGCCCGGCGACAGCTCGTAGCGGCTCAGCTCCGGTCGCAGCTCCTCGCCCAACCCTACGACGACAGTGGACAGGGGATCCTGGGGTACTACGCGCCGGAGAACGCCCTTGCTTCGATAGAAGGCGAGACTGGGGCCAGCCTGGGCCAGATAGGCCACGCTGCCCCGCACCACCAGGCAGCTCAGGCCAGCGCCCACCTGTTGCTCGCGCAGGCTCTTGCGGTTCCAGTCGCGGAGGTTCTCGTGGACGGCACCGATAGCCCTCACCAGCGCGCCGGTCAGCGACAAACCCCGCCGCTCGAACTGGTGGCCGATGGAAGCCACCAACTCACCGCAGAACTCCTCACTGCCGGGCAAAGCGGGTTGTACGAGGACGTAGAGTTCAGCGGGCTCTTCGCCGGGGGGATGACGGGCAAACGATCCTTGCCAGGGGCCGGTCTCCTGTGCCTGCCCCTGCACAATGCCAAAGCGCCCAACCCAAGTTCTGATGGCCATCCCCAGCAGATTATAACATCCCTATCGCGGTGTACAAGGCGCGCCGACCGCCGACCTTGACACCAGTCAGAGGCTATCCCTACAATGCCTCTGTTACCCTGGCGTTGACGAAGACTGTCCTCCGTCGTGCGTAGAACACAGCTTCTACGCCGGAATTGCAAGGAGGTGCCGAAGTGGAGGGACGGGTTGTGGCCGGCGAGCATTCGCCGGATGACATAAGAGCTGCCCTAGAGGATGCCCAGGAGATAGCCGTGGCAACCGCCGCCGGCGACAGTATCCGCAGCCACCTGATGCCCTTCGCCGTCGGCCAGGACCTCACCGTCTACCTCTCCACCAAGAAGGGCGACCCCAGGACTCTCCAGATCGCCCATAACCCCGCCGTCTCCCTGCTGGCCATCAGAGAGACGGCCGACGGAGGGGAGCGAAGAGAGGTGGAGGTCACGGGCAAGGCGTTCCTGGTGCAGGACGTGGAGGAGCGGCGGAAGGCGCGGGATCTGCTGGCCAAGCGGTCGCAGGCGGCCGGCGCAGGGGATGCGCTGGAGTATATCCGAGTCATCCCCCAACGCATCGAGTTGCGATTGGCAGGGGAGACGACACGGGGCACTTCCCCAGCAGTGCTTGAGTTCCCTGAGAACCGGCTCGCCGTCAGCGACTGGGCTCTGCTGAGGAGAAAGGCCCTTACCTGGTTGCTGGCGGTGAGGGCACCCTTCCTTACGGCCAGCATAGCGCCGGTTCTGCTGGGCGGCGCCATCGCCTGGGCCACCCGCGACTCCCTCAACTGGGGGCTGCTCTTCCTGGCCGTGGCGGCAGGTGCCTTCATCCACCTGGGAGTCAACGTCTTCAACGACTACTTCGACCACATCAGCGGCAACGACGCGGTCAATGTAGATTTCGTGCGACCGTTCAGCGGAGGCAGCCGCGCCATCCAGATGGGGCTCCTCACGCCGCTGGAGACCCTGATGGGCGCCATCCTTCTCTGCGCCCTCGCGAGCGGCATCGGCGCCTACCTGGCCTGGGCCGCCGGCCCCTGGGTGCTGGCGTTCGGCGTCGTCGGCCTGGTGTCGGGCGTCTTCTACGTGGGCGAGCCCTTCAAGTGGATCAACCGCGGCGTGGGCGAGCTGATGGTGGGCCTCAACTTCGGTACGCTGATGACCCTCGGTTCCTACTACGTCCAGACGGAGAGGGTGGACTGGACGCCAGCCATCGCCTCCATACCTGTGGCCGCCCTCATCGCCGCCGTACTGTACATCAACGAGTTCCCCGACTTCGCCGCCGACCGTGCCGTGGGCAAGAGGACGTGGGTAGTTCGCTTGGGCCGCCAGCGAGCCGCCATAGCCTACGTCTTCCTCATGGCTATACCTTACCTGACCATCGCTGCGGCGGTGGCGGCCGACGTCCTGCCCCTGCCCACTCTACTGGCCCTGCTCACGCTGCCCCTGGCCGCGCGGGCCGTCCACTGCGCCCTCCGCTATCACTCCCAGCCCCTCGACCTGACCCCAGCCAACGCTCTGACGATCGTGACCCACCTAGCGACGGGCCTTCTCCTCACCCTGGGCTACGTGTGGGACGGCTCCGACCTGGGGGGTCTCGGATACGTAGTCGGGTTGGCCATTCTCTTCACCCTTATCGTTGTCTTCGTCAGCCAGGGCATCGAGCAGGAGAAGCGGGCCTTCCTGGCCATGAGAGAGGCCATGTGAGCGGCATCCGGGAAGCGGGCCCATCCGCATCCGAGGCAGAGCCAGCAGATGAGACGCCCAGCAGGGCACTATTCGTGCGGGCCCTCTTTGACGGCATCGCCGCCCGCTACGACCTCGTAAACCAGATCATCAGCCTGGGACAGATCGACGGCTGGCGGAAGCAACTGGCGCGAGAGGTGAATCGTCATGCCCCGCGTCTGGTGCTGGACGTGGGCACGGGCAGCGGCGACCTGGCGCTGGCCGTCGCCCGCCGTACGCCTCCGGGGACGCGCATCCTGGGGATCGACCTGTCGCCGGAGATGCTGCGGCGGGCGCGGACAAAGGCGCGGCGTCGAGGGTTGGATGGTTGCATCTCGTTCGTCCTCGCCGATGCCACGGCCCTGCCCTTAAAGGACAACGCCGTCGACTTCCTGGTCAACGCCTTCTTTCTGCGCCATCTCGCCGACCTGCCGGCGGCCTTCGCCGAGTTCCGCCGCGTCCTGCGGGCGGGCGGGCGCGTCAACTCCCTGGAACTGACTCAGCCTACGCTGCCCGTCTTCCGCCATGTGTTCCTCTTCCTCTTCCGGCGACTGGTGCCGCTCCTGGGCGGCTGCATCTCGGGGAACCGGCAGGCCTACGACTATCTGCCCCGCTCGTTGGAATCATTCCCCGGCGCCTCGGAGTTGGGGCGACTCTTGCAGGAGGCGGGCTACGGGCCGGTGGACTGGCGGCTCATGGGGCTGGGC
>CAZSRY010000129.1:0-4742 GCA_964609475.1 uncultured Dehalococcoidia bacterium
GCTCAGCCTGGGCCCCTACAACCTAGACCTATACCGTGACATGATAAAGGAGATAGTAACCCCATTCCTGTAGAGTATGTTCGATGCCTCATCCGCTTCCCAGAATACGGGTGGCTGCTTGGAAAGAGCGAGAGCTTGTTCGATGAGAATCGTGGTTGATGCGAATGCGCTCATCTCCGCGCTCACAAGGCCGAGCGGCACCGCGGCGCGGCTCCTGAGGGCATGGCGCCGGGGTCGGCTGGAGATAGTGGCCTCGGAGGCGACCCTCCGGGAAGCGGAGCTCGTGCTTGGCTCGGCATGGCTTTCACGTCTCACGACAGGCCGGGAGGTAGACGGGCTGCTCGAGGAGCTCCGGACGCGGACGGTACGGGTGCCCGCACGGCCCATCTCCGACATCCGGCTGAAGGACGAGGGCGATTTGCGGCTCGTGGAGGCGGCAGTGGCGGGCGGCGCCTCTTATCTGGTGACATCGGACCGGGAGGTGCTGCGACAGCGGGGATACGGGGACACGCGGTTTGTCACGCCGACAGAGCTCCTCAGGGTGCTGGGCAGCGCAGGCCTCTCGTCGAATGAGGATCCGTAGCCCTCGGCCACCACTAGTCGTGCGCCCAGCCCTTCGCCCGCTCCACGGCGCGCTTCCAGCCGCCATAGAGGTCTTCGCGCTGCCCTTGCTTCATCTGGGGCTCGAATGTGCGGTCGGCGCGCCAGAGCTGGGCCAGCTCTTCGAGGCTCGACCACAGGCCGACGCCCAGCCCGGCCAGGTAAGCGGCGCCGAGGGCGGTCGTCTCCAGGACGGCGGCGCGTACCACCGGCCGGCCGAGGATGTCGGCCTGGATCTGCATCAGCAGGTCGTTGCGGGCGGCACCACCATCGACGCGGAGCTCGGGCATGGTCACGCCGGACTCGCGTTCCATCGCCTCCACCACGTCGCGGGTCTGGAACGCCATCGACTCCAGCGTGGCGCGCGTGATGTGCGCCCGTGTGGTTCCCCTGGTAATGCCGAGGATGGCGCCGCGGGCGTACTGATCCCAGTGAGGCGCCCCCAGGCCCACGAAGGCGGGGACTACGTAGACGCCGTCGCTGGAGTCCACGCTGGCGGCGAGGGACTCGCTCTGGGCGGCGCTCTCCAGGATGCCGAGGCCGTCCCGCAGCCATTGAACGGCGGCACCGGTAACGAAGATGCTCCCCTCGAGGGCATAGCTGACCACGTCCCCCACCTGTGAGGCGACGGTAGCGAGCAGGCTCTGAGAGACCGCGGGCTCGCCGCCGGTGTGAAGGAGGACGAAGGAGCCGGTGCCGTAGGTGTTCTTGACCATGCCCGGACGGAAGCAGCTCTGGCCGAAGAGGGCCGCCTGCTGGTCGCCGGCCATTCCCGCGATAGGCACCTCGGCGCCCAGAAGCGACCGCTCCGCTTCCCCGACCACGCCGCTGGAGGAACAGACCTGGGGTAGCATCGCCTCCGGGACGTCAAACTCGCGCAGGAGGTCGGCGTCCCAGCGACCCTCGCGCAGGTTGTAGAGCATGGTGCGGGAGGCGTTTGTGGCGTCGGTGACGTGGACGGCGCCGCCGCTGAGCCGGTACGCCAGCCAGCTATCGACGGTGCCGAAGCACAGCTCGCCGCGCTCCGCCCGTTCGCGGGCGCCCGCGACGTTCTCCAGGATCCAGCGGAGCTTGCTGGCGGAGAAGTAGGCGTCGATGACCAGGCCGGTCTTCTCGCGAATCCAGGGCTCCAGGCCGCGCCGGCGCATCTCGTCGCACATGGGGGCGGTGCGGCGACACTGCCAGACGATGGCGTTGTAGACGGGCCGCCCGCTGTCCCGCTCCCAGACGATGGTGGTCTCCCGCTGGTTGGTGATGCCGACGGCGGCGATCTGGGAGGCGTCTGCGCCCGCCCGCGTCAGGGCATCGCGGGCCGCCGTCAGTTGAGAACTCCAGATCTCCTCCGGGTCGTGCTCCACCCATCCGGCCTGGGGGTAGATCTGGGGAAACGTATGGCTGGCCTCGGCCACCGGCGCACCCGCCTGGTCGAAGAGGACGGCGCGTGAGCTCGACGTCCCCTGGTCAAGGGAAAGGATATAACGTGACATCGATGTCTCCCGGGGAAAAGCTCGGCCCCAGTGTAGCCGGAATCAAGGATACAGTCACGTCGAGAAGAGAGGACAGGGCCCTGAGGCCCCGCCCTCTTCTTTGACCGCTTGCCCGCGCATAGCGCCTATTTCATTCTCTTGGCCTTGGCCAGGAACTCGCCAAGGTTCTCGTTGACCGCGAGCTTGTCGAACTTCCCCACGCTGGTCTTTGGGATCTCATCAGTGATCAGAATGAAATCGGGGAGCATCCATCTGGCGATTCTGCCTGTGTCCACGCCTTCGGTTTGCAGAAACTTGAGTACGTCCTCCTCGGTCTCCGTGGCCCCCGGCACGAGCGTTACGATGGCCATGGGCCTTTGCCCCCATTTGCCGTCCGGCACGCCGACAACGGCGGCCTCAAGAACGAAGTCCGCGGACCCAGCTATGTTCTCAAGCAACACCGTGGGCACCATCTCGGCGCCGCTTCTAATTATGTCAGATACCCGGTCGACGATGGTTATGACGCCCTCTTCATCAACCTTGGCCAAGTCCCCGCTGTGGAACCATCCATCCCGCCAGACCTCAGCGGTCTTCTCAGGGTCCTTGTAGTACTCCTCCATGACCCAGGGGCCTCTGAGCACGATCTCGCCGATGGTTTCGTCATCCCGGGGAACCGGATTCATATGCTCGTCCACAACCCGCGCCTCAACCCCTGGTACGGCCAATCCGGTCTTGACCTCGAGCTTCTCCAACTCCTCCTTCGGCAGGTTCGCCTGGTTCTTCTTTATGAAAGAGGTTATCGTCACCGGAGCGGTCTCTGTCATGCCATAGCCGGACACAGCCTTGAAGCCCGGGAGCACCTTCTCGGCCTTCCTCTTGAGCCCCAGGGACAGGGCGCCGCCGCCCACTGCACACCTGAGCAGGCTGCTCAAGTCATACTTGGCCAGGTCCGGATACTCAACGATCATCGCCAGCATGGTCGGGACCACTGAAGTGGTCGAGACCTTCTCCGTCTGGACGAGGTCGCAGAACCCGTCCGGCGTGAACATGCCGGGCAGTACCAGCCTGGTGCTGGTGAAGACCGCCATGTATGGGGCGCCCCAGGCGTGGATGTGGAACAGGGGGATGTTGAGCAGAGTCACGCCCGACTCGCCGGGGAGTACTATGCGGTCTGGGTCGTTGGTGATAACGCCGATCATGATAAGGTGCAGGGACATCAGGTAGAGCGCCCTATGGCTGAACATGACGCCTTTGGGCAGCCCCGTAGTGCCGGTGGTGTAGCAGAGAGTGGCATAGGTGTCCTCGTGCAGCACGGGCCATTCGAACTGAGGGGACTGCTGCATGATCAGGTCATCGTATGTGTAGAGGTTCTCGATCCTCGTCTCAGGTTTTCCAGGTTTGTCCGAGATGTACACGAACTTGTCTACCGTGTCTTTTATTCGGTCGTAGATAGCTTCTAGCATCGGCAGAAGTAGATCGTCAAAGAATATGATCTTATCTCCGGAATGGGTGATCGTGTGGACGATGTGGTCCAGCGAGAGCCTCACATTGATCGGGTGCAGCACTGCCCCCAGGCAGGATACGGCGTAGTAGAGCTCCAGATGATAGTGGTGGTTGAGGGCCATCGTTGCGACCCTATCCCCTGGCTCGCCCGGTTTCCCCGGCTTGACCCCCAGTGCCCTCAAGGCGTTAGCCAGGCGACAGGTACGCTCGTACCACTGGCGCCAGGTGAACCGGAAGTATTCACGCGTCGCGGGATTCCTGTACACGACCCCTATTTCATCCGGGTACATGGACACCGGTCTTTTCATGAAGGTTGTCAGGAGCAGTGGGTAGTTCTTGCTGTACTCCGGATAGGTCTTCACTTCCATTTCCTTTCGTCCCCTCTTGCATTCGGCACCCGTTGGGCGCTCAAGCTCGGCGGACTCACCTATGGCAGGTGAGTGGAAAAGCGGAGAACCAGTATCCTGGTATCCTGCTGAATCGTCCTCAGGAAAGCTCTCTCCAATGATCGCAACGGCGAAGCATGCAGGGAGGAGAGCGCCGCTGCCCCCTTGAGTCTGGGGGCAGCACGCGAGACAGGCGCACGGCCTGCCTCTCCGCCATCGCCGATAGCGTCAGGAATGCCGGCGGTAGAAACCTTAGCTCGCCGGGCTGTCGCCTCGGCTCCCCCTCCTTGAACCACCGCGTTGCCATAGTACCATATCGGTGACTGGGCAGGGAATCGGCGAGCAGTTCGGGCTGCCCGGCGCTACCGCAGCCTTTCAGACGCCTCATGGATGCGCCTCAGAATCTCGTCCGCCTCCTCTGCCGGGGCCAGCGTCGGCTGATGCATGTCCTGGATGCGGATGGGGATGAGATCTACACCGGCAAGACTGGAGCCCCGGAAGACCGCCTCCAGCATCACTCCCTGCCGGGTCTCGGGGGAGAAACTCTGATCGAAGACAAAGTTGCCGAGGGCATAGGCGACGAATGTACTCTCGGAGAACTCCACCGCCTGTACCCAGTGGGGATGGTTGCCGACGACCAGCGTGGCCCCCGCCTCGACGGCGATCGCCGCCATCTGGCGCTGCCGCTCCGTGGGCATCGAGGTGTACTCGCTGCCCCAGTGAGGCAGCACGACGACCACGTCCGCCGCCTGCCGGGCGCGGGCTATGTCCTCGCGGAGGAGCAAGG
>CAZSRY010000130.1:0-4697 GCA_964609475.1 uncultured Dehalococcoidia bacterium
GGGTCGCTTTCAAGCTGGCCGACATGGCGATCGAGCTCGATGCCTCGCGCCTGCTGATCTGGCGTGCCACCTGGATGTCCCATAACAACGTCCCATTCCTGCGCGGTGAAGGGAGCATGGCCAAGTGCTTCCCGTCCGACGTTGCCATGCGTGCAACCGTCGAGGCGGTGCAGATCCTGGGCGGCTACGGCTACGTCAGCGAGTTCCCGGTCGAGAAGTGGATGCGCGACGCCAAGATCTTCCAGATCTTCGAGGGGACGAACGAGATCCAGCGGGTCGTCATAGCGCGTGCCATCTCCGGTGGTATGAAGGTATAGGGCCGCATCGACTGGTCTGAGCCGGGCCTGGAGGCTATTCTTGGGGATGGTGCCATGCCCAGGCTTTTCCTGTGGTGGATTCTCCAACCCCTAAGCGTTTGCCGTGGGCGGCCCAGGCCCCGGGATCCTGGTAAGGAGCCCCCATGAAGGCTGTGCGGCTGCACGAGAGCGGCGGCGTGGACAGGTTTCTCTACGAAGATGCCCCCGACCCCGTCGCTTCTCCCACCGAGGCGCTCGTTCGCGTGAGGGCGGTTGCCCTCAACCATCTGGAGGCCTGGGCAGCCAAGATGCGCCCCGGCGTCACCTTCCCCGCCCCCCGCATCCTCGGCAGCGACGTGGCCGGCGTCGTCGAGGCCGTCGGCGACGCCCTGAGCGGCGTGGAGGTCGGGACGCCCGTCATGCTCCAGCCGGGCGTGAGCTGTGGCCGCTGCCAGGCCTGCCTCTCCGGCCGGGATAACCTGTGCCCCTCCTACGGCCTCCTGGGACAGGCCCGGAACGGCGGCCTCGCCGAACTCGTAGCCGTGCCTGCCGTCAACCTCATACCCAAGCCCGACAACCTCAGCTTCGAGGAGGCTGCCTCCATCCCCCTCGTCTTCCTCACCGCCTGGCACATGCTCGCCGCACGAGCCAAGGTTGAGCAGGGCGAAACGGTGCTTGTCAACGCCGCTGGCAGTGGCGTCGGTGTGGCGGGCGTCCAGATCGCCAAGATGCTGGGTGCCCGGGTCATCGCCAGCGCCGGCTCCGACGCCAAGCTGACGAAGGCGCGTGAGCTGGGGGCCGACGATGTCATCAACTACAACAGCTCAGACCTGGCCGACGAGGCCCTGAGGCT
Organism: uncultured Dehalococcoidia bacterium; assembly: GCA_964609475.1. Lineage (GTDB taxonomy): Bacteria > Chloroflexota > Dehalococcoidia > DSTF01 > JALHUB01 > CAZSRY01. The sequence continues at coordinate 1,150 of CAZSRY010000130.1, forward strand.
CACCGGCGGCCGCGGCGTCGACCTCGTCTTCGAGAATGTGGGAGATGCCGTCTTCGAGGGCAGCGTCCGTGCCCTGGCCACCAACGGCAGGATCGTCACCTGCGGCGCCACCGCCGGCAACAGGGTCAGCCTCGACCTGACCAGCCTTTTCCTGCGCCACCACTCCGTGATCGGCTCAACGATGGGCACCAAGGGCGAGCTGCTGCGCCTGATCCCCTTCTTCGCCTCCGGCCGGCTCAAGCCAGTCGTGGATCGCGTCTACCCCTTGAGCGAGATCAGGTCCGCCCTCCAGCGCATGCTCGACCGCGAGCAGTTTGGGAAGATCGTCCTCACGCCCTGACATTTGGGCGAGAGGGAGCGCGGAGGAGGCGGCGTCCTTCGATATCTAACATCTCTCAGGCGGGCTCAGCTTCTCCCTGAGCCATCGTCTTAGAAGCTGCCGCAGCTCCTGCCGACGCTGCCTGAGGCTGTGCCTCGCTCCCGGCAGGATGACCAGCTCCTTCGGTTCCCCCGCGCGCGAGTAGACATAACGCGAACAGTCGGGCGGCAGACGCCTATCAACCTCGCCGTGCACCAGCAGCAGCGGCCTCGGCGACAGCCGCGGCGCCGGCTCCGTGCCCGCCGTCTGCGTGCTCAGCGTCACCACCGCGCTCACGTCCTCCGACAGCGCCGCCGCCGTGATCGCCACCGCGCCCCCGAAGGAGTGGCCGGCCAGCGCTATCCTGCCTGCCCCCTCTCCCTTGAGGAAGGCGATCCCTGCCAGCACGTCGTGCGTCCCCTCCTCCACGTCTCCGGGGACCTCCCGCGAGCGGAAGTCAAGCCGCAGGGAGCCTATCCCGTCCTCCAGCAGGTCCTCCGCCATCGTGCCGTAGATGCGATCGGCCGGCCCGTCGAAGCCGCCGTCGGTTCCCCCCAACCAGATCACCGCTCCGCCGCCCGCCGTTCCCCTGTGGTACAGACAGGAGATAGGCCCCCGCTCCGTCGGGAGCCGGATCTGCTTGCCGCTGCTACTACGACTGCTCAACGTGGGGAATACAGCAGATGAAGCGAAAGACGTCCGAGCCGGTATTCACAAACTGATGTTGCTCGTTGGGCGCCACGAAGACCACGTCCTCGGCCTTGAGCGGCCGCTTGCCGTCGCTCGCCACTACCTCGCCCTGACCGGCCAGCACGAACACCTCATGCTCCCAGTCGTGCGAGTGCCAGGGCGTCGACTTGCCCGGCTCCACCTCGAACACCCGCATCGCGAAGTTGGGCGCGCCGTCCTCCGCTGAGATGACCTGCCGCAGGGTCACCCCCGGCATCTCCTCCTTGCCCGCCACCTCTCGAAAGCTCTGCACCTTCATCGTCCCGACCTTCCTTTCCCTCGATGCGTCGCCTCTTCCGCCCCCTCACCTCGTCGATCAGAAGTCTCAGCCGTTTGCAGGGAATTATAGTTGTGCCCCTGCCCCTGAACAAGCCGCCGCCACTTGGGCATCGGTGCCGGCTCTCCTGGGAGTGGGCCTGCCTGCCGGCTTGCCTGCCGATAGGTAGGTAGGCAGGTTGGAAGGAGGACGCTCCTATACAGTGCCTGGCGCAGTTCGCCAATGAGGCTTATAATGCGATGAAGAATCTCAAGTTGGGGGGTCACATATGGCAGATCGGGTCATGATTTACATCGACGGCAGCAATGCCTACCACTCGCTGAAGTCGATCTTCGGCTACACTAACCTGGACTTCGAAGCGTTCTGCAAGAAGCTTGCCGGGCGCCGCCAATTGGTGCGCGTCTACTACTACAACGCCCCCGTCGACCACACCAAGGAGCCCGAGCGCTACAAGGACCAGCAGACCTTCTTCAACCGAATGCGCAGGATCCCCTATCTGGAGGTCCGGCTGGGCCGTCTGGTCTACCGGAACTGGCCCGCCGAGCGCTCCTACGAGAAGGGCATCGACGTCAAGATGGCGACAGATATGATAGTGCAGGCGTTCAACAATCTCTACGATGTCGCTGTGCTCGTCAGTGGCGACAACGACTTCGCCGATGCGCTCCAGGCGGTCAAGGACACCGGCAGGCACGTCGAGGTCGCCCTCTTCGGCGACACGTGGTCATCCCAGCATCTCCGCGATGTCGCCGACAAGGCCGTAAGGATAAACAAGGGGTTCCTGAAGGGCTGCTGGAAATAAGCCAACGGGTTGCTTCCGCAACCCGTTGAGGCTCATCACCTGGGATTGCCCGGCATTCCCAGGGGGTCCAGCGATTCTAATTATAGCGGCCTGTCGCGATTTGTCAACCCCAGCGCCAAGCAGATTCCGCGAGATCCTCTCGAACCCTGCCTGCTACAATAGGACTGTCGGGTCGCAGGTCGGCCAGGTCAGCGGCCCGGAAGCGAGGATACCATGAGATTGGGTGCTCACGTCTCCACTGAGGGCGGCCTGGACAAGGCCATCGACCGCGCCCAGGAGATGGGTGCCGAGACTATCCAGATATTCGGCTCTGCCCCCCAGACCTGGCGCCGCAAGGCCCACAGCCCCGAGGAGATGGCCGCCTTCCGCGAGAAGGCCGCCGCCGCGGGCATACAGCCGATCTTCCTCCATGCCGTCTATCTCATCAACCTTGCCAGCGCCGATCCGGCCGCCGTCGACCGCGGCATAGCCTCCCTCATCGCCGACCTCCAGCTCTGCGCCCAGATCGGTGCCCTGGGCAGCATATTCCACCTGGGTAGCCACAAAGGGGCCGGCTTCGACGCCGTCTTTCCCCAGGTCGTCGCCGCCGTGCGGCAGATAATGGAGAACACGCCCCAAGAATCGTGGCTCATCCTCGAGAACAGCGCCGGCATGGGGGGAAGCGTCGGCGCCAAGTTCGGCGAATTGGGCGCCATTATACGCGAGGTTGACGACCCCCGTATCAAGGTCTGCCTCGATACGCAGCACAGCTTCGCCATGGGCTACGATGTCGCCACCCCGGAGGGGCTACACGCCGCCCTCTCTGAGTTCGAGCGCGAGATCGGCATGGACAGGCTCGTCGCCGTTCACGCTAACGACTCCAAGGTCCCCCTCAACGGAGGCAAGGATCGCCACGAGAACATAGGCGAGGGCTACATCGGTCGCGACGGCTTCCGGGTGGTGATGGCCCATCCTCTTCTAAGGGACGTGCCCTTCCTGATCGAGGTCCCCGGCTTCGGCAAGACGGGCCCCGACAAGGCCAACCTGGATATCCTCAAGGGGATATGGGAAGAGGTTCTTGCCGCTCAGCCGTGGAGGCAGACCACCGGTCGCAAGCGACGACGTTCGTAGTCTGAAGAGGCTTCCGGTGTGGAAGGGACGTTGTTGCTTGCAGTCTCACGTTGCCCTTAGCATCAGACGTTGTTGCTTGCAATCAGACGGCCCTTTCGCCGCAAGCGACGATCGTCTGTCTGCAAGCGACAGCGCTGGGAGCTAGGAGGGGCGTCTGTCTGCAAGCGACGATCGTCTGTCTGCAAGCGACAGCGCTGGGAGCTAGGAGGGGCGTCTGTCTGCAAGCGACGATCGTCTGTCTGCAAGCGACAGCGCTGGGAGCTAGGAGGGGCGTC
>CAZSRY010000131.1:0-3757 GCA_964609475.1 uncultured Dehalococcoidia bacterium
TGTTGACCGAGCCTCAGGTGTAACTCATAATGGCCCCAAGCGTCTACCGCTTCTATTCCCTGACAATGTCAGCCTGACAGACTTCCATTGGGGATCATAGCAGCCGATGTTGGTTTGCCGATGAGCAGCGAGTTGAAGGAGATCGAGGCCCAGGCCAGAGAGGAGCTGGCCGCCGCCGCGGACGAGGAGTCCTTAGACAAGTGGCGGGTAGCCTATCTCGGCCGCAAGGGCCGCCTGACCCTGGTGCTGCGCAGCCTGGGGGGCCTCCCCGTGGAGGAGCGGCGCTCGATGGGGGCCGCCGCTAATCGCCTCAAGGCGGACCTGGAGGCGGCGCTGGCGGCCAGGAGCGAGGAGATCGAGGGGAGGAAGCTGGCCGCTATCGAGACGGGCAGGCTCGACGTGACGCTCCCCGGCCGTCCCAAGAGGGTGGGGCGGCTGCATCCGGTGACTCAGACCCTGCGGGACATCCTGGCCACCTTCGTGGCTATGGGCTTCTCGGTGGTCGAGGGGCCGGAGATAGAGTCGGACTACTACAACTTCGAGGCCCTGCGCATCCCCAAGGACCACCCGGCCAGGGATACGATGGACACCCTGTACGTGGACATCCCCCGCGACGGCGAGTACGACATCGTGATGCGGACGCACACGTCGCCCAACCAGGTGCGGGTGATGGAGCGAACGCAGCCTCCTATCCGGGTCGTCGTTCCCGGCCGCTGCTACCGGCACGAGGCGACCGACCCCACTCACGAGTGGATGCAGACCCAGGTGGAGGTGCTGGCCGTGGACGAGGGGATCAGTATGGCCGACCTCAAGGGGACGCTGTTCGAGTTCGCAAGGCGCGTCTTCGGCCAGGAGCGGCGGGTGCGCTTTCGCTGCGACTACTTCCCGTTCGTGGAGCCGGGCGCGGACATGTCCATCGACTGCTTCCTCTGCGGGGGCGAGGGCTGCCGCACCTGCGGCGGTGAGGGCTGGATCGAGATAATGGGCGCGGGAATGGTCCACCCGGAGATACTGGCCAACATGGGGTACGATACGGAGCGCTATACGGGCTTCGCCGCCGGACTGGGCGTGGAACGCATCTGCATGCTCCGCCACGGCATCGAGGATATCCGGCTCTTCTATGCCAACGACCTGCGCTTCCTGAGACAGTTCTGAGTGGTGGGATGAGAGTATCTCTACGCTGGCTCGCCGACTACGTCGATGTGGCGCTCCCGGCCAAGGAGCTGGCCCGCCGGCTCACTATGGCCGGACTGGAGGTCGAGAGCATCGAGCGCACGGGGGGCGACTGGGAGGGGATATCGGTGGGGCTGGTAACGAGCGTCGACCCTCACCCCAACGCCGACCGTCTGCGGCTGACCACGGTGGATCTGGGCGACGGCGAGCGGATGACGGTGGTGTGCGGGGCCCCCAACGTGGCGACGGGGCAGAAGATCGCCTTCGCGCGCGTGGGCGCCCGCCTTATCGACGGGCACACCGGCGAGCCCACCGTCCTCCAGGCGGCGCGCATCCGCGGCGTGGAGTCGGCGGGGATGGTCTGCTCGGAGAAGGAGCTGGGCATCTCCGACGAGCACACGGGCATCCTCGTCCTGGACGACGACGCGCCCGTGGGGACGCCGCTGGAAGAGTACATGGGGGACACGATCCTCGACGTGGGCGTGACCCCCAACCGGCCGGACTGCCTGTCGATGGTGGGGATAGCGCGGGAGGTGGCGGCCCTGACCGGCGGGGAGGCGCGCGAGCCCGACTACGGCTACCCGGAAGAGGGTGAGGGCATCAAGGGACGGGTGAAGGTGGAGATCGCCGACCCCGACCTCTGCTCGCGATACGTCGCCACGCTCATCGAGGGGATCAGGATCGGGCCCTCGCCGGGCTGGATGCAGGAGAGGCTTATCGCCGCCGGCATGCGCCCCATCAACAACATCGTCGACGTCACCAACTACGTGATGCTGGAGCTGGGCCAGCCGCTGCACGCATTCGACTTCAGCCGCCTGAGCGGGGGCAGGGTCATCGTCCGTCGCGCCCGCCCCGGCGAGCGGCTGACGACGCTGGACGGCGTCGACCAGGCGCTCACGTCCGACATGCTGCTCATCACCGACCCCGACGGAGCGGTGGCGCTGGCCGGAGTGATGGGCGGCGCCAACAGCGAGGTGGAGGATAACACGACCACGATCCTGCTGGAGGCGGCGAACTTCAACGCTCCCAGCATCCGGCGGACGAGCATCCGCCTGAAGGCGCGCAGCGAGGCGTCCAGCCGGTTCGAGAAGGGGCTGAGCCCGGAGCTGGCGATAGTAGCGGCGCGCCGCGCCACCAAGCTGATGCTGGAGCTTGCCGGCGGCAAGGCCGCGGCGGGAGTCGTGGACGTCTATCCACGGAAGGCGAAGAGGGTGCGCATCGATGTGCCGCGGGAGCGTCTGCGCAAGGTTCTGGGCATCGATCTGCCTACGTCCCAGGTGCGCAAGGTCCTCAGCGGCCTGGGGTTCGCCTGCCGCTGGCTGTCGCCCGATCGCTACGTCGTGGGGGTGCCCTACTGGCGAACCGACGTCCACATCGCCGACGACGTGGCGGAGGAGGTGGCGCGCATCTTCGGCTATGACCAGTTGCCGACCACTAACCTGAGAGGCGAGGTGCCCTCGACGATCTCTCAGCCGCTTCGGGAGCTCCGCGAGCGCGCCCGCGACCTGCTGGCGGCGGCGGGCATGCAGGAGGTCATCACCTACCCGCTGACGACCCACGAGGCTCTGCGTCAGGTGGTCCCTTCGGAGACCCTGGCCCGAAAGTCGCCTCTGCGGGTCGCCAACCCCATGAGCGCCGAGCAGGAGTACCTGCGCACCACCCTCCGCGCCAGCCTGCTCCAGAGCCTCGCCGCCAACCTCCGCTACGAGGAGGGGGAGGTGGCGCTGTTCGAGGCGGCGCGGGTCTACCTGCCGGCGGGCGACGACCTGCCGCAGGAGCAGGAGCACGCGACCGCCGTCGTGGGCGGCCACCGCGAGGACCGCTGGGGGCACCCCACCGCGGAGGCGATCGATTTCTACGACGCTAAGGGGTATCTGGAGGAGCTTCTGCGCGGCCTGGGGGTAGAGGCCACGTTCGTCGAGGGGGAGGCGTTCGGCATGAGCCACTCGGCGGAGGTGCAGGTGGAGGGCCGAACCGTCGGCGTGCTGGGGCAGGTGCATCCGCGCGTGGCGGCCGGCTTCGACATCGAGTCGGACGCCTATCTGTTCGAGGTGGTGCTGGACGAGCTGCTGCCGTTCCTGGGCGGGCACCGTCGCTACGAGGCGGTATCCCGCTTTCCGCCGGTGGAGCAGGACATCGCTCTGGTGGTGGAGGAAGGGGTATCGGCGGGGCGCATCCAGGCGATCATCGAGCAGGCGCCGCTGGTGCGGCAGGCGCGGCTGTTCGACGTCTATGCGGGCGAGCAGGTGGGCGCAGGGAAGAAGTCGCTCGCCTTCTCCATCTCCTATCAGTCGCCGGACCACACGCTCACCGACGAGGAGGTGGCGCGGGCGCAGACAGGCATCGTGGAACGGCTGAAGCGCGAGGTTGGGGCCGCTCTGCGAGGCTAGCTTGTTCGAGGGGCGGGCATCCTGCTAGCCACCCCGAGGGCGAGACACTATCTTGTCCGCTCGATTGCGCCAGCCTTCAGGCTGGGGAATGGGAGTATAGACGCTACCCCAGGCTGAAGCCTGGGGCATGGGACTGATCGCCGGGCCGCGCTAATGGCGATCGACAGGACATCTCAACACGACTCCGGGGGAGT
>CAZSRY010000131.1:3767-4656 GCA_964609475.1 uncultured Dehalococcoidia bacterium
CCCCCCGCCGGGGGGGGCTCGGGGTAAAACTCGGGGGGGGCCGCCATTATCCACAAACCCCCGGCTGGGGGGGGGGGGGGCCCAAGAACAACGCCCATGTTCCGGCGACAACGCCGACGCCCCTCGGCGCGCACAACGCTCCCCACAGGAAAGGCTGCGGGATTCATCCCGCAGATAGCCCCTCTAGCTCGTAGGACGGGCATTCCTGCCCGCCTACGTCTGACGTCATAGCAGTCTTCTTGGGGAATCAGGAGGTCGCGAGAGCCCCCTTGGCGGCGCTCACCAACGCCGAGAAGGCGGTGGCGTCGCGGACGGCGAGGTCGGCCAGCATCTTGCGGTCCACCTCGACGCCGGCCTTGCCGAGCCCCTCGATGAGGCGGCCGTAGGTCAGGCCCTGGGCACGGGCGGCAGCGTTGATGCGCTGGATCCAGAGACGGCGGAACTGGCCCTTGCGGTCGCGGCGGTCACGGTAGGAGTAGTCGAGGGCGTGGAGGACGGACTCGTTGGCCCGCCGGAATATGCGATGCCGCTGGCCGCGATGACCCTTGGCCATGGCGAGTATCTTCTTGTGACGTCGATGGGCCGTAACCCCGCGCTTTACCCGCGTCAAGAGACTTTCCTCCGCACTAGCGCACGCCGTAGGGCAGCAGGCGTCGCAGGCGCTTGCGACCCGAGGGGTGCACCTCTATCATCTCGCTGACGTCGCCCTTGGCCCGCGTGGCCTTGCGACGGCGCAGGTGGCTTATGTTTCCCTTGCGGCGCATGATCTTGCCGCTGCCGGTGATGTGGAAGCGGCGTTTGGCTCCCTTGTGGGTCTTCAGCTTGGGCAAGATTACTGCTCCGTAGCTGCCTTGACCGTCTGCGCCTCTCCGGCTTCCTTGGCTTCCCC
>CAZSRY010000132.1:0-4624 GCA_964609475.1 uncultured Dehalococcoidia bacterium
AGACCTCCGACATCTGAGCTAGTCGTCCTCCAGATACCACTGGCACACGAGCGAGAAGCGCGAGCTGGCGTCGAACAGAACGCCGATCTCCACATCCTGAAGTCGGGCGTCCACCACATAGGTGAGCGTGCGATGATAGAGGGGGAGGCTGGGCACCTCCCTGGCGAATATCTCCTGGAACTCCCGATAGAACGCCTTGCGCCGCCCGATGTCGCCGGTCTGGCGGGCCGCCTCCAGCACGGCATCCGCCCGCTCGTCCACGAACCCGGCCAGGTTGTTCCCTTCCTCCTGGGCCTGCGTGCTGTGCCAGGCGGGGTAGGGGTCCGGGTCCAGCCCGCTGTCGAACCCGTACAGGGCCGCCTCGAACATACGCGGCATGAGCGTATCGCGCAGAAGGTTCGTCGCTCTCTGCGTGTAGACCGTCACCTCGATGCCGATCTCCGACCACGACTGCGCCAGCTCTTCGGCCACCGCAACCCGAAGCCCCTCGTCGTTCGTGACCAGACTGAACCGCAGCTCCTGCCCGTCCTTCTCCCTGACCCCGTTCGCGTTCAGCAGCCAGCCAGCGTCGTCAAGGAGCCCTGCCGCCTCCGCCGCGTCGTAGCCGTAGCGGTCGAGCGCGGGGTAGTAGGCCCAGGTGCCCGCGGGGATGGGGCTATCGACCCGCACCCCCTGGCCGTTCAGGATCGAGGCGATGATCTGGTCACGGTCCGTGGCGTAGGCCAGCGCCTGCCTCACCCGGCTGTCCTCGAACAGGGGGAGGTCATTGTTCAGGTAGAGGATGGCATAGGCGCTGGCGGGCAGCTTCAGGGTCTGCCAGCGCTCCTCGCTCTCCACGTAGAGCCTGTCCTCGATGCTGAGGGGGGAGCGGAAGAAGGCCCCCTGCACCTCGCCCTCCCTCAGGGCTCTCAGGAGGGTGGGGTCGTCCCTGTAGAACCGCAGCTCCAGCCGCCGGAGGTAGGGTTCGCACAGGTAGTAGGCGGGGTAGCTTTCCAGGACGGCCCCCTCGTTGGAGAGCTCGATCAGGCGGAAGGGGCCCGTGCCGACGGGACGCTGGTTGAACGAACCGTTGTAGAGCTGGCCGGCGTCGAGGCCCCGCAGGAGGTGCTCGGGCAGGATGCCCACTGAGGCGTAGGCCGGAAACGGCGCGAAGGGCTGGGCCAGCCTGACCTCTACCGTCAGCGCATCGACCTTGGTGGCCGAGATGCTGCGGAAGAGGTCCGCTAGAGAGGGCTCACCCCGAAAGTCGGCATCCTGCAGGGCCGCCACAGTGAACAGCACGTCGTCGGCGTCGAACGGCTCGCCGTCGTGCCAGAACGCGCCGTCGCGCAGGTGAAAGGTGTAGGTGAGGCCATCTTTGCTGATGTCCCAGCTCTCCGCCAGGTCGGGCAGCACCACACCGTCCGGGCCGAGCCGTGTGAGGCCGGAGAAGATGAGCGCCGTCAGGTCCTTATCGACGGCGTTGAAAGAGGCGAAGAGGGGATTGACGCGGCTGGGGGCGCCGGCCACGCCTTCTATGTAGGTGCCGCCGGGCTCCGGCGGACCCGCCTGTGACGAGCGCGAGGCCGTGTACCACAGGCAGGCCAGTATGGCGATGCCGGCGACCAGCGTCAGGGGAAGGAGCCATCGAGCGCGCACCACTGCTTACCCTACTGAGGATCTACCCGAAGGAGCAGCGGTCTAGACGGGGAAGGCCCTTGCTCCCTCTGGGCTAGGAAGCTCTGACGCTCCACATGGAGACGAGGATGAATACCACCGCCAGGACGATGGTCAACTGAAACAAGGTCTTCTCTATGCCGCGCCGGGTGCGAAAGACCGACTGGGTTCCCAGCTCCCCAAACCCTGAGCCGCGAACCTGAAGCAGAACCACCATCACCAGGACGGCGGAGATCACGATCTGGATGATATTCAGGTAGGTTGCACCGATGTTCATGCTTTCTTCGCTCTATCCTCCTCCGGCGTGGCCTGAGCGGTCCCTATGCCGTCACCCCTTCCGCCGCCCTCTCAGCGACCAGTTGGTCTAGCTGGTTTCTCTCATAGTACAGGTGGATCAGGGCGTCAGCAAGCTTCTTCGGATCGTGGTGATAGCGGATCTCCTCGCTCACGACGTCCGCCGCGATCACCCGCGCCCCGTTCAGAGAGGTCTCGTCCACCGCCACAGGTTCGGAGTGCCACTCCTCCGGCAGGCGACCGCGGATATTGCTGTTCGCCAGCACGTAGTGGAAGAGATGGCTGCCCACGTGTCGCTGAAGTACCGCGTGGTGATCGCTCACGGTGAAGGCGTCCGTCTCCCCATGCTGGGTTGCCACATTGCACACGTATACCTTCAGCGCCAGCGATGCCTGTATCGCCTGGCGAACGCCGTCCACCAGCAGATTCGGCAGGACGCTTGTGAACAGGCTCCCCGGACCGACGACGATGATATCGGCGTCGAGGATGGCCCGCACGGCGTCGGGGTTCGCCTCAACGTTGACCGGCTGCAGATAGACCTCGCGGATGCGGCTCGGGCTGTCGGTGATGTTCGACTCGCCGTGAATGGTCTCCTCATCCTCGGTATGGGCCGATAGGGTCACGTTAGCCAGCGTCGAGGGCAGGATCTGACCCCGCACCGCCAGCACGCGGCTCGTCTCGCGCACCGCCTCCTCGAAGTTGCCCGTCACGCCCGACATGGCGACGATAAACAGGTTGCCGAAGCTGTGGCCCTCCAGCCCGGAGCCGTCGCTGAAGCGATACTGGAACAGCTTGTTCATGAGCGGCTCGGCGTCCGCCAGGGCAGCGATGCAGTTGCGCACGTCGCCTGGTGGCAGGATACCCAACTCGCGTCGCAGCCGGCCGGAGCTGCCGCCGTCGTCGGCCACCGTGACCACGGCCGTCAGGTTGCCCGTGTACTCCTTGAGACCCCGCAGCAGGGTCGACAGCCCCGTCCCGCCGCCGATAGCCACTATTTTCGGTCCGCGGCTGAGGTAGCGGTAGTTGTAGAGGATGTTCACCAGGCTCTCGTTGCGGCCGGGGCGGACGAAGGCCGATAGCAGCGAGCTGTTAAGCTTCCAGACAGCCGTCAGTATGATAGTCACGCTGCCGCCGATGAACATCAGTCCTCGCAGCCACCGCGGCAGGAACTGAATCGTGAGGTAGTAGACAAAGCCAGGGAAGGTGTAGGAGACGTAGGCCTCGCGCAGCAGATAGGAGAACCCAAGCCCCATGATCGCCACGCCCACCAGCAGCAGCAGGAGCCACCGCTTGATGTGCATGCCGAAGTAGAACCACTTGATGAAGTTGCTCTCTCTAAGCGCCCTCATATGCCCCCGATTATAACAAATATAGAAGGGAATAGCTAGATGAGCAGTTGCCCAGCATCCCCCAGTCTCTTTCGCAACAGTTCGTTCGCCATCGCCGGATTGGCGCGCCCCCGCGTCTCCCTCATCACCTGCCCGACGAGGAACTTGAGCGCCTCCTCCTTGCCGCCGCGATAGTCCTCCACCGCCTGGGCGTTGGCCGCCAGCACCTTCTCCACTATCGCCTCGATCTCCTCCGAGCCGCTGATCTGGGTCAGCCCCAGCTCCTCCACCACCTCCCTGGGCGCCCGGCCCGTCTTGAACATCTCCTCGAAGACGGTCTTGGCGATCTTGCCGCTGATGGTGCCGTCCTCGATCATGCTGATCATATCATAAAGCTGCTGCGGTTCAATCTTCGCCTGCTCGATCTCTGTGCCGGTCGTGTTCAGCAGGTGGGCGAACTCGCCCAGCATCCAGTTGCTGACGGCCTTGGCCCGCTTCAGCAGGAGTTTCTGGTCCCCCTCAGCGATGGGGGCCAGGCAGGCGTCGAAGTACTCAGCCCGCGCCCGCGTCTCCGTCAGCAGGTTGGCCTCGTAGTCCGTCAGGCCGTACTGCTTGATGAACCGCTCTCTCCTGGCATCCGGCAGCTCCGGCAGACGCGCGCGGATGCTCTCCACGTAGGCGCGGTCCAGTCGCAGCGGTGGCAGGTCGGGCTCGGGGAAATATCGATAGTCGTGGGCGTACTCCTTGGTGCGCTGCGATACGGTCTTGCCCTGCTCCTCGTGCCAGCCGCGGGTCTCCTGGATCAGGCGCTCTCCCTTCTCCAATACCTGACGCTGCCGTTCCACCTCGTAGGTCAGCGCCTGGTAGACCGCGCGGAAGCTGTTCATGTTCTTCACTTCCACCTTCGCCCCCAGTTCCTCGCTGCCCATAGGACGGAGGCTGATGTTGGCGTCGCAGCGGAAGCTCCCCTCCTCCATGTTGGCCACGCTCACAGCGATGTAGCGCAGGATCTGCCGCAGCTTCATCAGATACTGCCTGGCCTCCTCCGGCGAGCGGATGTCGGGCTCCGATACGATCTCCATGAGCGGCACGCCGGCGCGGTTCACGTCGACCAGGCTGTAGGTCTCGCCCGCCTCGTTCTGACGGTGGAGCAGCTTCGCCACGTCCTCCTCCAGGTGCACGCGCGTGATGCGGACGCGCCTGCGGACGCCGTCCGCCTCTATCTCCAGCCAGCCGTTACGCGACAGGGGCAGGTCGTACTGGGATATCTGGTAGCCCTTCATCAGGTCGGGGTAGGGGTAGTTCTTGCGGTCGAACTTGGAGTGCTCGGGGATCTCGCAGTGGAG
>CAZSRY010000133.1:0-4623 GCA_964609475.1 uncultured Dehalococcoidia bacterium
GCGGGAGCTACAGCTTCGGCAACGTCCGCGAGCGGCCCTTCAGCGAGATCTGGACCGACACCAGCGACCCGATGCTGGCCGCTCTCAGGGACCGCGGCGGGCGTGTGAAGGGCAAGTGCGCCCGCTGCCCGTACTTCGAGATCTGCAACGGGAACCTGCGGGCGCGGGCTGAGTCTTACTACGACGACCCCTGGGCCGAGGACCCCGCCTGCTATCTGACGGAGGCCGAGCTGGGCATCGTGTCGGAGACGGCGGCCCTCTAGGTTGAGCAAGGTCTGCCCCGAACCACCTGCGCGTGGCAGGGGCTTTGGACTGCACGTAGGGATCATGGGCTACTATCCTGTATTCCTGGAGATGAAGGGCCGCCCCTGCCTGGTGGTGGGGGGCGGGGAGGTGGCGCAGCGCAAGGTGGAGGGGCTGCTGGCCGCCGGCGCCCATGTGACCGTGGTCAGCCCTGAGCTGACCGCCGAGCTGGCCGCCCTCAAGGCCGAGGGACGGATCGAGTACCTGGCGCGCGAGTATGAGCGCCGCGACCTGGAAGGATTCGATATCGCCGTCGCCGCCACCGGCGACGAGGCGGTGAACGCGCGGGTGGCGCAGGACGGCAGGGAGCGTCGCGTCTGGGTCAACGCCGTCGACGACCCCGCCGCCTGTGACTTCATCCTGCCCTCGGTCGTCCGTCGGGGCGAGGTGGTGCTGGCGATCTCGACCGGCGGCCTCAGCCCGGCGCTGGCGCGGCGGCTGCGGGAGGAGCTGGAGACGTATCTAGCGGACGATTTCGCTCCTCTGGCCGAGCTGCTGGCCGAGGTGCGACGGGAACTGCGCGACCAGGGTATCTCTGTGGAGCCGGAGGCCTGGCAACGGGCCATCGATGGGCGCCTGCGGGAGCTGCTGGGCCAGGGCCGTCGCAGCGAGGCCAAGGCACGGCTCCTGTCGGCCCTGGGGGCGGAGACTCATCTCAACGCCTGAGAAGATGACCCCGCCAGGGCGGTAAGCGATGATAGGGGTCTGAGAGACTATGACTTTGTTCCTGGCCGGAATCAGCCACAAGACAGCGCCGGTGGCGGTGCGGGAGCGCCTCACCTTCACCGCCGAGGAGCTGCCTCACGCCCTGGCCAGGCTGCGCCCGGAGCTGGGCAACGGCGTTATCCTGTCCACCTGCAACCGCAGCGAGCTCTACCTCGACGCCCGGCGCGACAGTGACATGCCGAGGAAGGCCATACGCTTCCTGGCGAAGGCGAAGGGGCTCAAGGCGGCCGAATTCGAGGAGAGATTCTACTTCCATCGCCAGCGGCGGGCTGTGCAGCACCTGTTTCGGGTGGCGGCGGGCGTGGAATCGATGGTCGTGGGAGAGACCGAGATCCTGGGGCAGGTGCGCTCGGCCTTCGTGGCGGCGACGGAGGCCGGCTCCAGCAACGCCTACCTGTCGCGAGCCTTCCACTCGGCTATCCGCGTAGGGCGGCGCGCCCGCAGCGAGACGGGCATCGGCTGTCAGGCCGTATCGGTAAGCTCTACCGCCGTCTCCCTGGCCAGGAAGACGCTGGGCGATCTGTCGTCGAGCTGTGTGCTGGTGATAAGCGCCGGCGAGGCCGGCAAGCTGGCTGCCCGCGCCCTAGGCGATGACGGCGTGGCACGGATGCTGGTCACCAGCCGCACGCTGGAGCGGGCGCGTGAGCTGGCGGCGGAATTGGGCGGCAGAGCGATATCTCTGCGGCGCCTGAGGGAGGCCCTGACCGCCTCGGACATCGTTATCACCTCCACGGGCGCCCCTTCTTTCCTTATCGAGCCGGAGATGGTGAGGGCCGTGATGGGCCAGCGCAACGGCCGTCCGCTCCTCTTCATCGATATCGCCGTTCCTCGCGACGTTCACCCCGCCGTGCGCGAGATCGACGGCGTCCACCTGTATGACATCGACGACCTTCAGGCGGTCTCTGAGGCGAATCTGCAGGCGCGGATGAAAGAGGTGGCCACCGTGGAGGAGATAATTGAGGAGGAGGTGACACGCTTCCTCGACTGGTCCCGTTCGCTGAGGGCGGTCCCCACCGTCGCCGCCATCCGCCGGCAGGGCGAGGAGATACGGGCGGGGGAGCTCGCAAGGACGCTGAGCCACCTTCCCAACCTGACGGCGGAGGAGAAAGAGCGCATCGAGGCCCTGTCCAACGCCATCGTCAAGAAGATCCTCCACCGTCCCATCGCCCGGCTCAAGTCGAGGGAGTACGGCCATCTCTACGTGCAGGCCGCCCGCGAGCTCTTCGGGATCGAAGACAGGGAGGAAGACTCCTGACGTGTCGGCGAGAAGAACCATAGCGGTAGGCACACGGGGCAGCCCGCTGGCCCGGCGTCAGACCGAGGCCACGGTGTCGGCGCTTAGACAGCGATACCCCGACCGGCGGTTCCAGGTGCGCCTGGTACGCACGAGCGGCGACCGGCAGACGCGCAACCCCCTTTCCGACATCGGGGGAGAGGGCATCTTCGTCAAGGAGCTGCAATCCGCGCTGCTGGCCCGTCGCATCGACACGGCGGTGCACAGCCTCAAGGACGTGCCCACTTCGACGCCGGACGGCCTGACCCTCGCCGCCATAAGCCGCCGCGAGGACCCGCGCGACGCCCTGATCAGCCGCGGTAGACTCAGGGATCTGCCCCAGGGGGCCCGCGTCGGCACCGGCAGCCCGCGACGGGCCTGCCAGTTGCGCGCCGTCCGCTCCGACCTGGAGGTGGTCGCTATCAGGGGCAACCTCGGCACACGGATCCGAAAGGTGGAAGCGGGGGAGGTAGATGCGGTCGTGGTGGCAGCCGCCGCCCTCGTCCGCATGGGCTGGCTGGATCGGGCGACGGAGATACTGCCCATCGATGTCATGCTGCCCGCGGTGGGCCAGGGCGCCCTGGCGGTCGAGATCAGGGCCGACGACGAAGCTATGCGGGAGATAGCGCTTTCTATAGACGACCGCGATACCCATCTGGCGACGACGGCGGAGAGGGCCTTCCTGCGCCATCTCGGTGGGGGCTGCCGGGTGCCCATAGCGGCGCTCGGCTCGATAGAGAGCGGGAAGCTGCGACTACAGGGGCTCGTCGCTGATGAACAGGGCCAGCGGGTGCTGCGCGGCGACGTCCAGGGGCCCGCCGATGACGCCGAGGCGCTGGGCGTGCGGCTCGCCGAGCGGCTGCTGGCAGAGGGGGCAAGCGAACTGCTGGAGGAGATATCGTGAGCAGGGAGGGCAGGGCCGGCCTGCGGGTAGGCATGGTCTGGCTGGTGGGCGCAGGGCCCGGCGACCGCCAGCTCATCACAATGGCGGGCGTCGACGCCCTCGCGAGCGCCGAGGTGGTGGTCTACGACCGCCTGCTCGACCCTGTCCTGCTCAAGCTGGCGCCACCCGAGGCGGAGCGCATCTCCGCCGGCAAGGCGGCGAGCAGCCACAGCCTGCCCCAGAAGGAGATAAACGACCTCCTCATCGCCAAGGCGCGGGAGGGCAAGAGGGTGGTCCGGCTCAAGGGCGGCGACCCCTTCGTCTTCGGGCGCGGCGGCGAGGAGGCGGAGGCGCTGGCCGCCGCCGGCATCCCCTTTGTGGCGGTGCCGGGGGTCAGCTCCGCCGTCGCTGTCCCCGCCTACGCCGGAATACCCGTCACTCACCGCGGCCTGGCCTCGTCGTTCGCGGTGGTGACCGGCCACGAAGACCCGACGAAGGGCGACAGCAGCATCGACTGGGAACACCTGGCGAAGGGGGTCGATACGATCGTCTTCCTGATGGGCGCGGCTAACCTGCCGGAGATCGCGAGACGGCTCGTCGAATGCGGCCGGGCGCCCGATACACCGACCGCCGTTGTACGCTGGGGAACCACGCCCCTTCAGCGGACAGTGAGGGGCACGCTCGTCGATATCGCCGAACGCGTCGCTGAGGCCGGCCTGACGCCGCCCGTCGTGACGGTGGTGGGGCAGGTGGTCGAGCTGCGCGATAAGCTGCGCTGGTTCGACAACCGTCCCCTCTTCGGGAAGCGCATACTCGTGACCCGCGCCCGGGAGCAGGCGGCCGATCTCTCGCGTGCCCTCGCCGAGCTGGGGGCGGAACCGATCGAGCTGCCGACCATCGAGATCGTCCCACGCGTGGAAAAGAAGAGACTTCGGGAGGCACTGCAACGCCTGGACGCCGCTGAATATGACTGGCTTGTCTTCACGAGCGCGAACGGCGTCGACATCTTCTTTGGGCACTTATGTCAAGCCGGTCGCGACGCCCGCGCTCTCGGTCGGGCGCGGGTCTGCGCCATCGGGCCGGGGACGGAGTGGATGCTCCGCTGGCATGGGGTCGTCGCCGACCTGCGGCCGGAGCGCTTCGTCGCTGAGGGTGTTGTCGATGCCCTATCGAGACAGGATATAATGGGGAAGCGAGTGCTCTGGCCGCGCGCCCGCGGCGCCCGCCGCACGCTGGCGCTGGGGCTGTCTAGCCTGGGAGCGCAGGTCGATGAGCTGCCGCTGTACCGGGCCGCGGTGCCCAAGGAGGCGAACGCCGAGGCCCTGGAGCAACTGCGGCGCGGCTGGGTGGACGTGGTCGCGTTCGCCAGCCCGTCGGCGGTGCGGAATCTGGCGAAGCTATTGGGCGATGACTTATCGGCGCTGGAGAAGCCGCTGAT
>CAZSRY010000134.1:0-4560 GCA_964609475.1 uncultured Dehalococcoidia bacterium
GGGAAGCGGTTGCTGAAGCTGCCCGGGTCGAATATCGACGTCCAGGTGCCCCCCTCGCGCTGCGTGCGGCAGTCGTCGGGCCGCATCAGGAGGGCGTTCTGGTCGGCGTCTGCTGGCGTCAAGTCCGACACCGGCACCTGGAGGCAGGTATCGCCCACGGCCGCCATGAACCGCTCCGGCGAGTACTCCTCCGTCTTCTCGAACAGCAGGACCTTCGGATGGTCGTAGACGGTGAAGTTCCCCTCGGCGGAGTCATCGTTGATCGTAATGCCGAAGATGGTCGGATAGGAGGTGAATGTCCTGACCAGGCGGAATCCCGGCAGCTCGTCGGCGAGGAGCAGCCGATAGTAATTGCTGGTCGCTGGCCACTTGGCCGGCGCCCGCGGTATCGATGCGTACACGCGGTTGCTGCTGAGGACGATGTAGTCGGCCTGGTTGATGCCCTCCAGCATCGTTGACGACGGGTCCGATAGGTCTCGGTTGTACGGCTCGAGGCGCACCGTGTTGAAATTCGCCGCCTTACCCGGCATGCCGAAGGGCACGCAATCGTCCCAGTGCTCACAGGTGATGAAGGATTTCGGCGGCAGATTATCGATCATCCACGCCGACGCCTCCACGCGGCTGAGGGGCTGGCGGTAGATGCTCGTGAAGGCGAGTGCCCAGAGGACCGTCAGGGCCACCACGCCGATGACCGTCGCCCGGAGGAGGGCTGGTGCAGCCGGTGCGATTCGGGAGGCCCAGCGGCGCAAGAGGTTATGGAGCGTCTGGCTGCAGGCCAGCTGCCACAGTTCATTGAGGGCGCAGGCCGCAAGCAACACCAGCGCCGGATAGATGGGCAGGAAGTAGCGCATCGTTTGGTAGAACTGGCTACCCCAGAACATGAAGAAGAGGGTTATCCAGGCCAGCAGGAGAAGATTGGTGACCTCACGGTGGCGCACCAGCCGCCAGGCTGCCCAGAGGAAGCCGCCCCAGGCTGCCACACCCAGAGGGAGGCCCATACCCCAGAGCACCATATTCTTGACCGAGAACAGATAGGGCGTGCGGCCCACCCATTCCCACATAAAGGGGACATTGCCGCCTCTCTGCAGGCCGATGAGGTCGTGCATGTCGTCGGCGAATCTCTTGTCGATCTGCCACACCTTCCATATATGCGGGTCGGCGAAGGCGTAGGGCTCGGCTATCCGGAAGACGACGAAGGCCACCAAGATGGCCAGCAAGAACCCGAGGACCGGCTTCGTCAGCCATGACCAGTCCGATAGTTCCTCGACTCTCGCTTCCGGCTCGGCTGGCGGCTCAGCCGCAGCTGCTGGCTGCTCCTCCTTCCCGCGCAGGAGCGCGATGGCCGGCGACCACAGGTGATAGGCGGTGGCTAGGGCTATGATCGGGCCCAGGAAGACGCCGCTCAGCTTGCAGGACGCGGCGAACCCGTAGGCCAGGCCCGCCAGGGCGAAGTTCCCCCAGCCCCCGAACTTGGCGATACGTACGCAGTAATAGATAGTGAGGGCGGCGAAGAAGGTCAGGAACGAATCGACGGTGAAGTAGTGGGCCAGTTGGATGTCCAGCGCCGTCGTCGAGAACAGCAGCGCCGCCAGCAGCCCTATCCTACGGTTGTACAGCAACCTGCCGGTCAGGAAGACCACGAGGATCGTGCCCGTGGCGAAGAGGGCGGACCAGACGCGTCCCACCAGGTTGATGTGGGCGTAGTCGTCCCAGCGGGTTACCTCGCCGGTGAATGCCTTGGCCAGGCCGTCCTTTATCAGGTTGAGGGGGAAGAAGTCCTGATGCTGGAGCACCTCCCCGCTGACCTTGGTGAGGAACAGGGGGAAGGTGCCGTAGGCGAAGTTGGGGTTCTCCCGATTGTAGGGGTTGAGGGGGGACTCTGCGCTGTCGAAGTACTGGCCGAGGCTGTTGGGCACCTGAATGTCCGTCTCGACCATCGTGATGAAGCGCTCGTCGGGGTGCAGCTTGGTGTACTGGTCCCAGTTCACCCCCCACAGGCGGAGGACAAAGCCGAGGAGGATAACGAGAGCCACCAGCCAGGCGAATCGCGGCCTGACAAGATGCCACATCCGTCCCAGCGCTGCCCCCATGATGCCGGAGGCATGGGTACGCAGTCCGCTGACGTGGGGGGCATCGGAAGCAAGGGCGGTCAGTATCTTCATCGGCACCTGCACTGCGGCGATGAGAGTTCAGGAAGCGCTTCCTGCGACCGTCGCACGATTATCAGCGCCCTGGCGCTAGAGCTACGCCGTGTATAATACGCCAATACGGGCTTATGCTTAACAAGGGGTCCGATGGAGGCGCTGCCTCGTCCCCGTGCCGACCGACCGCCGGCCCGGTCACAGAGACTCTCGGTGGGCAGAGACGCTAGCAATATGAAAGAAGCTCCGTGAGGAAGCTCCAGTTTCTTATAGGGCTGATAATCAGCGGTGCCGCACTATACCTTGCCCTGCGGGGCATCGAGTGGGATCAAGTGGCCACCGCCCTCAAAGAGGCCGACTACCTCCTCTTGCTGCCGGCCGTTCTTGCCCTCGCCTCGGTATTCGTCTTTCGCACCTTTCGCTGGCGTCTTCTCTTCTATCCTCTCACCAACCTCAGGCTATCGAATCTTTTCGGAACCATCACCGTCGCCTATCTTGTCAACAACACCCTGCCTTTCCAGCTCGGCGATCTGGCCAGGGCCTACCTGATCGGAGAGCTGGAGGGGGTGAGCAAGTCGCGCGCCCTCTCCACGGTGGTGGTGGAGCGAATGGTGGATCTGTTCATTCTCATCCTGCTGCTTGTCGTCCTGATACCGTTCATCAGCGTACCCTCCTGGGCCTCGGTGCCGGTGGCGGTCGTCGGTGTCGGTCTTCTCCTTCTGGGCGGTCTCCTGCTGGCCGCCGTCATCAACCGCAACTGGGTGATAGCGATTGTGGAGGGGGTCCCGGCCTTCCTGCCTCAGCGCCTCCGGGCGCGCATCAAGGACTCGGCCCACTCGGCCATCGATGGGCTGGCCGTGCTCTCGAACCCGCTGCTGCTGGCGCGGGTGGTGGCCTGGACCGTGATTCAGTGGCTCGTCTCCGCCGCCGCCATCTACTGCATAATGATGGCCTTCCAACTCGATGTTCCCTTCGATGCCGCCATCTTCGTGACAGTCGTGGTCAGCTTCGGCTTCCTCATCCCGTCCTCGCCCGGCTCGATAGGGGTGTATCACGCTCTCAGCGTCCAGGCCCTGGTGAGCGTCTACGCCGTGGAGAGAGGGGCCGCCCTCAGCTATGCCCTGGTGGCGCACCTCCTCTATTACATACCCCCCGTCGTCATCGGCCTGCTGTTCCTGTGGCAGCAGCGCTTCACCTGGGAGCGCCTGCGGCTGCTCACTCGTCAGGCCGAGCCGGTCGGCGAGGAACCGAGCGGCGTCTGAGGCGTCATAGCCCCTTCTTCGCCATCAGGCTGCACAGGTCCGCGGTCCGACAGGAGTAGCCCCACTCGTTGTCGTACCAGGAGAGAACCTTCACCATGTTCCCATCGATGACCATGGTGTTGGCGGCGTCGACGATCGAGCTGGCCGGGTTGCCCTTGAAGTCGATGCTTACCAGCGGCTCCTCCTCGTACTCCAGGATACCCTTCAGGGGGCCGGCCGCCGCTTTCTTGAGAGCCTCGTTCACCTCCTCCACCGTCACCTCCCGCTCCAGGTCCGCCACGAAGTCAACGATGGAGACCGTGGAGGTGGGAACGCGCAGGGCCAGGCCGTGGAGCTTGCCCTTCAGCTCGGGGATGACGACGGTGACGGCGCGGGCGGCGCCCGTGGTGGTAGGTATGATGTTGAGGGCGGCCGCGCGGGCCCTCCGCAGGTCGCGGTGCACCGTGTCCAGGATGACCTGGTCGTTGGTGTAGGAGTGGACGGTGGTCATGAGGCCGCGCTTCACGCCGAAGCTGTCGTGCAGGACCTTCGCCACCGGCGCGATGCAGTTGGTGGTGCAGGAGGCGTTAGAGAGGATGTGGTGTTTCGCCGGGTCATAGTTGCCGTCATTGACGCCCAGTACCAGGCTCAGGTCCTCGTTCTTGGCCGGCGCCGAGATGATCACCTTCTTGACGCCGTCGCCGAGGTGGGCCTTGGCCTTCTCGGCGTCCGTGAACAGCCCCGTCGACTCCACGACGATCTGGGCGCCGACATCCTTCCAGGGGATCTGCGCCGGGTCGCGCTCGGCGAATACCCGTACCAGGCTGCCGTCGATCCTGAGGTTGTCTCCCTCCACGCCGACCTTGCCGGGGAAGCGGCCGTAGTTGGAGTCGTACTTGAAGAGATGGGCGTTCGTCTCCGGCGGCGCCAGGTCGTTGACGGCCACCACCTCCAGCTCCTGGGGGTAGTAGTCGCGGATCGCCTTGAGCACCTGGCGGCCAATGCGTCCGAATCCGTTGATGCCGATCTTGGTTGCCACTGCTTTTCCTCCTCAGGCTGGGATAATTGCTGTTGTCCTATTCTCGGCCCCTCAGGCCTGGCTCTCTACTCGATCTTCGCCGCTGTTCCCGAGGCGGTGACCATGAGCATCGAGCCCTTCAGCGTCTCGTAGTCGATGT
>CAZSRY010000135.1:0-4511 GCA_964609475.1 uncultured Dehalococcoidia bacterium
AGATGAACGTCAAGATGCAGCAGGAGATATGTCACGGGGCGCCGTTCTACGTGCTTGGCCCCCTGGTAACGGACATCGCCCCCGGCTATGACCATATAACCTCAGCTATCGGCGCCACCGTGGCGGGGTACGCCGGCGCCAGCTACCTGTGCTACGTCACTCCTAAGGAACACCTTGGCCTGCCCAATCTGGAGGATGTGAAGGTAGGGGTCGTCACCTACAAGCTGGCCGCCCACGCCGCCGATGTCGCTCGCGGTCACAGGGGGGCACGCAACCGCGACGATGAGATGTCCCATGCCCGCTATGCCTTCGACTGGGAGCGCCAGTTTGCGCTGTCGCTGGACCCGGAGACGGCCCGCCGTATGCACGATGAGACTCTGCCCGACGACAACTTCAAGAAGGCTGCCTTCTGCTCCATGTGCGGGCCTAGGTTCTGCCCCATGCGCATCACCCGAGAGATGGGCCGCACCAGTACAGCGGAATCGGGAGAGGGGAAGTAGCCCTGGTGAGCGAGGAGAGCATGGAGAAAGGTAAGATTGTACTGGCCTATCCCAAGTACCAGGCGATCCTGGCGGCGGCAGCGGTAGTTGTGCAGGACGGACGCCTGTTGCTGCTGGAGGACCGCTGGGGACGTTGGGGCCTGCCGTCGGGCTTCATCGAGAAGGGCGAGACACCCGAGGAAACGGTCCGTCGCGAGATCCGCGAAGAGTTGGGCGTGGAAAGCGAGATGGTAGGGCCACTCAGACCGGAGGTGCGCTGGGACGGCCCTGAGAACAGCACCTTCGTGCTGCTGCACTACGCTGTTCGCCTGCTGAGCCAGGACTTCGTTCCCAACGAGGAGGTGGTCCAGCATCGTTGGGTGCCGTTGGCGGAGCTGGAGCAGTACAACGTCTGGCCCAACATCATGCGGGTGGCGGAGGAGTATCAACGCCTGCGGCCGGGCGAATAGACAGCCGAGACCACCTGCTGTGGACTTGAACTTAGTAGCTAGGTTGGAGAGCAAACATGGAAGACTACCTAGAGATAGCTGGCAAGAGATTCCGCTCCCGGCTCCTGGCAGGGACGGGCAAGTACCGTAGCACTGAGGATATGGTCGCTGCCCTGGAGGCGTCGGGCACGGAGATAGTGACAGTGGCTATTCGACGCCTGGACCTGGACAAGCCCGACCAGAAGACACTCCTTGACGACATTGACTGGAGCAAGTACACCATACTGCCCAATACGGCCGCCTGCCGAACGGTGGATGAGGCGCTGTTCACCGCCCGTCTGGGCCGCGAGGTGACCGGCTCCAACTGGGTGAAACTGGAGGTGGTGCCCGATCCCAAGTACCTGTTGCCGGACCCTGTCGGCACGCTGGAAGCGGCCAAGACACTGCTGAACGAGGGCTTTGTTGTCCTTCCCTACATCCACGCTGACCCCATCCTGGCTCGCAGGCTAGAAGAGATCGGCTGCGCTACGGTCATGCCTCTCGGCTCGGCCATCGGCTCCGGCCAGGGCATCCTCACGCGGGAGGAGATCGAGATCATCATTGAGCAGGCGAACGTACCAGTGGTGGTTGACGCTGGCCTGGGAGCCCCCTCCGACGCCGCGCTGGCTATGGAGATAGGGGCGGACGCCGTACTGATGAACACGGCCCTCGCCGAAGCAGGCGACCCCGCCCTCATGGCCGATGCCGTCCGCAAGGGTGTGGAGGCCGGCCGCCAGGCCTATCTAGCCGGTCGTATCGCCAAGAAACGTTACGCTTCGGCCAGCAGCCCTATCGAGGGTGTGCCGGGTCGCCCGCCAGTTCCCGCCGGAGGCTCAGAGTGATGGCCACAGGTGTTCCTCCCAGTCGCATGGGCCGATTGCGCCTCCCCAGCCTCTGCGTCGTCACCGACCGTCATCAGTGCGGCGAGACGCCCCTAGAGACGGTTGTGGAGGAGGCTGTCAAAGGCGGAGTGAACGTGTTGCAGCTTCGGGAAAAGGACCTACCGACGGGGGAGCTGTTCTCCCTGGGGGTCCGCCTGCGTGAGGTGACGCGAGGCAAGGCCCTCCTCCTGATCAACGACCGTGTGGATGTGGCCCAGGCGTGTGGCGCCGATGGCGTCCAGTTGCCGGAGAACGGTCTGCCGACCTCGGTGGCCCGCTGGGTCCTGGGACGCCATGCACTCATTGGCCGTTCGGTGCACAGTGTAGAGGGCGCTGTCCAGGCAGAGAAGGACGGCGCTGACCTGATCCAGCTTGGTACCATCTTCGCTACGTCCTCCAAGCCCGACATTTCACCGGCCGGCGTGGGTCTCGTGCAGGAGGTAGCCGAGGTCGTATCGATTCCCCTACTGGCCATCGGGGGAGTGAAGCCAGAGAACGTCGCCGAGGTGATAAAGGCCGGGGCGCACGGCGCGGCCGTCATCTCCGCGATCTGCGGCGCCGCCGATCCCAAGGCGGCTGCCGAGGCCCTCGTCCAGGCGATGGCCGAGGCCTGGAAGGAGCGACTGGGCGAGAAGGCCAACGTGTAGCACCATGATCGCTCTCACAGTAAATGGCAAGAGGAGGGAGCTGAAGGCCGAGACTGACCTGACCAGCTTCCTCAAGGAACTCCAGATAGATGCGCGCGCTGTGGCCGTGGCGCACAACGGCGAAATCGTACCGCGCGATCGCTATGCTACGGTTCAACTCCGCGAGGGAGACATCCTGGAGATCGTGCGCATGGTTGGCGGGGGCTAGAAGTTCATTGGCAACGCCAGGAGCCAGAATTCAACTATGACCGGGCGAGATTCCACAGACGTGATCGTCGTTGGTGGCGGTGTCATCGGCTGCGCTATCGCCTATTACCTGGCGCGGGATGGTGTGAAGGTCACCGTCCTTGAGCGAGGAGAAATGGGCGGCGAGGCTTCGGGTGCGGCCGCCGGCATGCTGGCTCCCCTGGCGGAGGTGGAGGATGCTGGCCCCTTTCTAGACCTGGCGCTGGCCAGCCTCCGCATGTTTCCCGATCTGTCTCAGGCGCTCAAGCAGGAAAGCGGTGTGGAGATCGAATACCTGCCCTCCGGCATCCTGCGCGTGGCCCTGACGGAGACGGAAGAGCAGCATCTGAGGAGCCTCGTCCAGCATCGGGCTTCACACGGCCTGGAGCTACATTGGCTAGGGCCCGAAGAGCTGCGCCTTCTTGAGCCGGGGATCTCGCCGAAGGTCCGGGGAGCGCTCTATTCACCCGAAGAGCATCAGGTGAACGCTGACCGGCTGGTGCAGGCATTAGCCAGGGGGGCCACGGCGCGCGGTGTCGCTCTGCGACGGCATACGTCGGTAACCGGCCTAGCGACCCGAGGTACCCGCGTTACCGGCGTCCGTACCCCCGACGAGGCGCTCTCCACAGACCACGTGATTCTAGCAGCGGGCGCTTGGACACCGACGCTTGTCGAGGACACAGACATCAACCTACCGGTTTTCCCAGTTCGAGGACAGATGATGGCATTGCCGGCATCGCGGTCGGCTCTGAGCCACATTGTCTGGGGCAAGGGAGGCTACCTGGTGCCCAAGGCGAACGGCCTCATCTTTGCCGGCGCCACCGTCGAACGGGTAGGGTTTCGCAAGAACACCACCGCCAGAGGCTTGACCGAGTTGAGGAGGATAGCCGCGTGTCTAGCGCCTCGTCTCGCCGCCAACGACGCGGCCGATGCCTGGGCGGGACTGCGGCCAGGTTCGGCGGATGCCCTGCCCATCCTAGGGCCCGTGCCCGGCTGGGAGGGGTTGAGCGTGGCGGCGGGTCACTTCCGCAACGGCATCTTGCTGGCGCCCATCACCGGCCAACTCATCGCCCGCTGCATCCTAGAAGGCTCTTCCAACGAGGCGCTGGCCCCCTTCAGTCCAGCCCGTTTCACGTAAATCTCAATCTCCGGATTTCCCGACTCCCCTGCCACCGGTCTCCATCCTAGCAGCCAAGCGTTGGGCAGCCTCTTGCACGTTCTCTGCCCCGCAGACGGCGCTGATGACGGCTATGGCATCCGCGCCAGCCTCCAGTACCTGGTCGACGTTCCCCTCGTTGATGCCACCGATGGCCACTACTGGTATGCCTACTGCCTCCTTGACCTCTCTCAGCCGCTGGGGACTCGCGGGCCGGGTTACGTCCTTGGTGCCCGTTGGGAAGATGCTGCCGACGGCCACATAGTCGGCGCCGTCCCCTTCAGCCTGGCGGGCTTCTCTCGGGTTGTTCGAGGACACACCGATTAAGAAACCCTCTGGCACCAAGTGGCGCACCTCCTCGGCTGGCAAGTCCTTCTGTCCCAGGTGGACGCCGTCGGCGCCGGAGGCGAGGGCCAAGTCGAGGTGGTCGTTGACGATGAACAGGGCCTGGTGCTCCAAGCAGAGCTGACGGATAGCGCGGGCCTGCGCTAGCTGTTCGCCCTTGTCGCGGGCCTTGTCCCGCCACTGGAGGACGCGGGCGCCTCCTCGCAGGGCCTGACGCGCCACATCTACAGGGTCACGCCCCCGCGTCTGCTGGGGATCGATGATGACGTAGAGGCCACTGATCCGCAGGC
>CAZSRY010000136.1:0-4505 GCA_964609475.1 uncultured Dehalococcoidia bacterium
TGGGTGCCTGCCAGTTCATCTGGCTGCCGCTGAGGGCCTCCACCCTGAACGATGAGCTCATGCTTCGCTACGTCCCGGACGACTGGCGAAGCCTCTACGACTACATCTTCAACGTCTTCCACAAGGACAGGTTCGCCTTTGCCCTGACTGCCCTGCCGGAGAGGATCAATGTCTACGCCGGGCTCGTGGGAGACAACTTCGGGCTATGGGGCATCGCGCTCGCCATGATCGGTATCTGGGATATGTTCTACCGGAGCAGGAGGGCGTTCTACCTCATCGGCCTCGTCTACCTGGCCGAAGTCGGCTACTTCACCCAGTACAACGTGCCCGACATCGACGTCTTCTTCATTCCGGCGCACCTCACATTCGTCATCCTCATCGCCTTTGGCGTGCGCTGGCTCATCGAGCGGGCGGCGCGACTGGGAGCGCGGCTGCCGGCGTGGGGAATGCCGGCCCGCGGCAGCCTGGCCATCGTTCTCGTGCTGCCCATCGCATTTCAGCTCCACAGCAACTGGGCCGCCAACGACCACTCAGGCGACACCACCATCAAGGACTTCTACAGCCACGTATTCCGTACCCTGCCTGAGAACAGCCTGCTGGTCGGTCGCCCCGGCGTCCCCGGCTTCGACCTCTTCCACTACCAAGTCGTCAACGGCTGGCGGCCGGACGTCGCCATTCCCCAGATAGACCGCCCCGACGCCCTCCGCACGGAGGACATGAGGGAGCGGCCTCTATACACCACCGTCATCGGCCAATCCATCCACTCCACCGGCGGCGTCGTCGAGTTCCCTGAGGAAGTGTGGTTCGTTCCCGTGCTGGCGGCGCCATCCGTCAACCTCTCCTGGCTGGGGGGACACCCCCTGGCCCTCTACGAGGTCCGCCGTGAGCCGCCGGCCCTGATAGTGGAATCGGCCGCGCCCCAGCACAGCGTGGGCCGGGAGATGGACGGCGTGGAGCTGATGGGCTTTGACCTCGACCGGACCGAGGTCGAGGCGGGCGGTACCCTCCACCTCACCCTCTACTGGCGGCCCATGAAGCCGCCCGCCCTCAGCTTCTACCGCGTATCGACCATCCTGGGTGACGGGCGCTTCCGCGAGACCCACACCCTTGGATTCGGGCTCATTCAGCGCTACCAGCGCGACCGTCAGTTTCAGCCCGGCACCATCGTCGTCGAGGACTATCGCCTGGTTGTAATGTCCAGCCTGCCGGAGGGGAAGCACACCCTGCGTCTGGCGACCTGCGACCTCGGCTCGTTCGGCGCAAGGGACGAGGAAGTGCTGGACCTGGCCGAGATTCAGGTGGTCGGCCGAGCCGATCTGTCTCCCACTGTCCACATGCCGGAAGGCATACGCTAGCTCAGCCCAGACACGACGGAGGCCGACCACCCCCGCTGCCTGACGTACCTCTTCGCCTCTTCTCCCAGCTTTTCCCGTTAACGGTCGCCCCGCTCTTGCTTTAAGACGGATTAGCAGGTACACTTCCTCTCGCGCCTAGAGCACACTGGCAGAAGGTTGTCAGTTCACCAACAACGCTAGCCTATTGCGGGCAGCAGCAATTGCTTGCGAAAGCCCAACCGTTGACTGATGTCTTTTGGTGTGACCGTGTTGCGTTCTGAGGGTTAGCTTCATGGAGCAATTTGTCCAGCAGGTCGCTACAGGACTCTCCACCGGCAGCCTCTATGCCATCCTCGCCCTCGCTCTCGTCCTCATCTACCGTTCCACTGGCGTAGTCAACTTCGCCCAGGGCGAAATGGCCATGTTCACCACCTTTGTTTGCTGGTCTTTCATCAACTGGGAACTCCACTTCTGGATCGCCTTCTTCCTTACCCTGCTGGTTGCTGGCATCTTCGGAGCCCTGGTGGAGGTTGTGCTCATGCGGCCGGTGGAGAACGCGCCCCCTCTCAATTCCGTCATCCTCACCCTGGGCCTGTTCACCGTGATCGGTAGCGTGGCGCTGCGAATATGGCAGGGCCAGCCCAAGAGCTTCCCCTCCCCCGAGGTCTTCGAGGGCGCGCCCCTCACCCTTGGGCCGGCGGCCATCAGCCGTCCCAACATCGGCGTATTCTGCATGTCCGTCCTGATCATGGTTGTCATCTACCTGCTGTTCAACTACACCAAGGTGGGCCTCGCAATGCGTGCCGCCGCCCAGAACCGCATCGCCAGCGAGCTCGTAGGGATCCGCGTCGGGCGTATGCTTGCTCTGGGCTGGGCCCTCTCGGCGATGGTTGGCGCTGTTGCCGGCATGCTTCTCGCCCCCACCATCTTCCTCTCGCCCAGCATGATGCTGGGTGTGCTCATCTTTGCCTTCGCCGCCGCCGTACTGGGTGGGCTGGACAGCCCCCTGGGGGCTATCGTAGGCGGGCTCACGTTAGGGGTCGTGCAGAACCTGGCAGGCACCTACATAGGCTCCGAGATCGACATCACCGTTGCATTCCTCGTCATTATCGTCGTATTGCTAGTGCGTCCCACGGGCCTCTTCGGCCGCCGGGTGCTGGGGAGGGTATAATATGACTAACGCCTTACTCCGCCCTCGGATGATCTTTCTAGCCCTCGCCCTCCTCTTGCTGGCGGTCTTCCCCTATCTTTACACCTTTCCCTTCTTCGGCTCCTTCCTCGATCCCTTCCGCACCTTCCAGGCCATGCGGTTTGCCATATGGCTCGTCATCCTCATGGGCCTGAACCTGCTTACCGGCTACAGCGGTCAGATATCCCTAGGGCACGGGGCATTCGTGGCAATGGGGGCCTACATCGCTGCCATACTCATGGGCCAGTACGGTGTCCCCGTCTTCGCCGCCGTGCTGATTGCCGGCGTCGGCACCGGCGTCATCGGCTTCCTCATCGGCGTTCCCGCCCTGCGACTCTCCGGCCCCTACCTGGCCATCGCCACCATGGCGATGATAATCGTTCTCCCTCAGATCCTCAAGCACCCCCTCATAGACGACTGGACCGGCGGCGTGATGGGCCTCTCCCTCGATACGGCCCATGTTCCCTCCTACCTGGAAGGCATGGCCACCGATTACCAGTGGCTCTACTACACGTGCATGGTTCCCGCTGTCATCATGACGGCCATGGCCTGGAGCGTCACTCGCAGTCGCCTTGGCCGGGCACTCGTCGCCCTCCGCGATTCCGAGGTCGGCGCCCAACAGATGGGAGTCCACATACCCCTATACAAGATGACAGCCTTTGGCCTGTGTGCCCTCTACGCTGGCACAGGCGGCGCCCTATACATATTCACCCAGGGCTACCTGGGCCCCGCCACCTTCGACATCCTCATCTCCCTCACCATGCTCGTCATGATCGTCCTGGGAGGTCTCGCCTCTATCGTTGGCACCGTCTTCGCCGCCATCATCATGGCCATGCGCCTGGAGATGATCGACTGGGTCATAGGCATCATCCCATTCGGCGACAGACTGGGGGTCGATAGCATCCGCGGCGCCATCTTTGGCATTCTCCTGATCTTGGCTATAATCTTCACGCCCAGGGGCATCGCTGGCAACATTGAGGAATCGAAGGAGAGGAACGCCAGACTTGCGGCCAAGATTGGCGCCCTCAAATCACGATTGCTCCAGAAGGTCCGTCAGAAAGAATAGGGCTTCTACAGCGCTGGCCCCACTCGATCTGGTATACTCTGTCCTACCAAGAATCTGGGAAGGGAGGCCCCAGTGACAACTGGCCGACCGAGAGAGGGGGTGATGAATCGCACCTCTGGCAGGATGCTTTAACATACTACAGTCCGTAGTATTACAAGGAGGTGAACACAGTGCGAGCACTATTGAGGCGATGGCCGCTGCTCCTGGTGGTGGCGCTCGCCGTAGCCATGATGCTGGCGGTTGGCTGTAAGGAAGAGAAGGAAGAAGCCGGTGAGACGCCCGGTGCGCCCACGGCCACGGCCGAGGCTGGCGGTGAGGAGACGCCTGCGGCTGAGGGGGCCGGTGATACCACGGGAGTGACCGACACCGAGATCAAGATCGGCAGCCTTCTTCCCCTGAGCGGGCACGCCGCCGCTTCCTGGGGGGTTGGCATCAAGGCCGGCATGCAGGCCTACTACGACTGGATCAACGCCCAGGGTGGCATCTACGGCCGCAAGATCAACCTCATCGTGGAGGACACCCAGTACGTCGGGCCTGTAGCCAGCGAGGTCGCCCGCAAGCTGGTGGAGCAGGACAAGGTCTTCGCCATCCAGGGGAGCCTGGGTACGGCCGCCCACAGCGCCGTCTACAAGTACCTGGAGGAGAACGGCGTCCCCGACATGTTAATCCTCACCGGCAACACCAAGTGGACGGAGCCCATCGTGCGAACCCGCTTCGGCTACCTCGTTGACTACATCACCGAGGGGCGCATCCTGGGCAAGTACATCGCCGAGAACTACGATGGTGGCAAGCTGGGCATCCTCGCCCAGAACGACGACTTCGGCAAGGAAGGTGAGAAGGGCATCAAGACGGGCCTTGAGGACGAGAGTGCCGACATGGAGGTCGTCACCGAGTACTTCGATGAGACCATGTCCGA
>CAZSRY010000137.1:0-4451 GCA_964609475.1 uncultured Dehalococcoidia bacterium
ACAACCCGCCGGACACGGTGGAGGTAGTGAAGAAGCTGGTGGAGCAGGACAAGGTATTCGCCGTCGTTGGTGGATTGGGGGAGGCGACGCACAATTCAGTGTGGAAGTACTTGGAGGAGAACGGTGTGCCGGACATGTTTCTCTCCACGGGTCTAGCCAAGTGGACGGAGCCCGTAGTGAGGACCCGTTTCGCTGGCAACCCCGACTACGTGAGCGAGGGCACCATCCTGGGCCAGTACATAGCTGAGAACTACGACGGCAAGAAGCTAGGCCTGCTTATTCAGAACGACGAGATGGGGGACGAAGGTGAGAAGGGCCTGCGTAAGGGCATAGAGGGCAGCGACGTCGAGATCGCAGCCGTAGAGAAGTATGACGTAATCCAGACCGACGTTACCGCCCAGACCCAGCGACTACAGAACGCTGGCGTGGATGTAGTAGCCGCCTATGCCATCCCACCCCAGGCGGCCGCCCTCGTAAAGACGGCCCGCGAGGTGCTTGACTGGGATGCCCCCGTTATCGTAAGCGGCATCAACTGCAGCGACATCTTCATCGCCCTGGCCACCCCTGAGTACGCCGAGGGAGTGGTGAGCGTCGTCTTTGGCCCCCAGGTCTACGATACTGACCATCCGGGCATCCAGAAATACGAGAAGATCTGGGAGAGGACCGGCGACGGCACGGCCTTCAACAACTTCGCCCTCTACGGCATGTCCGTTGCTGAGATAACGGTGCACGTCCTGGAGATGGCGGGCCCCGACCTCACCCGCGACTCCTTCCTCGACGCCGCCGAATCGGTGTGCGACTTCTGGTGCTCCACCTGCGTCGGCGTTGGCCCCATCAACATGAGCCCCACCGATCACCGTCCCATCGAGGCCGAGATGTACAATCGGGTCCAGAACGGCAGGTGGGTCGTTTTCGGCGAGCCCGTCGGCTTCGAGTCGGCCACGGGCTGCACGCCGCCGGAACCGCCTCCCGGCTTCGAGGATCAACCTGAGATAGGAGCAGACGCAGAGTACATCCCCTAGCGGTTCTTCACTGCCCAGGAGGTTAGCACAATGCGAGCACTGATAAGCCGATCGCCGTTGCTCTTGGTAATAGCGCTGGCGGCTGCCATGATGCTGGCGGTTGCCTGCGATGACGGAGACAAGGGCGAGGTCACGCCCGCGGCCACGCCCGCGGCCACGCCGACCGCTGAGGTGCGCGGCGTCACCGACACCGAGATCAGGATCGGCACCCTCCTGCCTCTCAGCGGCAACCCCGCCTCCGCCTGGGGCGTCGCCCTGAGCCAGGGGATGCAGGCCTACTACGACTACATCAACGACCAGGGCGGCATCTACGGCCGCAAGATCAAGTTCTTCATAGAGGACAACGGGTACTCAGGGCCGATGGCGGTGGAGGCCGCCCGCAGGCTCGTCGAGCAGGACGGGATATTCCTCCTCCAGGGAAGCCTCGGCACCGCCGCCCACATGGCCGTCTATAAGTACCTGGAAGAGCATAACGTAATCGACTTCGCCATCCTGACCGGCAACAGTATGTGGACCGAGCCTGTGGTGCGCACCCGCTTCAGCGCCCTCGTCGACTACATAACGGAGGGGCGCATCTTCGGCAACTACATCTACGAGAACTACGACGGCCAGAAGATCGGCATCCTCGCCCAGAACGACGACTATGGCAGAGAGGGCGAGAAGGGCATCAAGCAGGGCCTCGATGAGAGCGATGCCGACGTGGACGTGGTGGTCGAGTACTACGACGAGCTACAGTCCGACGTAACCGCGCACGCCCAGCGCCTCAGGAACGAGAACGTCGCCCTGATCGCCTTCTGGGGCGGGCCCGTGCAGGCCGGCAGCCTGTTCAGGGCCGCCCGCGAGACCCTGGGCTGGGACGTGCCCATCATGATCAACAGCACAAACGCCATCGAGATCGTCGCCCAGCTCGCCGGCTACGACAACATCGAGGGGTCCGTCAGCGCCGTTTTCGGCCGCCAGGGTTTCGAGACGGAGATCCCCTTCATCGCCTGGCTGAAGGATATCCTGGCGGAGTACGCGCCGGACGCAACCTGGGACAACACGGTCTACGTCGGCATGCTCGTATCGGTGGCCACAGTCATGTCGCTCAAGCAGGCCGGGCCGGACCTGACGGTCGACTCCCTCGTCGCCGCCGCCGAGTCGAACTGCGACTACCAGTGCGCCACCTGCCTGCTTCCCACCAGCACGAGTCCCACCGACCACCGCGGCAACGAGACGGAGATAATGGCGCGGGCGGTAGTCGACCGCTCAACCGACCCGCCCACCTTCAGGTGGGAGCCCTTCGGCGAGCCCATAAGCTTTGAGTCGACGGCGGACTGCGAGCAGCCTACGCCGCCGGCTGGCTACGACGAGCAGCCCGGTCCCAGCTACTATGAGGAATGGGATGAGGACTTTGAGCCCTATGAGCCATAGGCAGCAGACAGCCTTGTCCGACTGCCTGGCATCGTGTGGAAAAGAGGAGGAAGAGACGGCGTCGACCCAGCGCCGCGGCCTCCCCATCCGCCTGTTAGCCTAGCTGGCCCGCGCCTCCGCTTGCAGCCGCGCCTCTCGCCTCAGCCCCTTGAGTAGATCCTCCAGCGCCTCTCTGTAGGGCTTGTTGGCGAAGTCCGTGTAGTTCCGCTCCTCCAGGAACGGCTTCAGGTCGTTGGCGTCCCGCATCACCTTGAACCCGGCCTCCCTCCAGAGGTCGTCCAGCGAGATGGGCACCAGCTTGTCGGCGTCCTCGTCTATCTGCTCCCAGATCTCCTTGAGCGCGCCGTCCCGCACCAGCGCTTCCGCCGAGCACAGCACCACCATCCGCTCCGCCTCCCGCCGGCGCATCCCGATCTCGCCCCACGTACGCTCCTCTGCCGTCCTATCCATCTCGTACAGCCAGCAGCAGACGCCCCTGCTCTTGAGATCTTCGCGGAGTCTCGCGGCGAATTCCGCGTCTGGCTGGCCGCAGTAGATGAGGCAACTGTAGTAGCTCACCTCGGCGACGATCCGCGGCAGCGCCTCCAGCAACTCCTGCGGCACGCCTAAGTGGTCAATGTCGTCGAGTAGAGGACCTTGCTGATCCTGGCGGCGGCGCTTGCCGAACTGCTAATGGTGGCCCGCGGAGATCTCGCTCTGATATACTCAGTCCTATCAAGAATCTGGAAAGGGAGGCCCGGTGACAACCGGCCGACCGAGAGGCGGTGATGAATCGCACCTCTAGTAGGGACGATCGACAATACTATTTCCGTAGTGTTACAGGGAGGTGGACACAATGCGAGCACTACTAAGGCGATGGCCGCTGCTCCTAGTCGCGGCGCTGGCCGCAGCCATGATGCTGGCGGTTGCCTGCGATGACGATGAGGACGGGGTCACGGACGGCGAAACGCCCGAGGTCACGGAGGAGGCTGACGGCGGGGAAACGCCGTCGGATGGTGCTGAGGTGCGCGGCGTCACCGACACCGAGATCAGGATCGGCACCCTCCTGCCGCTCACCGGCGCCGCCGCGGCTTGGGGCGTCGGCCTGAGCAAGGGCATGGAGGCCTACTACGACTACATCAACGACCAGGGCGGCATCTACGGCCGCAAGATCAAGTTCTTCATAGAGGACAACGGGTACTCGGGGCCGATATCGGCGGAGGCCGCCCGCAAGCTCGTCGAGCAGGACGGGGTATTCCTCATCCAGGGAAGCCTCGGCACCGCCGCCCACATGGCCATCTATAGGTATCTGGAAGAGAACAACGTAATCGACTATGCCATCCTGAGCGGCAACAGCACCTGGACCGATCCTGTGGCGCACACCCGCTTCTGTACACTCGTCGACTACGTAACGGAGGGGCGCATCTTCGGCACGTACATCTACCAGAACTACGACGGCAAGAAGCTCGGCATCCTTGCCCAGAACGACGACTACGGCAAAGAGGGCGAGAAGGGCACCAAGATGGGCCTCGAGGAGAACGATGCCGACGTGGACGTGGTGGTCGAGTACTACGACGAGTCACAGACCGACGTAACCGCGCAGGTCCAGCGCCTCAGGAACGACGGCGTCGAAGTGATCGTCTTCTGGGGCTCGCCCGTGCAGTGCGGCAGCCTGTTCCATGCCGCCCGCGAGACCCTGACCTGGGACGTGCCCATCATGGTCAACGGCACAAACGCGGCCGACATCGTCGGCGCACTCGCCGGCTACGACAACATTGAGGGGGCCGTCAGCGCCGTCCTCGGCCGCCAGTATTTCGAGACGGACATCCCCTTCATCGCCTGGCTGAAGGATGTCCTGGCGGAGTACGCGCCGGACGTAGAGTGGGACGCCATGTCCTTCGGCGGCATGCTCATATCGGTGGGCGTGACCATGCAGCTCAGGCAGGCCGGGCCGGACCTGACGGTTGACTCCTTCATCGCCGCCGCCGAGTCGATCTGCGATTGGCAGTGCGCCACCTGCCTGCTCCCCGCCGGCAC
>CAZSRY010000138.1:0-4404 GCA_964609475.1 uncultured Dehalococcoidia bacterium
CCGCAGGGGCCGACGTCGCCGGAGAACCAGTAGTTGTCCTCCTCGCCGTAGCGCAGGATCCGCCCCTCCGGCACGCCGATCTCGCGCCAATAGCCCGCCGCTTCATCGTCGTCGAGGAACACGCTGACCCAGAGCCTGTCCGGGTCAAGGCCGATCCCCTCCTTATCGTCGGTCACCAGCTCCCACGCCCACTCGATGGCCTCCTTCTTGAAGTAGTCGCCGACACTGAAGTTGCCCAGCATCTCGAAGAAGGTGAGATGGGTGGCGTCGCCCACGCTGTCGATGTCGCTGGTGCGGAAGCACTTCTGGACGGAGGCCATGCGGCGGGCGGGCGGCTCGGCCTGGCCCATGAAGTAGGACTTGAACTGGACCATGCCGGCGGTGGTGAAGAGAAGCGTCGGGTCGCCGTGGGGCACCAGCGATGAGCTGGGTATAACCTTATGGCCCCGCTTCTGAAAGAAGTCGATGAACTTCTTGCGAATCTGCTCACTATCCATAGCTATCGATATACTAGTGTACCAGAACGAAGCTGTCGATAGAGGATCACGAAAGGCGCGCCTGCCGGCGGGCCGCCCTCCAGGGGGATTGTATTTCTCGCCCTGCGGGGGTGTCAATTCTCGAGCCCGTGGGCACCGCATATGCGCCGCCTCTGCTCTCGCCGCCCGGCAAGACTTGACAGGATACGACAAACGCCGATACTATTGTTAACAAGGCCCGACGCCTGTGTTCCCTCTGCGAGCGGGCCCCGCCGGAGGCAGGACGGCTCCGGTGGAACGAAGGGTTCTGTTTCGTCGGTGAAAGAAGACGACCCTCCTGAAGATAGCGACAGCAGCCATAAACGTCTCGCTGTCTTCCGGAACCAACCAGCGATGTCGGTCGGATGGCATGCCTTGCGGGGTATGTGCAGCGGCCGTCTTTTTGTTGCCCACCCGGTCACCTTGGTGTAGAGAGGGCAATGAGGGCTGCCCACATGGCGGGCCTTCCTTGCCCTTAGCTTTATTTGGGAGACATGTCAACTAAGAGCGGCTGGACAGCGGTCATACTGGCGGCAGGCCTGGGCAAGCGGATGCGGTCGAAGAGGCCGAAGGCGCTTCATCCCCTGGCCGGCAGGCCGATGGTCGGCCACGTCCTGGAGGCAGCAGCGCAGTCCCTCTCCGCCCGACGGGGTGACCGTGGGTCAGGGCGTACACGCTGCATCGCCGTCGTGGGGCACGGCGCCGACCAGGTGAAGGCGGCCCTAGGCGACGACCTCCGGTACGCGCATCAGGCCGAGCAGCTGGGCACGGGGCGCGCCGTCGCCGAGGCGGAACCGCTGGCAAGAGAGGCAAGGCATGTCCTGGTGCTCAACGCCGATATCCCGCTCATACTGTCCGCCACTATCTCCGACCTGATGGCGCGTCACATGAAGAAGAGGGCGGACCTGACCTTTCTCACAGCGCACGTAGACGACGCTCGCGGACTGGGCAGGGTGCAGCGTGACAGCCGGGGGCAGGTGACCGGCGTCGTAGAGGAGGCGGACGCCGATGCCGCAGCCAGGGCCGAGACGGAGGTGAACGTCGGCGTCTACTGCTTCCGCGCCGCCTGGTTATGGTCGCATCTGCCGCATATCCCCCGCAGCGCCGGCGGCGAATACTACCTCACCGACCTGATCGGCATGGCCATCAACGAAGGCGCCTCCGTCCAGGCCGTGGCCACCGACGACCCCACCGAGGCGCTGGGGATCAATGACCGCGTACAACTGGCCCACGCCGACACCATCCTGCGCCAGCGGATCCGAGAGCGCCACATGCTGGACGGAGTGAGCCTCATCGACCCCGCTACTATCTACATCGACGCCGACGTGACGATAGGGATGGACACGGTGATCCACCCCAACACGACCCTCCTGGGGCAGACGCGCATCGGGCCGGAGTGCAGCATCGGCCCAAGCAGCCAGATCAGCGATTCCGTGCTGGGCGCCCGCTGCCGCGTCCTGTCGTCGGTCATAGAAGGGGCGACGCTGGAGGACGACGTGGACGTGGGGCCGTTCAGCCACCTCAGGGCCGGTTCACATATCTGCAAGGGTGCTCACATCGGCAACTTCGCCGAGGTGAAGAACGCCCGCCTGGGACGCAACACCAGCGTGGGTCATTTCAGCTACATCGGCGATGCCCAGGTGGGCGACGACGTGAACATAGGGGCCGGCACCATCACCTGCAACTACGATGGCGTCCGAAAGAACCGGACGATTATCGGCGACGGCGCCTTCATAGGCAGCGATACGATGCTGATAGCCCCGGTCGAGGTGGGCCCGCGAGCGACGACAGGCGCAGGTTCCGTCATCAACCACGACGTGCCCGCCGGAAGTCTAGCCGTGGGTGCGCCCGCCAGAGTGCGGCGCAAGAAGGGGAAGTGAGGCAGGCTTGGACGCTGGCGGCTGGCTAGGACTGGTGCTCCTTCTGATAGCGTTGGCCCTGCTCGTCCTGGTGGCGGCAGCGGAGGCGGGTGTGGCCTCGGCCAGTCGCGCCCGCGTGCGAATCATGGCAGGGAAAGGCATCCCCGGCGCCGAGGCGCTACAGGCCCACCTGGAGGACCGGCACCGCCTCCTGGGCTCCCTCGCCGTGGCCCGTAACCTGGCGATCGTCGCCAGTGTCACGCTGGGCCTCTTCCTCGTCCTGAGGGAGACGGGACACACCTGGGCCGCGCTGGCCGTCACGGCGCTGGCCTCTCTGGCCGTGCTGGCGCTCCTCCAGGCGATCCCGCGCTTCCTCGTCGCCGAGAGTCCGGAGAGCTGGGGGCTTCGCCTCTCGCCGCTCATTCGGGCCCTGAACCTGGCCTTCTCCCACCCTGCCTGGCTCCTGGACCTGCCCGGTCGAGGGCTGATGCGCCTGCGCGGCCGTCGAAGCAGAGCCCTCGATGAGATCCCCGAAGGCGACGACCTGGTGCGGCTGATGGAGATCGAGGAGGACAACGGCGGCTTCGAGGAGAGCGAGAGGAAGATGATCCGGGGCATCATCAACCTGGAGGAGACGAGCGTCCACGAGACCATGGTGCCCCGTATCGACATCGCCGCCGTGGACACCGAGGCCACCCTGGACGACGCAACGCGGATCATCATGGACAAGGGGTACAGCCGCGTTCCCCTGTATGAGGAGACCATCGACAACGTCGTCGGCATCCTCTACGCCAAAGACATCATGAAGTATCTAGCCAGCAGCGGCAGCGACCGTTCGGCCGTCAAGCTGCGCGACCTGGCCCGGCCGCCCTTCTTCGTCCCCGAGTCCAAGAAGGTGGACGAGCTGCTCGCCGACATGCGATTGAACAAGGTGCACATAGCGATCGTGGTGGACGAGTACGGCGGCACGGCCGGCCTGGTGACCATCGAGGACCTGCTGGAGGAGATCGTGGGCGAGATCGAGGACGAGTACGACCGCGAGGAGCCCACCGTCCAGAAGATCGATGAGGGCGACGTAATCGTCGATGCCCGCGTCGGCATCGACGACCTCAACGATCTCCTCGGCGTTCAGATCGAGAGCGAGGACTTCGACACGGTGGGCGGGTTCGTCTACCACCACCTGGGCAAGATACCGATCGTCGGCGATGAGGTGCAGGCCGACGGCCTCAACCTACGCGTCCTCTCCGTCCTGGGGCGCCGCATCAAGAAGGTGCGGGTCAGAAAGGAAGAGCCGCCTCCTCCCTCGGGCGACTCCAACCACAAGTAGCAGCCAGACCTAGGCAAGGCTACCGGAGCCAGCGCCTCCTGGCGTACCAGCCGCTCGCTATCAGCACGAGCGCGCCCCGGGGATGCGGCAGGCGGGGCCCGCATGAGCTCCGCCCGCCATTCATTCCTCCTCCGTACGCACTAGCCACGCCATACTCGGGGCACCCTAGCGACACCGACAGTCCCCGAAGAGCATGGCTTTGATGACAATCCAGGCATCACGACAATCGACTCGCAGGTCGCCATTGAGGTCCGCGGCGGGGTTCCAGCCCGGCGCCCCCGGCCCTGTTCCGAACGCCTTGAAGACAATAGACAGGTCGGTCGGATTGACCCTTCCGTCGCCGTTCACGTCCCCAACACAACCAGGCCTCGGCGTCGGCGTAGGGGTCTTGGTTAGCGGCTTGCAGCAGGTCTTCGTCGGCGTTGGGGTCTTCGTCCGCGGCTTGCAGCAGGTCTTCGTCGGCGTTGGGGTCTTGGTTAGCGGCTTGCAGCAGGTCTTCGTCGGCGTTGGGGTCTTCGTAGCCGTAGCAGTGTCTGTCGGCGTAGCCGTATCCGTCGGCGTAGCCGTAGCAGTGTCCGTCGGCGTAGCCGTAGCAGTGTCTGTCGGCGTAGCCGTATCCGTCGGCGTAGCCGTAGCAGTGTCCGTCGGCGTAGCCGTAGCAGTGTCTGTCGGCGTAGCCGTATCCGTCGGCGTAGCCGTAGCA
>CAZSRY010000139.1:0-4352 GCA_964609475.1 uncultured Dehalococcoidia bacterium
GGCCACCAGATAGACATCCAGGGGCAGGCGAACCCGATATCCCCGAATCTGCACGTCCCGCTCCTCCATGATGTTGAACAGTCCCACCTGTACGCGCTCCGCCAGGTCGGGCAGTTCGTTGATGGAGAAGATGCCGCGGTTGCTGCGAGGGATAAGCCCGTAGTGGATGGTCAATTCGTCCGATAGGTAGCGTCCCTCGGCTATCTTGATGGGGTCTACCTCGCCGATGAGGTCGGCGATCGTGATGTCGGGGGTGGCCAGCTTCTCCCCATAGCGCTGGTCAGGGGTCAGCCAGGTGATCTCCAGGTCGTCGCCCCGCTCTCTCGCCCGGTCGCGGCAGGCCTTGCAGATGGGAGCGTAGGGGTCGTCGTTGATCTCGCAGCCGGCCACGGCGGGTATGGCCTCGTCCAGCAGATCGACCAGCGAGCGGATGAGGCGAGACTTGGCCTGGCCTCTCTCGCCGAGGAATATGATGTCCTGACCGGAGAGGATGGCGTTCTCCAGCTGCGGCAGGACCGACTCTTCGAAGCCGATGATGCCGGGGAAAAGGTTCTCGCCTTCCCGTATGCGCTTGGTGAGGTTCCGGCGCATCTCTTCCCTCACCGGTAGCGGCTGGTAGCCGGATGCGCGCAGTTCCCCAAGTGTCCTGGGCCTTTCAGTAGTCACGCTGTTCCCCCAGATATTTCCTGCACCTGTCTGTCACCGCCAGCGCTCGAGGGTTGAGAAGGGAGCGCCCGACAGGGACTAGCTGCTTCACCGCTGAGATGTTATGTCGACTTCTGGTGCTGAGTCGCAAGGAAGCGGGCCAGCTCATCCCGCTCGAACCGAGGAAGAGCCTCCCTGCTGCCTTGTTTGTCTATTATAGCGCCTTCCTCAGGAGAGACCAGGCTGCCGATGCAGGCGGCCTCGATCCTGGCCCCGCTCAGGGCATCTATGACCTTATCGCAATCCTCAGGCGCCATCGCTATCAGGAGGGAGCCCGAGGCCAGGAGCCCCAAGGGGTCCAAGGCCAGCGCGTGGCAGATCGCCTCCGTTTCCGGCAACACGGCGATATCCTCGGCCCTGATGATCGCCCCTACGCCCGCCGCTTGAGCCAGCTCGTGGACGGCGGTGGCCAGACCACCCTCCGTGGGATCGTGCATGGCGTGGATGGAGGCCGTCTCACAGGCGAGAAGCGCCTCCGGCACCACGCTGATGCCTGGATCGAACAGAAGGGCGCGAGCCCTCTCAACGGCGTCGCTGCCCAGTGTCCGCATCTGCTCCGCCGCCTCGCGGGCCAGCAGGGCCGTGCCCTCTATGGCGATGCCCTTGGTCAGGATCAGATGGTCGCCGGGCTCGGCGCCGGCGCTCTCCACTATTCGATCCGCCTCCCCTAGCATAGCCCCCACTACTAGAGGACGGTCAAGACCGTAGGTCACCTCCGTGTGGCCTCCCACTAGGGTGATGTCCAG
This sequence comes from uncultured Dehalococcoidia bacterium, assembly GCA_964609475.1. Classification (GTDB taxonomy): domain Bacteria; phylum Chloroflexota; class Dehalococcoidia; order DSTF01; family JALHUB01; genus CAZSRY01. The sequence goes on from CAZSRY010000139.1 coordinate 1,452, forward strand.
CCCCCGGCACGCCGACAGGATCTGGTTGAAGATCTCTTCGGCCAGGCGCTCCTTCGCGCCCTGGGGCAGAAGAACGGTGGCCAGGAACCAGGCGGGCTTCGCCCCCATGACGGCAACGTCGTTGGCGTTCACCTGGACAGCGTACCAGCCTATGAGGTCGGTGGCGAAGGTGATGGGGTCGACGGAGGCCACCAGCAGCCGCTCGCCGACCGCCATAACGGCTGCGTCTTCGCCCACGGCCGGCCCCACGACGACCCGCGCGTCCTGACAGGAAGCGGCGGCCAAGAGTCGCCTCAGCATGTCAGGCGGCAGCTTGCCCGTTTTCATGGAACTTCGCTCCAGCAACGGCTACCGAACGCCGGGCCGACTGCGCGCGCCCCACGGTAGTCAGAGGGAGGGCGGCGGGCAGGAGAGAAATCGTCGACTGCTTCAATACGTTAGCAGAGGATGGCAGGTTGGGGCCAGGGGCAGCCGCCAAGCTCAGCGCGGCTGGAACCGTTGCACCAGCGTCCAGCCGGCGGGCAGGGCGATCGTCGCCACCACGAGCTTCAGCAGATCGCCGGGGATGAAGGGCCATAGGCCGGCCTCCAGGACTGCCCGGGGGCCGACGAATCGGGCCAGCCATGGCAGTCCGAAGACGTAGATGAGGGCGTTGCCGATGAGCAGGGGGATGATGATCCAGCGGCCACGGTCCCATCCTCTCTCGGTGAACCAGCCAACGATGAAGGCCGCCACGATGAAGCCGAGGATGTAGCCCCCGGTAGGGCCGCTGGCCACAGCCCAGCCAGCACCCCAGCCGGTGAAGACGGGGAGTCCGCAGGCTCCCATCATCCAATAGCTGATGAGACTGGCCGCGCCGAGTCGGCTTCCCAGCAGAGCCCCGGTGAGCAGCACGGCAAACGTCTGCCCGGTTATCGGCACGGGCGTGAACGGCAGACCGAAGCGGACTTGCGCCGAGAGGGCCACGAAGACGCTGGCCCCCAGGACAAGCAGGACCTGTGGCAGGACGGTCTGTTGAGGAACAAGGGCGTGGGCCAGGGTCGGCTTGTAGGCAGCGTTCTGCACTAGGAACCTCCGGCTCTACTGGTTGCCCTGTTGACCACCCCTCTCATCCGGGGGCAGTGGACGGGCCGATGGAATGGTCGATTCGTGAGAGACGAAAGAACATGGAGGCTGGCGGAGGCAGCCACGCGCCACGGGGCCCTGGATCGAGCCGAACGCGCAGGCCTAGTTCGCTCTCAGTACCCTAGGTAAGAGCGGCGGACGTCTTCGTTTTCGCGAAGGTTCTTCCCTGTATCCTCCAGCACCACTCTGCCTATCTCCAAGACGTATCCGTACTGGGCTATGCCCAGGGCCAGGCGGGCGTTCTGCTCCACCAAGAGCACTGTGATGCCGTCTTTCTCATTGAGGGTCTTGACTATTTCGAAGATGTCTTTGACTATCAGCGGGGCCAGTCCCAGGGACGGCTCATCGAGAAGGAGGAGGCGCGGCCGCGCCATCAGGGCTCTACCGATAGCGAGCATCTGTTGCTCGCCACCGCTGAGGGTGCCAGCCATCTGCTTATCGCGCTCGGCCAAGATCGGGAAGTAGTGGAAGACGCGCTCCATGTCCTGACGCACGCTTCGCTGATCACGACGGATGTAGCTACCTAGCTGGAGGTTCTCCCTTACCGTTAGGTCGACGAAGATCTCGCGGCCCTCGGGGACCTGCGAGATACCCAGCTCCACGATCTTTTCCGGGGATTGCTTGTCGATGGACCGGCCCAGGAACTCGAGGCTGCCCCTGACGGGATGCACCAGGCCGGAGATGGTCCGCAGGGTGGTGCTCTTGCCGGCGCCGTTGGCTCCTAGCAGGGCAACGATGGTGCCTTCTGGCACCTCCAGTGAGACGCCGCGTAGGGCCATGATCGGCCCGTAGGCGGTATAGAGGTCCTGAACCTTGAGCACAGCCTAGTCCTCCCCTAGATAGGCCTCGATGACCGCCCGATCGTTTTGCACCTCGGTGGGCGTGCCCTCAGCGATCTTCCTGCCGAAATCGAGAACGCACACTCGGTCGGAGACCTCCATCACCAGGGCCATGTGGTGCTCCACCAGGAGGATGGTCACCCCTAGATCGTTGCGGATGGAACGGATGAGTCGGGCCAGGGCCTGCATCTCCTCATGGCTGAGGCCGCTGGCCGGCTCGTCCAGCAGGACGAATCGGGGGCGGGATACCAAGGCGCGGGCCATCTCGACTCGCTTCTGTACGGCGAAGGGGAGGGAGGATACGGGCGCATCCCGCAGCCCCTCATAGTTCAGGACCTTGAGGACGTCTTCGGCCCGGTTGTACGCCAGCTTCTCCTCCAGCATCACCCTGGGAAGGCGAAAGAGACAATCCAGGACGTTGCTCTTCATCAGGGTGTGTTGACCGACGAGCAGGTTCTCCACAACGCTCATCGTGGGGAAGAGCGCCAGGTTCTGGAAGGTTCGCGATATCCCCACCCCGATAACCTCGTGCGGCTGCATCCGCAGAAGGTCGCGGCTCTCGAAGTGGATGGAGCCTCGGTGAGGGTTATACAGCCGGGTGATGCAATTGAATACGGTGGTCTTGCCTGCCCCGTTGGGGCCGATGAGCCCCATGATCTCCCCCTCCTCTACTCCGAAGGAGACACCATCCAGGGCTACTACACCACCGAAGTGAATCGATAGATCCTCAATCTTGAGCTGTGTCATGGTCCCTCTAGAGAAGGCGATAGCAACTAATACTAGATCATCCAAGCCATTCAGGCAAGGAGTGAGCCAAGTCGATGGGGAAATTGCGATCGATGCTCAGCCCGATGCATCAATCATCTTCCCAGGAACCGCCGCTGGCGCGCCTGGAGGGATTCGAACCCCCGACCCTCGGTTCCGAAGACCGATGCTC
>CAZSRY010000140.1:0-4347 GCA_964609475.1 uncultured Dehalococcoidia bacterium
GACCTGATAGCCCTTCCCCTCGCCCCGCAAGACGCCCCGCTTGCGCGCCTCGGCCAGGGAGCCGCACTCCAGGAGTTCGCCCCAGGGGATGACCTCCGCCCGAATGAAGCCGCGCGCCATGTCGGAGTGCACCTTCCCCGCCGCCTCTACCGCGGGCGTGCCCCTGGGGACGGTCCAGGCGCGGCACTCCTCCTCGTTGCCGGTGAAGAAGGAGATGAGTCCCAGCAGGTCGAAGAGGAGACGGCTGATGCGGTCGGCGGCCGGCTCGGTCAGGCCCAGGTCGGCCCGAAACTCGGCGGCCTCCTCGTCGGAGAGGTCGCCCAACTCCATCTCCAGGCTGCCGCAGAGGCTGCCCACCGCCGTCTGGGGGCCCGACCAACGGCCGCGAAGCTCCTCCTCCAGGGCGTCGGCCTTCCCCACGTCCGCCTCGTCGATGTTGAGCAGGATGAGGAGCGGCTTGGCGGTGAGAAAGTTGTAGTTGGCCAGAGAGCGCAGTTCCTCCGCCGTCAGAGACTGGGCGTGCAGGGGCTTCTCCGCCTCTAGACCCTCCTTGATCCGCCGCAGGAGCACTACCTCGCGCTCGCCGGCCTCTCTCTCCCCCGCGCGCGCCGAGCGCACGACCATGTCCAGACGCTCCAGACGCCTCTCCACCACGGCCAGGTCGGCGAAGACCAACTCCAGGTTCAGGGCCTCGATGTCCCTCTGCGGGTCGACGGAGCCCTCAGGATGGGCCACGGACTCGCTTCTGAAGGCACGGACGACGTGAATGAGGGCGTCCGAGCGGTCGAGGGCGGCCTGGATCTGGGGGCCCGGCCCCTCGCCACGACCGGAGCCGCGCCAGGCGAGGCCTCCCGGGATATCGCTGTACTGGATATCGGCGTGGGTGACCTTCTTGGCCTTGAAGACGGGGGCTAACTTGTCCAGACGTTCGTCCGGCACTTTGACTATGCCTACGTGCAGCTCGGCCTCGGCGGCGTAGGTGCCCGTCGGCGCGTGGCCGCGGCTGAGGGCGTTGAATACGGTCGTCTTGCCGGAGCGCGCCAGCCCAATGATCGCCAGTTGCATGGCTCAGCCTATCTTCGATGGGACTTCGCTTGCATTTTAGCACGTCAGGGAAGAGATTGCGCGGCCACGCTCACTAGAGATACCCGCCGTCGCTTGCAGACAGACGCTGCTAAGATGCGATTACGGGGCTCGCTTGCAGACGGACGCCCTACCGCGTCCTCGCTTGCGGCCAGACGCCTCTATGACGACGCTACGGCGCTCGCTTGCAGACGAGCCTGGCCCGTTGGACAGCTCGCAAGCAGGACGCAGCCCCCACACAGCGGAGACTTCCGGCAGGTCTCCTTGGCATGACGCACCAGCAGGGCATGATACTCGTTGAATAGAGCCACATCGGGGGGAAGGACGTCCATGAACAGGACCTGCCAGCCATCGTAGTCCTCACTGCCGGGTCGGAGGCCCAGCCGCGAGAGGATGCGACGCGTGTAGGCATCGATGACGAAGACGGGCCTCCCTGCGGCGTAGAGAATGATATCGTCGGCCGTCTCCGGCCCTATGCCGTGGGTGGCCAGCAGGACCCGCCTCAGCTCGTCGGCGGGGAGCGAGAGCAGGCCCTCCAGCCTGCCCTCAAAGCGCTCGTAGAGCATCCCGACGAAGGCCTTCAGCCTGCGGGCCTTGGCGTTGAAGTAGCCCGCCGGATGGACAAGGGCCGCCAGCTCCTCTTCAGGGGCGGCATGAATAGCGGCGGGGGAAAGCAGACCGGCCTCTCGAAGGTTGGAGAGGGCCCGCTCGACGTTGGCCCAGGCGGATGTCTGTGTGAGGATGGCGCCGACTACGACTACGAACGGGTCCTCATCGCCCGGCCACCAGCGCTGGGGGCCATAGGCAGCCAGCAGCCGGTCGTGCACCTCGAGTAGGCGTTCCTTCATCGCTGCTCTGAATTCCTAGTGAGGAGGCGATGGCGGCTGCGTCACCCACTCGGGCAGGCGGATATCGGAGGGGGCATCGTAGCGAGGGATATAGGGCTTGATATCGAGCACCGGCGTGCTGTTGATGGCATCCAGGCCCTTCACGCGCAGCACGTTCCTTCGCCGCCTGAGCAGGAGCGCCACCGAGACGCCGATCGGGTTCGGACGGCGGGGGGTGCGGGTGGCGAAGATGCCCTGCAACGGGTAGCGTGGGTCGCCGCGGGGATGACAATGGGTGCGCTCCCCCTCTTCCTGTGACACACGATGCATGTGGCACAGCACCACCACGTGCGAGAAGCCCTCCAGCCCGTCCAGCGCTCCCGTCAACTCCTTCCTGACAATGATATCGGAGGAGATGTCGTCCCAGCCGCCCATACGGGGCTCCCGCACGCGGTTGCGGACGATACCGATGGGTTTCATACCCACCGGTTCCGTCGGTATGAGTTGTTCAGGGAGAAGCCCCAGCCTCGTCAGAAGCCGTAGCAGTCTGTTCCGAAGGGTCATCTGGCACCCCTTAGCTTCAACGGCTCGGCCCGCGGATCATCGCCCGGCCAGGCAAAGCTTAGCACAGCGCGAGAGGAGCGCCAAGCACGGCGTACTCATTCCCGCAAGCGGCCAAACGTGATACAATTACACCTAGTGTACGGCCACAAGGGTCACCATAGCCATGTACAGAGGTCGGCGCTAGCGCAAAGCGGCCAGATTCATCTCCCCCGACCTTCGTCTCTAGCATTCGCTTCGCCGCTCACGGCGAGACAACGCATGTCCTGATCGAACCTATGGCAACAAGAGCAAAGACCAACTCCGGCAGGGCGTCAAGGGCCCGCAGCCGGACCGGCGAGCGAGAGAGGGCCTCGCCAGCCCAGACTTCTCAGTACACGGCCAGCGATATCCAGGTCCTGGGAGGCCTGGAGGCGGTGCGGCGCCGGCCCGGCATGTACATCGGCAGCACCGACCAGCGCGGCCTGCACCACCTGGTCTACGAGATCGCCGATAACAGCGTCGACGAGGGGATGGCCGGCTTCTGCGACCACATAGAGGTCGTGATCCACAAGGACGGCCAGGTGACGGTGTGGGACAACGGTCGCGGCATACCGACGGATACCCACGAGAAGACGGGCAAGTCGGCTCTGGAGACGGTCATGACCTACCTCCACGCCGGCGGCAAGTTCGGCGGCCAGGTGTACAAGGTCTCCGGAGGTCTCCACGGCGTGGGGGCCTCGGTGGTCAATGCCCTGTCCCAGAGGATGTGGGTGGAGGTGCGCCGCAACGGCAAGATCTCCGTCCAGGAGTACCAGCGGGGGGTCCCCACGACGAAGGTCCAGCAGGAGAAGGAAACACGATACCGATCGTCCTGGCAGGCGGCGGGTAGGATGCCGGCCGCCGTCAACGGCACCACCATCCGCTTCACGCCCGACGGCAAGGTCTTCGCCGAGCTGGACTACGATTTCAGCACCCTGGCCCAGCGCTTCCGTGAGTGCGCCTATCTGGTGAAAGGCGTGTGGATCCGTCTGCTGGATGAGCGGGACGACCAGGAGCTTACCTTCTACTTCGAGGGCGGCATCCAGAGCTTTGTCCGCCACGTCAACAGGGAACGGGCGGTCCTCCAGCCACGGCCCATCTACATCGAGAACCAGGTGAACAGCACCGCCGTGGAGGCCTGCCTCCAGTACAACGACGCTTTCACCGAGGCTACCTTCAGCTTCGCCAACTGCATCAACACGATCGACGGCGGCAGCCATCTCACCGGCTTCCGCAGCGCCCTGACCCGCGTCCTCAACGACTACGCCCGCAAGCAGAAGCTCCTCAAGGAGGACGACGCCAATCTGAGCGGCGACGACGTGCGCGAGGGGCTGGTAGCCGTCATCAGCGTCAGGCTCCCCGAGCCTCAGTTCGAGGGCCAGACGAAGACCCGCCTCGGCAACCCCGAGCTGAAGAGCCAGGTGGAGACGACGGTGGCCGACGGCCTCAGCCAGTACCTCGACGAGCACCCTCAGGAGGGGCGGCGCATCATCGAGAAGTGCATCACCGCTTCCCGCGCGCGGGAGGCCGCCCGCAAGGCCCGCGACCTGGTGGTGCGCAAGGGGCTGCTGGACGGCACGAACCTGCCCGGTAAGCTGGCCGACTGCTCGGAGAGGGACCCCGCCCGCTGCGAGCTGTATCTGGTGGAGGGCGATTCGGCGGGCGGGTCGGCCAAGCAGGGCCGCGACCGGCGCTTCCAGGCGATCCTGCCCCTGCGCGGCAAGATCCTCAACGTCGAGAAGGCGCGCCCCGAGAAGATCTTCGGCCACGTGGAGATCGCCGCCATCTACAGGGCGCTCGGTGCCGGCGCCGGGGAGGACTTCGACACGGCGCGGCTGCGCTACCACCGCATCAT
>CAZSRY010000141.1:0-4292 GCA_964609475.1 uncultured Dehalococcoidia bacterium
TCGGGGCCAGCCGCCAGAAGTTCTTCTACGTGCCCGGCGCCCATACCGACGGCGTCTTCGCCATCATCGGCGAGGAGATGGGATTCATCGGCGCTGTGGCGGTGATCCTCCTGTTCGCCCTGCTGGTGTACCGAGGCATCCAGGTGATGTTGAACGCCCCCGACAACTTCGGCGCCCTGCTGGCGGTGGGGATAACGAGCTGGATCGCCTACCAAGCCCTGATCAACATCGGCGGCATCACCCGCACCATACCTATGACGGGGATCCCGCTTCCCTTCCTGAGCTGCGGCGGCTCGGCCCTGGCGGCGACGCTGGCCGGCGTAGGCATACTCTTGAGCGTTTCCCGCTACGGAAGGGGAGCGGCGACGTACAAGGAACGAGCACTCCAGCGGAGGGCCAGGCCGCGCCTGAGGAGGGAACCGGCGTGAGAGTGGTGCTTTCCGGCGGCGGCACCGGGGGACACATCTATCCCGCTCTGGCGGTGGCGGCAGCCCTACGCCAGGAGCTGTCAGGGAGAGGACCCCTGGAGCTGCTATACATAGGCACCCGCGGTCGGGCGGACGAGGACCTGCTCACTCAGGAGATCGTCCCCTTCCGAGCGGTGAGAGCGAGCCCCCTGCGGGTGCGCTCGCCGTGGCGGTTCGCCAAGGGCGTAGCCAATCTGCTGGTCGGCACAGTGCAGGCGCGCAGGCATCTGAAGCAGTTCAGCCCGCACGTGGTGTTCGCCACCGGAGGCTACGCCAGCGTGCCGGTGGCGCTGGCCGCCCGTATCCTTCGCCAGCCGCTCCTGGTCTATCTGCCCGACATCCGTCCCGGCTGGGCGGTGCGAATGATCTCCCGCCTGGCCACCCGCATAGCGGTCACCAGAGAGGCATCGCTGCCCTATCTGCCCAAGGCCAAGACCCTGGTGACGGGGTATCCGCTGCGCGAGGCCTTCACGCAGGCGAGCAAGGAGGAGGGCCAACTGCGCCTGGGTCTCGACGCCGCCCGCAAGACACTGCTGGTGAGCGGCGGAAGCCAGGGCGCTCACACCGTCAACCAGATGGTTGCCGAGAACCTGCCCAGTCTGCTGGAATTATGTCAAATAGTCCATCTGTCGGGCGCCGCCGACCTGGAATGGCTGACCCGGGTCCGCGACGAGCTGCCGGAGGAGATACGGTCGCACTACCATCTCTATCCCTACCTGCGCCAAGAGATGCCCTGGGCCATGGCGGCCGCCGACCTGGCCCTCACCCGCGCCGGCGCCTCCACTCTGGGGGAACTGCCGGCGCTGGGCCTGCCCGCCGTCCTGGTGCCGGGGCCCTTCTCCGATCAGAGAGAGAACGCCCGCTACCTCGACGACCGTGGGGCGGCGCTGACGCTGGTGAACAGTCATCTCTCCCAGGCGACATCGTTGCTGAGAGATCTGCTGAGCGACGAGGAACGGTTGAAGGCGATGTCACAGGCGGCGCGGGCATTGGCCCAGCCGGACGCCGCCCGTCGGATCGTCACCCTGCTGATGGAGATGGCCTCTACAGGGAATCAGCGATGAGCAAAGAGAAGACAGGCGCCGGAGCGATCCCGCAGCGAGTCCACCTGGTGGGCATCGGCGGGGTTCACATGTCGGCCATCGCCCACATCCTGATGACGTGGGGGCACAGGGTTAGCGGCTCCGACCTGCGGCCGTCGCCCCTCACCGACAGGCTGGCCAAGCAAGGGGCCACGATCTATCAGGGGCACGAGGCGACGCACGTGGGCGACGCGTCGCTGCTGGTCACCACCTCGGCAGCGACGAAGGACAACCCGGAGATCGGGGAGGCGCGGAGGCGCGGCATCCCCGTTCTCAAGCGGGCGGACATGGTGGCCCGCCTGATGGAGGGTCGCTTTTCCATCGCCATAGCGGGCAGCCACGGCAAGACGACGACCAGCGCCCTCGTCTCCTTCCTGCTGGTCGAGGCGGGGCTATCGCCGACCTTCCTGGTCGGTGGGGATATCGTGAATCTGGGTACGAACGCCGCCGCCGGAGAGGGTCGGCACATCGTGGTGGAGGCGGACGAGTTCGACGCCGCCTTCCTCAGCTACGAGCCGGACCTGGCGGTGGTGACCAACATCGAGCCCGATCATCTGGACTTCTACGGCTCCTTCGACGAGCTGACCGCAGCCTTCGCTCAGTTCCTGAAGGCGGTGCCAGCGGAGGGCCGCATCATCGCCTGCGCCGACAGCCCAACGGTCTGCGAGCTCCTGGGACGCGGGAGGGGTGAACCGGTGCCGCTCCAGACGGGGCAGGTGGAGTTCTACGGCCTGGAGACGCCGGTGGAGTGGGTCGTCAGCCACCTGGGAAGGCAGTCGGATGCAGGCCACGAGTTCCTGGTGGGGCTGCACGGCCGCCCCTACGGCGAGTTCCGCCTCGGCCTGCCGGGGCGACACAACGTCAGCAACGCCCTGGCCGCCATCGCCGTCGGGCACCACGTGGGGGTGCCGCTGAAGGCGATGCAGAAGGCGGTGGCGGAGTTCCGCGGCGCCGGCCGACGCTTCGAGCTGGTGGGAGAGGCGGCAGGGGTGACGGTCATGGACGACTATGCGCATCATCCAACGGAGCTGAGGGCTACTATCGCCGCCGCCCGCGAGCGCTTCGCCGGTCGCCGTCTGGTGGGTCTCTTCCAGCCTCACACCTATAGCCGCACGCGCTATCTGCTGGAGGGGTTCCGCACCTGCTTCGAAGGGCTGGACGTGCTGCTGATCACCGAGACCTACGCCGCCCGCGAGCCGATAGCGGCGGGCATGAGCGCCGAGGAGTTGGCCGGGGAGATCGCGGAGCCAGCGGCGCGATTCGTCCCCACCTTCGCGGAGGCGGCGGACGAGGCGCTGCGAGTCTTGAAGCGCGGCGACGTCTTCTTCACCCTCGGCGCCGGCGACGTCGACCAGGTAGGGCCGATGGTCGTCGACGGCCTGCGGAAGAGGACCGAGAGGGAAGGACGGGAGAGCACGCTCCCCCAGGGGAGGGCATGACCGTGGTGGACAAGAGCCTGATCGAGAAACTGGGGCAGGCCGCAGAGGTACGGCTGGACGAGCCCCTGGCCCGCCACACCACGTTCGGGGTCGGCGGGCCGGCCGACGCCTACGTCGTGGCCTCTACGGCCAAGGAGTTGCGGCGGCTGGCGACGCTGTGTCACCGCCATGAGGAATCATTCTTCATCCTGGGAGCGGGCAGCAACATCCTGGTGGGCGACAAAGGCGTCCGCGGCGTGACTATCGAGAATAGGGCGCGACAGGTCGCGGGCCCCCAGAAGGGGAAGAACGGCTCCGCCACTTTCCGCGTCGAGTCGGGCGCCAGCCTGGCCGCCCTGGCCCGCGACCTGTCGCGCAAGGGCTTCGCCGGCCTGGACTGGGCAGGCGGCATCCCGGGCACCGTCGGCGGCGCGGTGGTGTACAACGCCGGCGCCTACGACGGCTGCCTGGCCGACGTGCTGAGGAGCGTCGGGTTGGCGAACAGCGAGGGACGCGAGTACAGGCTGAATGTGAGAGAGCTGGGTCTGGGCTATCGGGAGAGCGGCTTCACCCGCCGACTGTTCACGGGCCAGGTCATCCTCTGGGCCGAGCTGCGCCTGAAGCCCGCGAAGGCGGACGACCTGCGGCGGCGGATGGAGGAGCTTGATCGAGCCCGCCAGCGCTCGCAGCCCCGCGGCCGCAGCGCCGGCTCCATCTTCAAGAACACGCGGGAGTACCCCGCCTGGTGGTTGATCGACGAGGTAGGGCTGAGAGGTCACCGCATCGGCGACGCGGAGATCTCCTTCAAGCACCCGAACTTCATCCTCAACGTGGGCCGGGCACGCGCCGCCGATGTGAAAGCGCTCATGGATCTGGCCCAGGAGAGGGTGATGATTGAGTTCTCCGTCAAGCTCCAGCCGGAGATCGCCCTGGTGGGGGAGGGGTTCTGAGATGACATCCGGAGGCGAGGAGAAGCTGCGACTGGGCGTCATGTTCGGCGGGCGCTCCGGCGAGCATGAGGTGTCGGTGGTATCGGCGGAGCACGTGATGGCGGCGGTGGACAGGGGGCGATTCGAGGTGGTGCCGATCGGGATCACCAAGAGGGGCGCCTGGCTGACGCCGGAGGAGACGCAGGCGCAGATGGACGCCCCGGAGGAGCCCTATAAGAAGACGCTGGCCCTGGCCGGAGCCGAGGCGATGCTGGACAGGCTGCAGACGCTGGATGTGCTGTCGCGGATAGACGTCGCCTTCCCCCTGATCCACGGCCCCAGCGGCGAGGACGGCACCCTGCAGGGGCTGCTGGAGCTGGCCCAGGTGCCCTACGT
>CAZSRY010000142.1:0-4265 GCA_964609475.1 uncultured Dehalococcoidia bacterium
AATTAGGGTGGAACCACGTGAGCGGAGCCTCTCGTCCCTAGGGCGAGGGGCTTTTTGATCGGCAACTGCCGTCCGAAGAAGATAAGGGGCACCAGCATGACATTGAAAGAAGAACGTCTGGAGCGTATGCGCCACTCCGCCTCCCACATCATGGCTGAGGCTGTTCTCGCTATGTTCCCCGATGCCAAGTATGCCATCGGGCCGCCCATAGAGAACGGCTTCTACTACGACTTCGACCTCCCCCGCAGCCTGACGCCGGAGGACCTGACCGTCATCGAGGAGAAGATGCGGGAGAGCATCGCCGCCGATCACGCCTTCAGCCGCGAGGAGGTCAGCAAGGAGGAAGCGCGCAGGGTATTCGCCGACCAGCCCTACAAGCTGGAGCTCATCGACGACATCGAGGGCGACAAGGTTATTCTCTACAGGCACGCATCCTTCGTGGACCTCTGCGCCGGCCCCCACGTCGACGGCACCGGCGAGGTGAAGGCGTTCAAGCTCACCAGCGTGGCCGGCGCCTACTGGCGTGGCGACGAGAGCAAACCGATGCTCCAGCGCATCTACGGCGCCCTCTTCGAGACGCAGGAGGAGCTTGATGACCACCTGAACCGTCTGGAGGAGGCGCAGCGACGCGACCATCGCCGCCTGGGGCGCGAGCTCGACCTGTTCAGCTTCCATGAGGAGTATGGCCCCGGCCTGGCCTACTGGCATCCCAAAGGCGGGCGCGTGCGCACCATCATCGAGGACTTCTGGCGTCAGGAGCACTACAAGGCCGGATACGAGATCGTCTACACGCCGCACATCGGCAAGGCGGCGCTCTGGGACGCCAGCGGCCACCTCGATTTCTACCGCGAGAGCATGTACTCGCCGATGGACGTGGACGGACAGGACTACTACATCAAGCCCATGAACTGTCCCTTCCACATCCAGATCTACCGCAGCGCCATACGCAGCTACCGCGACCTTCCGCTGCGTTGGGCCGAGCTGGGTACGGTGTATCGATACGAGCGCAGCGGCGTCCTCCATGGCCTGGCCCGCGTCCGCGGCTTCACCCAGGACGACGCCCACATCTTCTGTCGCCCCGACCAGATAGAGGACGAGATGAGCCGCACCCTTGAGTTCGCGCTCTACCTGCTGCGCAACTTCGGCTTCAGCGATTTCCGGGTCTACATCGCTACCCGGCCGGAGAAGGCGATCGGCTCCGAGGAGCAGTGGGAGCAGGCCACACACGCCCTCCAGTCGGCCGTGAAGCGCTCCGGCCTGGACTACAGCACCGATGAGGGCGGCGGCGTCTTCTACGGCCCCAAGATCGACATCTGGATCAAGGACGCCCTGGGTCGTCCCTGGCAGATCACCACCATCCAGTTCGACTTCAACCTGCCGGAGCGGTTCGGTATTGGCTACGTCGGCGAGGACGGCAGGGAGCGTCCTCCCTACATGGTCCACCGGGCGCTCCTCGGCTCCCTGGAGCGCTTCTTCATGATACTGTTGGAGCACTACGGCGGCGCCTTCCCGCTCTGGCTCGCGCCCGTTCAGGCCGCCTTCATCCCCATCGCTGACCGTCACGTCGAGTATGCGCGTGCGGCGGCTGCGCGGATGGAGTCGGCGGGGCTGCGGGCCGAGGTCGACGACCGCAACGAGCGCATGAACGCCAAGATACGCCACGCCCAACTGCAGAAGGTGCCCTACATGCTGGTGGTGGGGGATAAGGAGGTGGAGGCGAATACGGTGAACGTCCGCCTGCGCAGCGGCGATAACCTGGGCGCTCTGCCCCTCGCTCAGGTGATCGAGCGCATGCAGGAGGAGGTGGCGAGCCGCAGCTAGCGGTGGGGGGTGGATGAAAGAGGGGGAGTGCAGAGGGGGAATCCCCCTCTGCCGGGGGTTACGCAGGCCTGCCCGCCGTAGGCGGGGGGTGCCCCCCTGATTCCACAAACATGCCTCGGGCGGGTGGGTGGGCAGAAGACCGCCAATGTTCTGGGAAGCGGAAGCGGCTTCACCTGGCCACCCGCGGCTGTTGGCGGCAGGCTGAAGACTGGGACATCAGAAGACGTGGCTATTTCCCCTTCTTAACGAGAGAGTCGAGAGATCACGCACCAAGGGCGGACCGGTCGCGAGGCGCGATCAGAGACCCCCCTTGCCGGCCCGACTGTGATATGCTAGAGAATCCTGAGAGATCGCTGCCTCTCGACGGTCTGGTGGCTCGTCGCCGAGAGAGGATGGAGACGTGTTCAAGAAGCTCCTGGTAGCCAACCGCGGCGAGATCGCTCTGCGGGTGATCCGCACCTGCCGCGAGATGGGCATCCCCACTGTCGCCGTCTACTCCGACGTAGACCGTGCCGCCCTCCACGTCCGCTACGCCGATGAGGCGTACCTCCTGGGGGCGGGCCCTCCACGGGAGAGCTACCTGAACAAAGGCCGCATCATCGAAGTGGCGAGGCAGTGCGGCGCCGAGGCGATCCATCCCGGCTACGGCTTCCTGGCCGAGAACGCCTCTTTCGTCGATGCCTGTGAGCGGAGCGGCCTCGCCTTCGTGGGCCCCTCGGCCAAGACCATGCGCCTCATGGGAGACAAGGTGACCGCCCGCCGCTTGGTCGCGGAGGTAGGCGTGCCCGTCGTGCCGGGGGAGGATAAGGCCGCCAGCCCCGGCGATGCCCTGGCCGCTGCCGAGAGGCTGGGCTATCCCGTCCTCATCAAGGCGATCGCCGGTGGTGGAGGGAAGGGTATCCGGCTGGTGCGCAGCGTTCAGGAGATGGAGGCCGCCCTGAGCGTGGCCGGCAGCGAGGCGGCGACGGCCTTCGGCGACCACAGCCTCTACATAGAGAAGCTCCTGGAGCCCGTGCGGCACGTGGAGGTCCAGTTCATCGCCGACGGGCAGGGCAACGTGGTGGCCCTGGGCGAGCGCGAGTGCTCCATCCAAAGGCGCCACCAGAAGCTCATCGAGGAGTCGCCGTCGATGGCCGTGAGCGACTCCCTGCGCGAGGAGTTGTGCGCCGCCGCGGTCACCGTGGCTCGCGCCGCCAGCTACCGGAACGCGGGCACGGTGGAGTTCCTGCTGGACGAGAGGGGAAAGTTCTACTTCCTGGAGGTCAATACCCGTCTCCAGGTGGAGCATCCGGTCACCGAGCTGGTCAGCGGCATCGACCTGGTGGCCGACCAGCTTCGGGTGGCCGCCGGCGAGGGCCTGCCCTATCGACAGGAGGACGTGCATCTCTCCGGCTGGGCCCTGGAGTGTCGCATAACCGCCGAGGACCCCTTCAACGACTTCATGCCGTCCCTGGGGCGGGTCGACTACGTGAGCGAGCCCAGTGGCCCCGGGGTTCGCGTCGACAGCGCCCTCCATGCCGGTGGCGAGCTTCCCTACTACTATGACCCGATGGTCGCCAAGGTCATCACCTGGGGCCGCACCCGCGACGAGGCCGTCCGGCGCATGCTCCGCGCCCTGCGCGAGTTCATTGTCGTCGGCGTGGACACCAACATCCCCTTCCATCTCCAGATGCTGGAGGACCCCCGCTTTCTGGCGGGCCGGCTGCACACCGCCTTCCTGGAGAAGGAGTTCTCGCTGGCCGTTCCCCAGGCCGATGAGGAGCAGCAGGTGGCTTTGCTGGCGGCGGCCATTCTGACGCACCAGAGGAAGAATCGACGGGCCGTCGCCCCTTCCCCGAATGGCAGCGGCTGGAAGGCCGCCGGTCGGCTGGCGGGGCTCCGTGGCCGCGAGTGGGCGGCGAGAGGTACGGGATGGCGGCGAAGTATCGACTGAGGCTGGGCGAGCGCGAGGTGGAGGTTGAGGTCGAGGAGGGCGCCGACGGCCTCCGCGCCAAGATCGACGATGCCTGGCACGAGGTCAGCGTCGATCAGATAGGCGGCTCCGCCCAGTACTCCCTCATCCTCGACGGGACGCCCTTCCAGTTGTTCGCGGAGCAGACCCCGCACGGCTACCAGATAGTGGTCGGCGGTCGCGCCTATACCGTCGCGACGGGCCGGGCCGCCGCCGGAGAGCGCGCGGCAGGTGGCGCCGGGGTGCCGGCGACGGAGACGGCCGACGGCGAGTGGGTGATGGCCTCACCCATGGTCGGCGTGGTGCAGAAGATCCTCGTGGCCCCCGACGACATGGTGGAGGCGGGCGACGTGCTGATGATCATCGAGGCGATGAAGATGCAGAACGAGCTGCGCGCCCGTCATGGGGGGCAGGTGAAGGCCATCTACGTCACCGTAGGGCAGCAGGTGGAGCAGGGGACGCCGCTGCTGGTGCTGCTGTAGGGCGTTCAGCG
>CAZSRY010000143.1:0-4106 GCA_964609475.1 uncultured Dehalococcoidia bacterium
GTAGCGCAGGAGCCGTCCGTAGGGGTCGACGTCGCGGGCGTCGGGGAGAAGCAGCACCTCATCGTCGGCTAGCTGCCGGTTGCGATCGGTCGCCTCCTCGTAGCAGCGTTCGCCGCGCTCCGGCGTATCGATGCCGTAGTAGCGAACCCGCTCCTCTTGCCCGTCTATCTTCACGTCGATGGTGTCGCCGTCGATGACCTTCACCACCTCGGCGCGCTGGAGATCCTGTGGGTCGGGATAGCTGAACACGCCGGGCAGCGGCGTAGGGGTCGTCTCCGGCGCCTCGCTGCGGTTCTGGGGAGCGAATACCGCCAGCAGGACGACAACGACAACCGCTGCGCCGACCAGCCAGGCCCAGGCGAGTCGGGGGCGCCTGCGCCGTCTATCGTATCCAGACCGCCTTCGTCCGCTCACGCCGCCCATCGCTCAGCCCAGGGGGGAGGCTGCCCCCACTACGGCTATCAGCTCCGAGGTGATCGCCGGCATCTCCCTGCTCGCTTGGGAGATGCCGCTCAGGGCACCAGGCTCCGAGGCGAGTATCACCCCTCCTGCTCGAAACGGCTGCCGCTGATCTAGAGCCCTGCCGACGCTGGCCCCCAGGATCCCTGTCGTCGCTCCCGCCAGTTGCGTCAGGAGGGCGCGCACCTGCCAGTCGTAGGTGTCGGGCTGGAAGTTGAGGCAAAAGCAGGCAGCGGCCCCGTACTCGACGACCGGCTCGCCCTCAGCGGCGATGTCCATGCCTACGAAGTCCGCCACCGCCGGCAGGAAGAACCGCTGCAGGTACTCCATGTGCAGGGCATCCGTCCCGAATCGCTCCAGGGCCGCGATGTCCCGCAGGTAGAAGAACAGCCCCAGGTCGTGGGTCGATTCATCGCCTGCTCCCTCGATGAAGCCCATGTGCAGGACACCGTCGATCGACCCCAGAGGGGCCGTCTCCCCTATCAGAGCATCCCTCTGAGCGCCGGGAAGGCCGGGCTTCAGATGCACCAGCAACAGATGAAGGGCCGCCGAGTTCGTCATACTGCTATCTCTCTAGGACCGGCCGCTCTTTCCCGCGCCGACAGCCCGAATCGTATCACGCCGCCCCCGTCGAAACCACAGCCCCAGCGGTGCTATAATCGCCTCGATGGCTGCTGCTGACAAGAAGCCCTTGCTGGTTCTCCTCGACGGCCACGGCATCATTCACCGCGCCTATCACGCCGTCAGGGAGCCGCTAACCGTCCGCAAGACGGGCGAGGTGGTGACGGCCGTCTACGGCCTCGCCAACACGCTCCTGAGCGTCCTCGAAGAGCTTCGTCCCACTCACATCGCCATCGCCCTCGACCCCAAGGGGCCCACCTTCCGTCATGAGATGGACGAGACCTACAAGGCCCACCGGCCCTCGGCGCCGGAGGACCTGGTCGCCCAGATCGATCGCTGCGTCGAGCTCTTCCAGGCCTTCAACATCCCCATCTACCTGGTCGAGGGCTTCGAGGCGGACGACGTGTTGGGCACGCTCGCCCGCGAGGCTGCTGAGCAGGATATCGATACCTTCGTGGTCAGCCTGGACAGCGACATGGTGCAGTTGGTGCAGCCCAGGGTGCGCCTGTTCATGTTCCGCCCCTACCAGCGCGATACCGTTGTCTACGACGAGGCGGCTGTCCGCGAGAAATACGGGTTCGACCCACCCCAGATGGTCGACTTCAAGGGCCTGAAGGGCGATGTCTCCGACAACATCCCCGGCGTGCCGGGCATCGGTGATAAGACGGCGGTCAAGCTCCTTCAGCAGTTCGGCAGCGTCGAGGAGATCTACGCGCACCTCGATGAGGTGGAGCCGGAGAAGCTGCGCGAGCTCCTCCGCTCCCACGAGGAGCAGGCCCGCCACAGCAAGGAGATGGCGACGATCCGCACCGACGTCCCGGCGGCGCTCGACCTCGACGCCTCAGAGGTGCAGCAGTTCGACCGCCGGAAGGTGCTGGATCTATTCCGCGAGTTAGAGTTCCGCAGCCTGCTCGGTCGCATCCCCGACTTCGAGGGCGCCGGCGAGGAGACGCCCGCCGTGGGGGCCGCGCCGGAGGTCAGCTACCGCACCGTCTACAGCGAGAAAGATCTGGATTCCCTGGCGAAGCGCCTGGCCAAGAGCAAGGCCTTCGCCTTCGACACCGAGACCAGCGACCTGTCCGCCATGCGCTGCCAGCTTGTCGGCATCTCCCTTTGTGCCGCGCCCGGCGAGGCCTACTACGTCCCCGTCGGCCATCAGCGCGGCCTGGGCGAGGCCGAGCAGTTGCCCTTGAAGACCGTCCTCGGTCGCCTGGGGCCGTTGCTCGAGGACCTGTCCCTCGCCAAGACCGCCCACAACGGCAAGTTCGACATGCTGGTCCTCGCCAACCAGGGCGTCTGGACGCGCAACCTGGCCTTCGACACCATGGTCGCCGCCTACCTGCTGGGCGAGGGCGGTGGCTCGCTGGGCCTCAAGTGGCTCGCCGCCGAGCGCCTCGGCGTGGAGATGACCCCCATAACCGACCTCATCGGCAAGGCGGGCCCCAAGCAGCTCTCCATGGCCCAGGTGGCCGTCGAGAAGGCGAGCCCCTACGCCTGCGCCGACGCCGACATGACCCTCCGCCTGCGCGACGTGCTGGAGAAGGAGCTCAGAGAGCAGAACCTGTGGACGCTCTTCGCCGAGGCGGAGATGCCGCTGCTGCCGGTCCTGGCCCGCATGGAGATGACGGGCGTCGCCCTCGACGTCGGGGTGCTCCGCGATATGTCCCGTCAGTTGGGCGACCAGGTGGCGAAGCTGGAGGAGCAGGTCTACGCCGAGGTCGGGCACCAGTTCAACATCGGCTCCCCCCAGCAGCTATCGGTCGTCCTCTTCGAGGAGATTGGACTGCCCAAGTCGCGCCGCACCACGCTGGGCTACTCCACCGACGCCCGTGCCCTCGAGGCGCTGCGAACCGTCCACCCCGCCGTTGACCTCATCCTTCAGTACCGGCAGCTCAGCAAGCTCAAGTCCACCTACATCGACACCCTGCCCACCCTTATCAATCCCAAGACCACCCGCATCCATACCACCTTCAACCAGACGGTGACCGCCACCGGCCGTCTCTCCTCCAACGACCCCAACCTCCAGAACATACCCGTGCGCACGGAGCTGGGCGGCCAGGTGCGCAGCGCCTTCATCGCCCGCGACATCGGCCCCGACCCCCATCTGCTGGCCGCCGACTACTCGCAGGTGGAGCTGCGCATCCTCGCCCACCTCTGCCAGGACCCCGGCCTCATCGAGTCCTTCCGCCAGGACGAGGACATCCACGCCGCCACCGCCTCGCAGGTCTTCGGCGTGCCCATGGACGAGGTGACGCCCGAGATGCGTCGCCGCGCCAAGGTCTTCAACTTCGGCGTCCTCTACGGCCTCGGCGAGTTCGGCCTGTCGCAGCGGGAGGGCATCTCGCGCGAGGAGGCGGCGGAGTTCATCGAGACCTACTTCCGCAAGTACGAGTGCATCAAGCGATGGCGCGAGGAGGTCGTCGCCGATGCCCGCAAGAAGGGCTACGCGGAGACGATCATGAGGCGCCGTCGCTACGTCCCCGAGATCAACTCCAGCAACGGCCAGGTCCGCGCCACCGGCGAGCGCATCGCCATCAACATGCCCGTGCAGGGCACCGCCTCCGACATCATCAAGGTGGCCATGAACCGCATCGACGCCGAGCTGGAGGAGCGCGGCATGAAGACGAAGATGATCCTCCAGGTGCACGACGAGCTCATCTTTGAGGGCCCGGCCAAGGAGATGGATGATATGCAAGAGATAGTGCTGCGCCTCATGCCCGCCCCGCTCGACCTGGACGTGCCCCTGAAGATCGACGTCAAGGTGGGCAAGAACTGGGGCGACCTCTAATCGAGATAGATGCCCGAACTCCCCGAAGTCGAAACGATTCGCCGCGACCTCTCGCTGCGGGTCATCGGACGCACCATCACCGCCGTCCGTATTGCCCCCGACGCCGCCCGGCTGGTACAGGGCGCCTCTCCTGACGAGTTCGCCCGTCGATTGGCGGGCCATCGCATCGAGGGGCTGAGCCGTCGCGGCAAGTACCTGCTGTTTCGCCTCTCCGACGGCCTTTATCTCATCGTCCACC
>CAZSRY010000144.1:0-4077 GCA_964609475.1 uncultured Dehalococcoidia bacterium
TACATAACTCCAGCGGCTGGTCGAAGATGGTGGATGGCGGTTGCCGCTGCCGCCGGCATCCGGTCGATCGCGGGCCCAGCCGCTACGAGCTGCCCAGGCCTACTTCCGTGGCCTCCGACTGGGGAACGACTATCCGCTCCTCACCCGAGTAGACGTGCATCCTCTGCCCGCGCACGTAGCCGGCGATAGTGATGCGCCACTCTCGCGCCAGGTGAGTCGCCAGCCCGGTGGGGGAGTTGCGCGAGACGACGACCGGTGTCTGCATCCGCGCCGCCTTGGCCAGCATCTCCGTGGAGACGCGCCCCGTGATCACCAGAAGACGGTCGCGCGTGGGGATGCGGCGGGACAGGGCTTCGCCGCTGATCTTATCCAGCGTATTGTGGCGTCCCACGTCGTGGGCGACGATGAGCAGCGTCCGCCCATCGCTCAGGGCGGCGCTGTGGAATCCGCCGACCTCGCGATGCAGCTCCATGTTCGCCGCTATCAGTTGAGCCATGGCGTCGTAGATCTGGGCCGGGGCCACCCTGAGCGCGGAGGTGAGCGGCGAGCGCCTGGCGGCGATGTCGTAGAAGGTGAGGCCGCCGCTGCAGCCGGTGGTCAGCGTCGCGTCGCTGGGCAGAGACACGTCCTTGCGGCGCAGGCTCACCTCGACGAGCGCCTCCAGCTCCTTTGTCCCGCTGCTCAGGCGCACCTCCTCCACCTCGTCCGCCGTTTCGATGACCCCCGTATCGAAGAGGAAGCCGATCGCCAGGTAGTTGAGGTCGGTGGGCGTGCAGAGCATCGTGACCCACTTCTGCCCGTTCACCACGAGGGTACAGGCCGCCTCGCTGATCATCCCTTTGCGGCGGGGTTCGGCGTCGTCGCCCTGGTAGGCCCGATAGTCGAACTCGGCGCCTGATGGCTCCACCCTCACCCTCCTCGGTAGCCCGCCTTCTCGGCGGCCGCGTCCATGCCCACAGTCAGGATCCGTTCCGCCGCCAGCGGGTGCTCTCCCGCCACCTCGCGCAGGTCGATCGTCTTCAGATGGCGGCGACAGCGCTCACAGACGCCGAGCCGGTAAACCTTGTCCTCGCTCGGATAGTAGGCTACCTGTCCCGGCTCCTCGTTGCCGCAGAAGGGGCAGGCCACGCGCCGAAAAGTCCATTCGCTGTCGCAGCGCGAGCAGAGGAGGCGTCGCCGGCCTTGCTCCCGTTCCAGGGCCGCCATATCCGGCTCGCCGCCGCAGATCGGGCAATAGCCGCGGTACCATCTCCTATCGTCCACCCAGGGCAGGAGCGCCTCAGCCTGCGCTCGCAGGAAGGGCCGCAGCCCGCTGCTGAAGACGAAGGCGAGCAGCCCCCGGTCGAGACCGGTCCCGTCCACCTCGGCGATCTGCCCAGCGCGTAGATACTCGACGGCCAGGGCCCCTATCCGCTCCCGTCTCTCGTATAGCCAGGCGTGGATCTGGGCCAGGGTCTTGACCTTGTCCCGGTTGTGCTGGGCGATCGTAAAGCCGATCTGGGCGCAGAGGTCGCCCAGCCTCTGGGGGTCGGCGTCCAGCTCATCGGGAGACATCAGAGGACGTCCCTCATCGAGCCGGGCCTGCGCCTCACTGGCGCTAAGGTGGGGCTCTGGCGACGCTACCTGAGCGCGCTCCTGGATCTCCAGCAGGGCGCAGTACAGATCGACTGTGTCGGCCAGCTCAGGGTGCCTCTCCGCCCCTTGCTTCAGTGCCTTGGTGATCTCGCTGTAGTCAATCATCGCTCATTCCCAGTTTAGGACGCTCACAACTAAGGCGAAAGGCGGCCAAGGGACAAGGCCGCCTCCCGCTGTCTTTGAGTACGGACTATCTTCATCCGGTGCTGGAGCCCTTGCCGGGGCTGTGGACGTGGTGCGGGTGCCCGAACAGGGGCAGATTGCGCGCCACGATGTAGAAGGCGATGAGCCCCGCGCTCCAGATCCCGATGCTGACCATGAACTCGGCCCAGAGCGGTACGTACGAGGCGGCGTCGGCCGGCCTCGTCAGCCCGATCAAGCCCACGTCAAAGCGGTTGAGGATGACTCCACCGATGACCAGGCACGAGGTCAGGAATAGCGTTGTAGGGTTGCGCCGCACGGATGCCAGTGAGAGCAGGATCATGGGCAGGATCACGCCCCCTACGATCTCCGTCAGGAACAGGAAGCTGTTTCGGCTGCCGTCGAATGCTGCCCCGGACTCTCCGGCGATCGCCAGGTCGGCGATCTTCGCTATCAGGTATATGCCCAGGAGGTAGGGGAGCACGCTCGCCAGGCCGCTCAGGAGGTCTAGCTCCAGCCCTCGCTTGAACACCCGCGAGCTGATCGAGGACTCGAATATGACCATCGCCGGCCCAACCATCACCGCCGACAAGAAGAAGAACAGCGGTAAGATCGGGCTGTGCCACAGCACGTCGAGCTGGTCGGGAACGATGAGGAACAGCGAACCGAGCGATGACTGATGAAGGGTGGATAGCACTGTCCCCAGGATCACCAGGGATACCGTTGCCAAATGGACCATGCGCAGCGGCCGCCTCATCTGAAAGCGGTCGAACAGCATCGGGCTGAACTCCATGGCCAGCACCGCCGTATACAGCATCACGCACCAGCCTACCTCGAACATGACTGAGTGCGGATTCCAGAAGATGAGGAGGAACCAGATGCGCTCCGGGCGCCCCAGGTCAACCAGAAGGGCCAGGATGACCAGGAGGTATCCCAGGAAGGCGGTCAGGATCGCCGGCCGGGCGATCGGCCGATACTTCTTCTGTCTCAGGATGTATACCGCCGAGGCCGTGGTGAAGCCGCCGGCGGCCAAGGCCACGCCGCACAAGAGGTCGAAGGTAATCCACAGCCCCCATCCGTAGTTATCGTTCAGGTTGCTGACGGCACCGATTCCGCTCATGTAGCGGATGAGCGCGAGCAGCAGCGCGAGCAGGACCAGGCCTCCCAGGAGGAGTATGCCAAGCGGGAAGGGGCGTCGGGAAACGTCCGCTGTTGTCGTTGTCATGAATACGCCTCCTTATCTCCTTATTCCTTGCGAGCCGCTGCGTTCTTCTGTGCCATGTTCTCTCGCCGTCTCAGTATCCAGTAGAGGCCGGTGAGGCCGGCGAGAAGGCCCGCCGCGGCGATGGGCGTAGCGAACATAGCGTCCTCGGCCCGCTCAGCTATCGGCTTGTCTCCCAGTTCGGGCAGGCCCAATTCCTTGAACGGGACGTGGGAGATGTAGAGGAGCGAGGTGCCACCCCCCTCTACCTTGCCGTATACATGCGGAATGTATATGTCTGGGTACTTCTGGATCCTCTCCTCGGCGTAGGCGATGAGCTCATCGCGTTGGCCGTACTTGAGGGCGCCTGAGGGGCAGGTCTGGACGCAGGCCGGCTCCCTCCCCGCTTCCAGCCGGTCGACGCACATCGTGCACTTCTTGATCCAGGCCCCCGCGATCAGCCCCTGATCCCACTCGAACGTCGGGACCTCGTAGGGGCAGGCGAGCATGCAGTAGCGGCAGCCGATGCAGCGGTCGGCGTGGTAGAGCACCGGGCCGTCGTCCCTCTTGTAGAGGGCGCCGACCGGGCAGGCCGCCACACACGCCGGGTGCTCGCAGTGCATGCAGGCGTGTCTGCCGAAGGCCCACGTTACCTTGCCGTCCTCGTCCTCCAGCTCGTTGAACCTCATCACCAGCCAGGTATCGGAGGAGAGCCTGGGCGGGTTCTGATAGCTGCCGGTATTCTTGGTTTCCTCTGCGTCCAGGTCATTCCACTGCTTGCAGGCAACCTGGCAGCCTCGGCAGGCCGTACATATGTGGGCATCGAACAGTATTGCGTGGCTCATGTTCCTACGCCTTTCTGATATCTACCAGGAACGCCTTGTACTCTGGGATCATAGTGTTGGCGTCTCCCACGTGTGGCGTCAGCTCATTGGCGGAGGGGCCGGTGGCCAGCCCCTGCCAGCCGTAGTGCCATACCATCCCGATCTCGTGTACCGTCTGACCGTTCACCTTCATAGGCTTCCAGCGGGGGGTCACAAGGACCACCATCTGGATCTCGCCCCGCGCCGATGACACGATCACCTGGTCGCCGTTCTTGA
>CAZSRY010000145.1:0-2099 GCA_964609475.1 uncultured Dehalococcoidia bacterium
GTCGTAGGGGATGGGCAGGATGACGGCCCGCGAGGAGTCGTACTGACCACGCTCCGGCGGGACGGCGAGGAAGCCGTAGGGCGGGTAGAAACGCTTGTCCTTCATGGGCGATCTCTCACGGGCCAGGCGCCGGGCATCCCCTCGAAGCTGATGGTGGGGGGCCGGCGTGTCTTGATGATCTCGGCGCTGCCCTCGGCCAGGGCGCTGACGATGAGGGGAAGGGCGACGGTGGCCTCCACGTTGACGGTGACGTGGGTGGCGTCGGCGGCGATCTTGCGCCACGACTGCGCCTCCTCGAAGGTGCAGCCGGAGAGGCCGCCCCACTGCGGCTGGTCCATCGTGATCTGGATGGCGTACCCGTGGCCGGCGAGCTCCCGCTCGAAGATATAGCCGCCTACCTCCGCCTGCTGGATGAAGTTCTTGGGGGTGCCGCCGCCGACGTAGATGACGCCGGTGGCCGGCGCTGTGGCGGCGATGTAGGCCGTCTCCAGGACGTCGCCGATGATGTCGAAGAGGAGCGGCTGGTCTGCTGGCTGACCCGAGTGGCTGCTGCGCACCCGCCCGTAGGCGATGGCCAGGCCGTGCACGCTGTCGCCCAGGGCGGGGCAGTAGATGGGGATTCCTTGCTTGGCGGCGGCGGTGAGGATCCCCTCCTCCTGGGCTACGGGGATGAGGGCGCGCCCCAGAAGCTCAAGGTACTCGCGGGTGGTGTAGGGATGGTCTCGCTGCAGGGTGTAGGAGAACTGGGTGATGAAGTCCTCCGCCGCGGAGAAGTCGGCCTCGGGGGCGAGGACGTCATAGAATCGGTTGACCCGCCGTCGCCCCAGCTCCTGGTCGTCGGCCTGGGGGCTGCCCTGGTAGTGGGGCTTTCCCAGGCTCTCGTAGAGGTCGTGAAACAGGTTGGCGCCGGTGCTGACCAGGCAATCGATCAGGCGGTTCTCCAGGAGGTAGACGAAGACGGGCCGCATGCCGGCGGGAACCATGGCGCCCGCCAGCCCCAGCATGATCAGCACGTCCTCGTCGAGCATTCGCGACCAGATACGCGCCGCCTGGGCCAGATTGCGGGCCTGAAAGGCTGTGCCTCCCATGGCCTCAAGAAGCTGGGCGGCAGTGGCCCTGTCGCTGACGGAAAACGGCCTAAGCCGGGTGTGGAAGAGATCGTCCACGGCTGTCGATTCTCCGTAGTCGGCTGCAGGATTCTAGGAAGGTAACAAGGGGTGGGCCGCGTTGCTCCCGGCAAACTGGGGGGAGCCGGCAACCCGGTCTCGCTCATCGATGGCGTGAGGCGCGGCCGCCGCGACCGTGTCGGGGTACTCGAGGCCGCGCGGGAGCACGTGGACCTGCCACTCGCTTAGAAGAAAGCGCTCTCTGACGTCTTCGACGGCCTGAGCGGCATCGAAGCTCTTGCAGGAGAAGATGTCCACCCAAAGGTATCCGTGCTCTGGGAAGGTGTGCACCGCGATGTGGCTCTCGGCGATGAGGACGAAGCCGGAGATGCCCCAGTCTTCCGGCTTGCTGCCCACGTATTGGCAAACATGAGGGGGCGCGATCTTGGTCATGCCTATCTCTGTAGGGCAGGCATCCAGGAACGCGCACACCAGGTCTTCGTCCACCAGCTTCTGCGGGTCACCGCCGTACCCGTCAATGGTAACGTGCATCGATCCCCCCTTTCTGTCCTTGCCCTGCCTGCCCGTCGGCAAGCAGGGCCACAGAATACCGATATGGGACAAAGCGCCCGCGACAGCCGACCCGGCAGGTTTGAGGCTGTCAGCAGGCCATCTATAGAGTTGATCTTCTCGCGGACGCGGGGGTGCCCGGCCCACTATCCTGTCTGCTCATCCACCAGCGGAGAGATAGAGCGGAAGGCATGATAGCACAGCGTTGGGGGCTGTGCAATAAGCCGTGCTCGTCCAAATCGGGCTCACCGGGCCTTGGGTCGCCCGTTCCACCTGCGAGGGTTGAGCGGTCGCCTTAATCTCGTTCGCGCGCGTGACGATACTCCAATAGGACGCGGCTCTGGGGGGCATGTTTTCACAAGAATGGGACCGGCGCGGCCGGCAGAACGTCTATAATGGTTGCCGGTCGTGGTATCCTTGTAA
>CAZSRY010000145.1:2199-4029 GCA_964609475.1 uncultured Dehalococcoidia bacterium
ACCGGCGCGGCCGGCAGAACGTCTATAATGGTTGCCGGTCGTGGTATCCTTGTAAGGGCCGTTCGAAGGCAAGCATCTGATACGGGGAGGAGTTCATGAGATACCTGCTGCTGATCCTGACGACGGTGCTGGTGGGGATAGCCGTCGCCTGTGGGCAGGGTGAGGAGGAGGAACCGGCCTCTACCCCCACTAGCGAAGCCGGCGCCTCCCTCAGATTCCGTCAGGCAAGCTACAGTCCCGTCGATACGTTGCCTTTGGATGCCCTGGAGCCCGACGAGGTGGAGGAGATAGGCAGAGCAGGGGACGGGAGTCAGGGCAGCGAGGTGGTCTACGGGCGAAAGGGCGACGGCGCGGAGTGGGAGGTGGTGACGGGCAGCACGGACGGCTGGACGGTGTGGCAGCCGGCGGCCGTGACTCTGGCTATCGCCGACCTGACGGAGTACCTGGACATCTCCGAAGCAGAGGTAGAGGTACGGCAGGTCGATAGGCTCCAGTGGCCTGATAGCTGTCTGGGCGCCGCCCAGGCGGGCGAGGTGTGTGCCGAGGTCATCACCGAGGGCTTCAAGATCATCTTGAGCGTCGAGGGACGCGGCTACGAGTATCACAGCAACCTAGGCGATACGATCCGCCGCGTCTTCTGAGGGTGAGTACGGATCCTCTTCCCTGACGCACGGCTGCGCCCCATCCGGCCCCGAGAGCCGTACGCCAACACCGCGAAGTCCCCCTATCTGAACCCCATCGCTGTCTATCGGCTGGGTGAGGCATCCGGCCTCTCTTATCCCCCATATAGATAGAGACGGCTCCTATCGTGTAACGGCCCTCGATGAGTGGCGTTTTCTAGTTGGAGGGAACCGGCCTGCTGGTAGGCAGGTCCGCGGCGATGGGCCAGGAACCGGCCCTGCGAAAGCGATGTCGCGCAATACAGCAACCTGAGTTGCATCTGTTGAGGCGTTGAGCTGAGGCCTGCCCCGATACGTCGGGGGCTGGCGGTGAGTCGGGAGCGACGAGCCGCGGCTGGTCACCGGGGCCTCGGTGAGCCAATGGTGAAACCGGCAACAGAGGGTCGAGAGGTCGACTCCGGCGCGTTGCCGGTCTTCTTGTCGGCGCACCTCGACCCAACGAGGACGGGCCGGCATGTTTCAGCGCTTCGTTCGACGAACAGTAAGGCGAGCCAGTGAGAGGGGGCCGCTGCGAGCTACGCGGCGGGCTGGGGGCCTGCTGGGGCTCTTTCTGCTCCTGGTGTTCCTGCCTTTCATGGTGAGTGCGGAGCCTGCCTGTCAGGTTCAGGAGGCCCACGAGGCCTACGGCGTAGAGATCGTTCTGACGGGTCAGAGCTGGGACGAGGCCAGCCTGAATGCGGTCATGGACGCCCTGGGCCGCCTGCCGCCCCACGTCGTCAAGCGGCTGGGGAGTCGGTTCGATGGTAGGCTGCACATACTGTGCAACGCTGAGGCGCGCACCCTGTCCGGCGTCAGCGTCTTCTCGCACGGGGCGAACTTCTACTCCAACAACGACGGCCGCAACGAGGTCGTCCTCTACCCCAACCAGGGAACGCTGACTGTGCTCCATGAGCTGGGGCACGCCTATCAACTGCGTCTGGTGCCCCCCGGCAAGTACGCCTGGGCCTTCTTCCAGGAGGAGATGCGCGACTTCATGGAGGCCACCGGCTGGCGACTTCTCAGCTCCGATGCGGAGGTGGCCGTCGCCCGCGATCAGACAGAGCTTAGCTTCGCCTACAGCGGCCCTCAGATATGGGAGTCCATGTCCAACGCCGACCCGCTGGAGGACTACGCCAACAGCTTCGCCCTCTTCTTCTACGACCCCGAGCGC
>CAZSRY010000146.1:0-3980 GCA_964609475.1 uncultured Dehalococcoidia bacterium
GGGCGCAGAGCAGCGGCAGTAGCTCCCAGCGAAACTCCTCCAGGCTTCCCAGGATGTCGGCAAAGTCGCCATAGGCCATCAGCCCCACGATTACGACCATGCCGAGGAGGAGGGAGAGGATGAATTTGCCGCGTAGACTCCTGAAGTTCAAGAGGGCGGTTCCTTCCCGGAGATGAGGCGCCTAGTAGTTCTGGAAGAGCCTGCCCCACTCCGTCTGGAGAGCCTGCTTCACTCTCTTTCGGCCGACGAAGGGATACCAGAGGTAATTGTAATACAGATTGGAGGCGAAATACGACCAGGGGACTATGGGAGTCCTGAGGAGGAGCTTCTCGAAGGGCTTGAGGGGGCCCCAGTAGATGAGCTTCTGACCACGGCTGGCAAAGGTATCCTCGTCGCCGCGGAAGGCGAAGTTTATGCCGCTGATATCCATCCCCACGACCTCGATCTGCTCGGGGTCGCCGCAGCCGAGGCCCCGCTCGTGGGCCAGGCGGATATATTTCAAGGAGAGGGGGTCGAAGCCCATGAGCTTGGCCGCTACGGCGTCGATGGCCACCTGGTCGGCGCTGGCCAGGAGCAGGTTCTTGACGTGAGGCCGCATGGCGCGAGGGCCGGGGCCGTCGCCGGCGATGGTGCCGTCCATGACGGCGAAGAGGCCGGGATGGATCTCCTTCTGTATGGTGAGGAGATCGACAAGGGTCTCGTGGATGAGGGAGTGGGTCCAGTGGCGACGGTAGCCAAGAAGCCCGCCGAAGGCGTTCTTCATAGCGCCGGTGGTGGTGGTGAAGACGTGGGTCTTGACCGTCGGTAGCTGGATGATGTTCTTCCCGATGAGCGTCTCCGGTATCTTTATACCCTCGGGGTAGACCTTGTCCAGGGCCAGCATCTCCCCTTTGGGGGTGTAGGGCACCCAGGGGACGCCTTCGTCGTTGAGGTGGACGCTCTCCAGGCCGTACTTGTCGAGCACGACCTTGTGCTTGTTCTTGACCTCGCCCTCGTGGGAGTCGACGACGACGGTGCCGTTCTGGGCCGGCAAGAGGTTCTGGTAGCCGTCCTGCTGCAGCGTGCGGATCACTCCTTCCAACTGCCAGGGGGTGGTGGAGCAGGCGGGATAGTAGTGCTGCCAGGAGATGTTTATCTTGAGGATGGTGTCGGCTTCGCGGGGGAGGTGACGGGTGTACTCGGCCAGGCGCATGGCATGGGCTATGTCCTCCAGCACGGTGGCGGCGCTGGTGTAGACGACGGCGACGCGGGGGGTGTCTTGTACTCCGGCTTTGCTGGTCATGACTGGTCCTTCTTGCGCTTGATCACCTTCCGCACTTCCTGAACGATGCCGTCGGCGGTGAGGCCGTACTTCTCCAGAAGCTGGTCGGAGCGACCGGATTCGGCGTAGCGATCCTGCATGCCCACGAAGCCCATGGGCACGGGGTGAGAGGCGGTCACCACCTGGGAGACCATGCTCCCCAGACCACAGTGCACCAGGTGCTCCTCCGCCGTGACTATGGCCCCCGTCTCCCGGGCGGCGGCTACTATGGCGTCCTTGTCGAGGGGCCTCAGGGTGGCCATATTCAGCACGCGGCAGGCGATGCCCTCTTCTTGCAGCTTGTCGGCGGCGTCCAGCGCCGCTTTGACCATGATGCCCAGGGCGATGACGGCGACGTCCTTGCCGGGGCGGACGAGGTGGGCCTTACCCAGTTGGAAGCGGTAGGCGTCGTCGTAGATGGTGGGGACCTTGGCACGGGTGCAACGGATGTAGAAGGGGCCGCGGTTGCGCAGGGCGGCCTCGATGGCCTGGGCGGACTCGATGACGTCGGCGGGGACGATTACGTGGAAGCCGGGCAGGGAGGAGATGAGGGCGAGGTCTTCGATGGCCTGGGCGGAGACGCCGTCCTCGCCGACGGTGATGCCGCCGTGGCTGCCCACCAGCTTCACGTTCAGGTGGGGCTGGGCGATGCTGATGCGGATCTGGTCGAAGCAGCGGCCGGGCATGAAGACGGCGAAGGTGCTGGCAACGGCGATCTTGCCCGCAGCCGCCAGCCCAGCAGCGATGCCGATCATGTTCTGCTCGGCGACGCCGACGGTGAAGAAGCGCTCGGGGAAGGCGACGCCGAATTCGCGGGCTGTGGTAGATGAGCCGAGGTCGGCGTCAACAACGACGATGTCCAGCCCCTCTTCCTTCCGCAGGCGTATCAGGGTGGGACCGAGGGCTTCGCGGGTTGCCGCCATCGCTGTGGACGCTACGGCCATTGTTAGTCTTCTCCGAATATACAGCCCAATACGTCAGGCCAGCTCCGCGAGGGCCCGCTCCGCCTCCTCAGGCGAGGGGGCGCGGCCATGCCAGTAGGGGTTGTTCTCCATGAAGCTGACGCCCTTGCCCTTCACGGTGTGGGCGATGATGACGGTGGGTTTGCCTTTGGTCTTCCCGGCCTTCTCCAGGGCGTCGATGATCCCGCGGACGTCGTGGCCGTCGACCTCGATCACGTGCCAGCCGAACGATTCCCACTTGGCGGGCAAGGGGTCGGTGCGCATAGTCTTGTCAACAAAGTCGTCGTTCTGTATCCGGTTGCGGTCTACGATGGCGACGAGCTTGTCGACGGAGTGGTGAGCGGCGGCCATGGCCGCCTCCCAGACCTGTCCTTCGTCCAGCTCGCCGTCGCCCAGCAGGCAGTAGACGCGGTAGTCGCGGCCGTCCAGGCGCGCGGCCAGGGCCTGCCCTATGGAGTAGGAGAGGCCCTGACCCAGAGAGCCAGCCGACATCTCTACGCCGGGGGGCGACTGGGCTGCGGTGGCGAGGCCGCTGGTTCCAGGAGGAAAGTAGGCGAATGTGTGACCCTGCAGACGGCTGCCAATCTTGCGCAGGGTGATCAACTCCTCTTGGGGTAGGTAGCCACACTCCGCCAGGACGGTGTAAAGGGCGGGGGCAGCGTGACCTTTGCTCAGTATGAAGCGATCCCTGTCGGGCCAGAGGGGGTCCGCTGGCTTGTGACGGAGAACGCGGAAGTATAGGGCGCTGAGGATCTCGACGGCGGAGAGGGAGCCGCCTGGGTGACCGCTGCCCGCCGCAGCAAGCATGGTGATGATCTGGCGTCTTATCCTTTTGGTTGTCGCCTCAATATCCTCGATGGAAGCAATAGTCGCCAATAAGCAGAAAACCCCGCCTTCAGACTATGAGACTCGCGGGCTGGCCCGCAAGAGAAGCAGGCCACGTTGTCATTATATGATACAGCCGTGAACCTGTCTATATTGAGGAAGGCCGGCAACGGCTGACGGTGAAGCACGTACTGTGTCGCGGCGGGCATGCAAGAACGGCGTGAGACGACGGCGGAGGAGCGATCTTGACAGGGGATGGGGCAGTTCTGTAAAGTAGGGACTGCTTGTGTTCGACAGGGGGAGCCGGCATAAGGGGCCGGCTCCTGTTTTGATGGAGGTATCAAGTGGCGGAGCAATCAGAAGAGCCAAGAAAATCGCGTGAGAAGGCGAAGTCGCCGAAGGAGGGCTCGGGGCAGTTCAACCTGGCGCTGTCCTTCGCGATAAGCCTGGTAACGGCGATTGTGGTCGTGGCGGCGGCGGCGGGCATCAACCACGCCTGGCCGATATTCGGGACGACTTCGGAAGATGGGGGCGGCACCGCCTCAGCACAGAATACCCCCGTGCCAGGGACACCAACGGAGGTACCGCTTGTTGACGTGAGCGTGGATGATGACCCATCGAAGGGGCCGAAGGATGCGCCGGTGACGATAATCGAGTTCTCCGACTTCCAGTGTCCATATTGCGCACGCTTCGCCACGCAGACCCTGCCGCAGATACTGGAGAACTACGGCGACAAGGTGCTGTTTGTATACAGGGACTATCCGCTGACCTCGTTGCACGCTAACGCTCAGAAGGCCGCGGAGGCGGGCGAGTGCGCCCACGAGCAAGGATCCTTCTTTGAGTACCACGACCTGCTGTTCGAGAACCAGGCGGCTTTGGGTGTGGATAGTCTG
>CAZSRY010000147.1:0-3945 GCA_964609475.1 uncultured Dehalococcoidia bacterium
CTTGGCGGCGGCGCCGTCGCCGGTGGGGGAGGACGCGCTCTCGATGACGTCGGGATAGGTGGTGCCCTGGACGATGAAGTCGACGCGGCCCAGCTTGTCGGCCTCCTCCTCGAAGATGCGGATGAACTCCTCGCCGACCAGGTGTCGCTTCTCCTCGGGGTCAATGACGCCGGAGAGCACCTTGAGGAAGCGGTCTGTGGCGTCGACGTAGATGAGGTTCATCTTGAGGTGGCGGCTGAAGGTGTCGAGGACGCGCTCAGGCTCCTCGCGGCGGAGGAGCCCGTTGTTGACGAAGGTGCAGGTTAGCTGGTCGCCGACGGCACGGTGGACGAGTGTGGCGGCAACGGCGGAGTCGACGCCGCCGGAGAGGGCGCAGATGACGCGCCCATCGCCGACCTGCTCGCGGATACGGTCGATGCTGTCGGCGATGAAGTTGGAGGGGGTCCAGTCGCCGCGGCAGCCGCAGATCTTGTAGAGGAAGTTCTCGATGATCTGCTTGCCCTGCGGCGTATGCACCACCTCGGGGTGGAACTGGAGGCCGAGCATGCCGCGGTCGTTGCCCATGACGGCGACCGGCGAGTTGTCGGAGTAGGCGAGGGAGCGGAAGCCGGGCGGCATCTGGACGATCTGGTCGCCGTGGCTCATCCAGACGGGGATGGCAGGCGCGAGGTCGGCGAAGAGCTCGGAGGGCTCGGCCTGGTGGATGACGGTGTGCCCGTATTCGTGCTTGTCGCTCGGGGAGACGCGGCCGCCCAACTGGTGGGCGAGCAGCTGCATGCCGTAGCAGATGCCAAGGATGGGCAGCCCTCTCTCGAAGACGTAGGAGGGCGCCAGGGGCGCGTTCTCCTGATTGACGCTGGCGGGGCCGCCGGAGAGGATGAACCCCTTGATGTTGAGGTGGGCGATGTCCTCCCAGGAGGCGTGGTGGGGCACCAGCTCGCAGTAGACGTGGCACTCACGGACGCGACGGGCGATGAGCATGCTGTACTGGGAGCCGAAATCGAGGATGAGGATCGTCTCGGGGCCGGCGGCGCGCGGGGCCTCGCTGGGGACCGGCTGCTCGCCGCCCTTCTCCCGCGCGATCTCCAGGTAGGTGGAGACCTCGATATCGTCGCTGGTGGGGATGCGGTGACCACCAGGGCCGCGATGTCTAATGGCCATGCACGGCTCTCTGTCGACAGATAGGGAGGAACCAGAACCCACTAAGCAGACGAGCCCAGGCTCAAGCCTCGGCCCTCATTCCTTCCTCCCAACGATCCATGTCGACCTCAGGATAGCATTCATGCTATACTGGCGTCAAGCAAGAACGGGCCAATTTCTGTGCGCTTGCTTATGCGTGTACTCACTTCATCTGCTGCCGGCGAGACCCTTCTGGGAGAGGCTGTCGCTTGCCTGCGGCGAGGCGGGCTCGTAGCCTACCCTACGGACACGCTGTACGGACTGGGCGCCGTAGCCGGTGATGACGATGCTGTGAAGAGGCTATTCGAAGCCAAAAGGCGCCCCCTCGACACCCCTTTTCCTATCCTCGTGTCATCTACCGAGCAAGCAGGGCAAATAGCTGACAATATGCCGCCTTTAGCGTTAAGGTTAGCCTCTCGCTTCTGGCCGGGTGCGCTGACCCTGGTGTTGACGCGATCGCCCGGCTTCCAGTCGCTGGCGCTGGCGGGAGGGGAGACGGTGGCGGTGCGGGTGCCGGATCATCCGGTGCCACTGGAGCTGATGCGGGCTCTGGGAGGACCGCTGACGGGGACGAGCGCGAACGTGTCGGGGCGGGCGGCTCCGGTGACGGCGATGGATGTGGCGGAGCAGTTGGGAGGGCAGGTGGATATCATCATTGACGGCGGACGCTGCCCCGGCGGTGTCGAGTCGACGGTGGTGGACTTGACGGGGGCGGCGCCACGGCTGATACGGGAGGGGGCGATCTCGCGGGCCGAGCTGGAGTCGATCATCGGCTCTCAAGTGCCGGATGTGGAGGGATAAGATGCGTATTGCGATCGGCAGCGACCATGCCGGATTCAGGCTGAAGCAGGTTCTGCTGGAGCATGTGGCGTCGCTGGGCCATGAGGCGACCGACTTCGGCTGCCCCGATGAGACGTCGGTGGACTACCCAGACGTAGCTTTGCCGCTGGCACAGGCGATCGTAGCGGGAGAGCACGATCTCGGCATCCTCATCTGCAGCAATGGCGTGGGCATGAGCATCTGCGCCAACAAGGTGAAGGGGATACGAGCGGCGCTCTGTCACGACAGCTTCAGCGCCGGTCGCGCCCGTCGGCACACTGACGCCAATGTCCTCTGTCTCGGCTCGTGGTGCATCGGCGAGGGGGTGGCGCGAGAGGTGGTGGAGGCGTTTCTGGCGGGCCAGTTCGAAGGGGGACGTCACGGCCGCCGCATGGAGAAGATAAGGGCGCTCGATGCCCGGTGAAGGAGCACGTGCAGCTAGACCAGTGACAACTGCGGAGAGAGAACGCCGACTTCTGCCCCTCCTGGAGAGGTATGGCGCATCGATTGAGGCGGAGCTGAGGCGGGCCCTGGAGGGCAAGGGCCTGGCTCACTACAGCCTCATGCGCTATCACCTGGGCTGGGAGGACCGGCAGGGGAAGCGTGAGCAGGGGTTTCGCGGAAAGATGCTCCGTCCGCTGCTCTGTCTGGCCAGTTGCGAGGCGATGGGCGGCGATGTAGAACGGGCGCTTCCGGCGGCGGCAGCCCTGGAGTTGCTGCACAACTTCAGTCTCATCCACGATGACATAGAGGACGGCAGTCCTCAGCGACACGGCCGCGACACCGTCTGGCGGGCCTGGGGCGTGGCGCAGGCCGTCAACGCGGGCGATGGCATGTTCGCGCTGGCGCACGTCACCCTGCACCGGCTGAGAGAGGTGGGCGTCGCGGCGGATCAGCGCCTGGCGGTGAGCCGTCTCCTGGACGAGGCCTCGCTCAGGCTCTGCGAGGGGCAGTATCAAGACCTGGCCTACGAGCAGCGGCTGGACGTGGGCTGCGACGACTATCTGGAGATGGTGGCGGGGAAGACGGCGGCCCTGATGGCGGCCAGCGCGGCCAGCGGCGCCCTTATCGGGGGCGCGCCGGATGCAGCCGTGGCCTCCTTCGAGCAGTTCGGGATGAACCTGGGGTTCGGCTTCCAGATCCGCGATGACATCCTCGGCATCTGGGGCAAGGCCGCCGAGACGGGAAAACCCACGGGGGAGGACATCCGTGCGCACAAGAAGTCGTTCCCCATAGTCTACGTCCTTGAGCGGGCCGCCGCAGCCGACAGGGAGACCCTCCAGGCGGTCTATGGAAAGCGGGAGCTGGACGATGGCGATGTAGCGGAGGTATCGGCGATACTGGAGCGGGCGGGGGCGCGCGCCCATAGCCAGCAGGTGGCCGCCGGCTACGCGACGCAGGCGCTGGAGCAACTGAAGGGGCTGGAGCTGGTGCCTGAGAGACGTCGCGACCTGGAGGCACTGGCAGACTATTTCGTCAACCGTGAGGCCTGAGGGGGCCTCGCTCCGACCTGCGATACAGCTCACCAGGAGAGGGGATCCATGAACAAGCAGACGGTGCGGGACGTCGATGTGAAGGGCAAGCGGGTGCTGGTGCGGGTGGACTTCAACGTGCCTATCGACAAGGAGAGCGGCCGTATCCTGGATGATAGCCGGCTGAGGGCGGCACTCCCCACGATCCAGTATCTGCGGGAGCAGGGGGCACGGATAGTGCTGTGCTCGCATCTGGGGCGTCCCAAGGGGCAGCGGCCGGACTCGCTGCGCATGTCGACGGTGGGCGTGGGGGAGCGGCTGGGGGAGCTGCTGGGGACGCCGGTGAAGACGCTCTTCCATGTCATCGGCCCGGAGGCGGAGGAGGCGACGCAGGCCCTGAAGCCGGGGGAGGTGCTGCTCCTGGAGAACGTGCGCTTCTTCGCTGAGGAGGAGGCGAACGACCCGAAGATGTCGA
>CAZSRY010000148.1:0-3929 GCA_964609475.1 uncultured Dehalococcoidia bacterium
TAGCTGAACGGCCTCAGGTGCCGCAGCGCGTCGAGGATCATGAGCTCGATGGTGAGCCGCCGCGACACGTAGGGCAACTGATGGGGGATCTCCCAGTACTCCGTCTTGGTCGCGCGAAACCCGCTCTCGCTAAGGGTACGGGCCAGCTCACCCGCCGTCTGCTCATTCACATGGACGCGACGCTCGTCCTCGCTGCGGGGGAACTCCGGCCCAACGGCGAGCATCGGCCCTATGATGTAGCTCTGATAGCCGGCCAGCTCGGCCAGGCGGCAGATGACGCGGTGCACGTGCCGGACGTAGATGGGGTATGCCAGGTCGTAGAACAGCCTGTTGGGGCAGGTGTGGATGATGACCCTTCCCCCACGCTTGAGCACCCGCCGCGTCTCCCCCAGCACCTCCAACAGCTCCTGCCGATAGAGGTGCTCCACGATGTCGCTCATGAAGGCGGTGTCGAAGGACTCGTCCTCGAATTCCATCTTCCTGGCGTTCATGAGCAGCACCGAAGCCCGCTCCTGCACGTCCTGGGGATAGCTGGCGAGGGTCTCCTGAGCGATGCGAACGGCCTCGTCCGCGTAGTCGATGCCGACCGCCTCGGCGCCGCCCAGGGCCGAGTGCATCGTGAGCTCCCCGCGCCCGCAGCCGATGTCAAGGACGCGCTGACCGGGCTCGATGCGCGCCAGCCGCAGGGCCTTCTGAAAGCGGGGGCTCAGCTCTCTCCCCCGCGATACCCTGAACTCCTTGTACCCCTCGCAGGACGTGGAGAAGTAGCGGCTATCATACTCGCCGGGACGCACGCTCTTGTCTGCGATGGGCTGGTCCTTGTTCTCGTCCACAGCCGAAGCCTCAGGAGGGCGGAAGAGGCGGGTCGCCGTCTAAACCGTCACGCCCGAACATCATCACTCGTCGTCAAGAAAGCCCTTGATGATCTGCGCCAACTCCTCGGGGTGTAGACGGTAATGGATGAGGTTGGGAGCCACCACCAACCGCGAGTCGGGGATCGCCTTGTGCAGGAGCTCGGCCGATACCAGGGGGTGCATCTCGTCATCGGGGTAGGCGACGATGAGCGTCGGGGCCTTGAGCTCCCCAAAGTCCTCCTGAGCCAGCGCTGGGCCGTTCACGATGCCACGGATGGCAGGGACGATGCCCTCCGGGTTCTGGGAGAGGAGCCACTGCCGTATCATCTCGAACAGCGGGGGAGCGGATTCCCGGAGCGCCCCCCACGGAGGCAGGCGGAGGGCAACGTCGGCCGCCTCTTCGAGCCCCAGCCCCTCGATCAGCAGGGCCAGCCCGCCGAACATCGAGGCGCTGGGGGCCGATGCCTGCTGGCCTATCGGTGGCGGCGGTACCAGCACCAGCTTGTCCACCATCTCAGGGTGTTTGAGGGCGAAGACGAGGCTGGTGCCTGCCCCAATGGAGCCGCCGCCCACGTGAGCGCGCTCGATGCCCAGGTTGCGCAAGAGCTGATACAGGTCCTCGGCTAGGTTATGCCAGGTATAGTCGGCCGGATCGGTGGTGTGGCCGGACTGGCCGTGGCCGCGGACATCGTAGCTGATCACGCTGAAGCTTTCCTTTAGGGAAGGGGGCATCTCTCCCAAAGCGTCCACCATGGCCATGCTGCTCAGGAGCCCGTGGGTCATGACCAGAGGCGGACCCTGGCCCTCGACTCGATAGTGCATCTGAAAGCCGTTGATAGAGGCTACGGGCATGTTCCCTCCTCTCAGCGTCGTTCCC
Source organism: uncultured Dehalococcoidia bacterium (assembly GCA_964609475.1). GTDB lineage: Bacteria > Chloroflexota > Dehalococcoidia > DSTF01 > JALHUB01 > CAZSRY01. Next base: position 1,732 of record CAZSRY010000148.1, read on the forward strand.
CTAAAGGTGGGCGAGCAGGCCGCCGTCCACGAAGATCGTCCTGCCGGTTATGTAGGCCGCGGAGTCGGACGCCAGATAGACGGCGAGGGGCCCTATCTCATCGGGGCGGCCGGGCCGTCGCATCGGTATGAAACGGATGAGCCGGTTGATCTCAGGGTCCGGGTCGCCCAGGCCCGGCGTGTCCTCCATCCAGGCGGGGGCGATGCAGTTGACGGTTATACCGCGGGCCGCCCACTCCTGAGCCAGCGCCCGCGTCAGGTTGACGACGCCTCCCTTGGCGGCGCAGTAGGCGGAGCAGTTGGGCAGGCCCCGTTCCCCCAGGCCGGACGCCACGTTGATAACGCGTCCCCTCCCCTGCTTCAGCATGTGCGGCCCGACGGCGCGGCAGGCGAAGAAGACGCTGCTCAGGTTGACGCTGAGCAGGCGTCCCCATTCGGAGTCGGAGATCTGCTCGGCGGGCTTGGCCAGAAAGAGGTCGGGGCAGGTCACCAGGACATCGATGCCGCCCAGCTCCGCCACCACATCCCCGACGACGGCCTGCACCTGGTCGGCGGCTGTGGCGTCCAGCGGCCGCGGCTCGACCTTACGTCCCCGCGCCTCTACCTGGCGACACGTCTCTTCGACAGCAGCCAGGTCATTCTCATCGCGGCTGGCGGAGGTAATGGCGACGCTGGCGCCTGCCTCCACCAAGGCCAGGGCGACGGCCCGTCCCAGGCCGGAACCGGCGCCTATGATGAGGGCGTTGTTGCCCGACAGATCGAAACCCTCAACTGCCATCTCCGTCACCTCCCTCAGGTTCCAGACACGCAGCGCCATGATATCACTAGTACACTACAAGGCCAACGAGCCACCCCGCCCGCCCGTCGTTGACCCTGTCCCAGCCCGACTGTAGCATGGGGTTATGACAAGCCATACGCCCCTCGCTGCATGGAGGTCGCCGTGAGGGTGCACCTTCCCTACGGTAGGAGCGGGCTGGACGTGGATCTGCCCGACTACGCCCACGTCCTCCTGCCGGCCCAGGCGACGCCCCTGCCGGACCCGCAAGAGGCGGTGCGCTTGTCCTTAGCCCAGCCCTTGAATTCCAAGCCCCTGCGCGTTCTCGTCCGCTCCTACGACAGCGTGGCCCTAGTGGTCAGCGATATCACGCGGCCCGTGCCCAACCGCATCCTGCTCTCGCCCATCCTGGAGACGATAGCGGACAAGGGCGTCCCCCGCGAGCAGGTGGTCATCGTCAACGCCACCGGCATGCACCGCGGCAACAGCGGCGAGGAGCTGGCCTCGATGCTGGGCGAAGAGATCGCGAACGGCTACCGCGTCGTCAACCATGATGCCCGCGATAGGTCCAGCCTGACCTACCTCAAGTCCAACGGCCGTGGTGCCGAGGTATGGCTCAACCGCGACTACCTCTGCGCCGACGTCAGGATCCTGACCGGCTTCGTGGAGCCGCACATCTTCGCCGGCTACTCCGGCGGCGGCAAGGCGGTGCTGCCGGGCGTGGCCGGCGCCGAGATCATCCTCAGCAACCACGGCGCCGACATGCTGGCCGACCCCCGCTCCACCTGGTGCCACACGGAGGGCAACCCCATCTTCGAGGAGATACGCAGCGTTGCCCTGGCGTCCAGGCCGACCTTCCTGGTGAACGTGACGCTGAACGAGAGGAAGGAGATGACGGCGGTCTTCGCCGGCGAGCTTTCCGCCGCCCACGACGCCGCCATCGCGCAGGCCGCCAGCCAGGCCCTGCGGCCCATCTCCCATCTCTACGACATCGTCGTCTCCACCAACCTCGGCTGGGCCGCCGACATCAACCTCTACCAGTCGGTGAAGGGGATGTCGGTGGCGGCGCAGGCACTGCATGAGGACGGGACGATCGTGCTGGCGGCGGAGTGCGCCGAGGGCCTGGGCAACCAGGAGTTCATCGACCTCCTGCTCAGCGAACCCTCGTTCCCCGCTTTGATGGAGAAGATCCACGGCCTCGCCCAGAACGAGCAGTGGGCCGTGCAGTGCCTGGCGATGGTGTCCGAAAGGGCGGAGGTCTACCTCCACTCATCCCTGTCGCAGGATTTGACGGAGCGAGCCCACCTACGCTACTGCGCCGACATCGGAGCGACGGTGTCGTCGCTGGCGGAGGAGTTCCGCGCCAAGAACGGCCGCGATCCCGCCATCGCCGTCCTGCCCTACGGCCAGCTCACCGTCCCCCG
>CAZSRY010000149.1:0-3925 GCA_964609475.1 uncultured Dehalococcoidia bacterium
GTAACTCCGTGTCGGCAACGTTCTGCAGCGTCTGGACACGGAGTTGCCTTATCCGCTCGTCTCCCTCCACCGCCCGACTCTCGGCGGGGAGGAAGCCGGTAGCGATCACCGTCACCTTCACCTCGTCGCCCAGGTCGGGGTCGGTCGCCGTCCCGAAGATGATCTCGGCGTCCGGGTCCACCACCTCAGCGATCACCTGAGCGGCCATGTTCAGCTCATGCAGCCCCACGCTGCGCGAGCCTGTCACGTTGAACAGCACGCCCTTTGCCCCCTCGATGCTGGTGTCCAGCAGGGGGCTGGCGATCGCCATTCTTGCCGCCTCCACCGCCCGGTTCTCGCCGCTGGCCCGTCCGATGGCCAGGAGGGCCTGTCCCGCCTCGCCCATGACCTTGCGCACGTCGGCGAAGTCCAGGTTGATATCGCCGGGCACCGTGATGATCTCCGATATCCCCTGGATGGCCTGACGCAGTACGTCGTCGCCGATGCGGAACGCCTCCGGCACCGTCACCTCGGGGTCGCAGACGGCCAGCAGGCGCTCGTTGGGGATGACAATGAGCGTATCCACCTTGTCCCGCAGGTGGGCGATCCCCTCCTCCGCCTGTAGCCGGCGCCTCGCGCCCTCGAACATGAAGGGCTTGGTGACGACGCCGATCGTCAGGGCGCCGACCTCGCGGGCCACCTCGCCCACGATGGGCGAAGCGCCGGTGCCCGTGCCGCCACCCATGCCGGCGGTGATGAACACCATCTCCGCCCCCTTCACCGTGTCGAACAGCTCCTCCCGGCTCTCCTCAGCGGCGCGGAGCCCCTTGCCCGGGTCGCCTCCTACGCCCAGGCCCTTCGTCAGCCTATCGCCGATGCGGATCCGTACATGGGCGTCGGTGTGGGCCAGAGCCTGCGCGTCCGTGTTGACTCCCACAAGCTGCACCCCCGGGATGCGCTCCGCCATCATCCGACTGAGGGCGTTGCAGCCGCCGCCGCCTACCCCTACCACCTTGATGGGGGGAAGGTTGTCTAGGTCTTCTCTAACCGTCACCATCGCCTCCTTTCGTTTCTGTTGTTATCGCCTGTTTAGAATCCATCGTCGTCCCTTCTAGCCCCTATTCGGGCATCAGTACCTTCATCCATTGACCAACGCGCCGCAGCCAGCCGCCCATGGCGAGGCTGGGCCCCGAATGTTGGCTCCCACAGAGCAACCCGTTCTCCTTCAGAGCCCACTGCAATAGCCCCACGCTGGTGGCGTAGGCCGGGTCGGCCAGCGTCTCCGAGAGGCCCTGGAGATGTCGCGGCTCGCCCACCCGCACCGGCAGCCCTGTCACCTGCTCGGCCAGGATATCGAGGCCCTGCAGCTTGGCGGTGCCGCCCGTGAGGACGATGCCCGCCGATACGATGTCGTCGTGCACCGCTCGTTTCACCTCACTCATCACCATCTCCATGATCTCCTCGCTCCGCGCCTGCAGGATCTCGCATAGTCGACGCCGGGGAACCGATTTCCGTCGCTCCGAGCCGAAGCTGTCCAGCTCCACCGATTCGTCGGCGTCCACCATGCTGGGAAGGGCGGTGCCGTAGTTCGCCTTCGCCTCCTCGGCCGCCTGATAGGGGCAGCGAAGCCCCACTACCAGGTCGCGGGTCAGGTGGTTGCCCCCCACCGGCAGCACCGACGTGTGATACACGCTGCCGTCCAGATACACCGCCAGCCCCGTATTTCCGCCGCCTATGTCCGCTACCACCACCCCCTGCTTCCTTTCCTCCTCCTCCAGCACCGCCTCAGCGCTGGCCAGCGGCTCCAGGATGAGGCTCTCCACCCCGATGGCCGCTCCCTCCAGGCACTTCGTCAGGTTCTGCAGGGCGCTCACCGATGCCGTGACAATGTGTGTCTCCACGTCCAGCCGCTGCCCGTGCATCCCCAGCGGGTCGCTCACGCTGTCCTGCCCGTCCACCACGTAGTAGCGCGGCACCGCGTGCAGCACCTCGCGATTGGAGGGGATGTTGATCACGCGCGCACCCTCCAGCACCCGCTCCACGTCGTCGCTGGAGATGGGATGGCGGCGGTCCGGGATCGCCGCGATGCCGCGGTTGTTCAGGGACTGGATGTGGGAGCCCGCTATCCCCACGTGGGCGGAGAGAATGCGCGTGCCGCTGGAACGCTCCGCCTTCTCCGCCGAGTCGCGTATAGACAGCGTAGCATCGTGGATGTTGTCCACAATCCCGCGGCTGAAGCCTCTGGCCGGGCATACCCCGACACCGAGGATCCGTATGGACTGCTCGTCCGTGACCTCTCCCACCGTGGTGCAGATCTTCGTCGTTCCCACGTCAATGGAGGCGAAGGTGCCATTCCTTACCACCCTAGGTTCCTCCTTCCCTGGCTGCCGACCGGCCCGCTGGCAACCCCTTTTCTGCTCTTCGTCGTCACCTACTGGAAGGACACGCTGTCCCCGAACCGGAGGTCCACGGCGTGGACCGCCAGGCCCTCACTGCGCGCCCTCTCCAAGAGCACGTATAGAACGCTCACCTTATAGTCGAGGTCGCGGCTATCGCCGAACGTCGCCCGCAGGCCGCCTTCCAGCGCCACCGTCAGCCCGCTGCGGTCGCTGTACTCCAGTCCTACCACTGCCTGGCCCAGGGAACGGGGCGCCGAATCCATCAGCTGCTGGGCGAGGGCCACCGCATCGGCGTCCACCTGCTCGCCGGGCACAAGCTGGAGCTCGCTATCGAGGTGGACGATGGTCGGCGCTCCCTCGTCCGGCTGGCCGCTATCGAGGACGAAGCCCCCGTCATCGATGACGTAGAGCTGGTCCCCGACCTGCCAGTAGCCCCAGGGATGCCGCTCCTCGATCTTTATCACCATCTCCCCCGGCCACCGCCGCTCGATTGATATGTCGCTGATCATCGCCACCTGGGAGAGGCGCGCCTTCGCCTCCTCCGTATCCGCCAGCAGGATGTTCTGGCCCTCCAGGCCCGACATGTGGGCCAGGGTCGCCGCGTCCAGGTTCTCCGCGCCCACGACCGTAACCTTGTTCACCCGGAGAAGCGGCGACTGATAGAGCATCCAGGCCCCTGCCGCCAGCCCGACTAGCAGCGCCATCAGCGTGAGCCGACGCAGGGCTCGCACGATGCCGCCCCCACGGGCAGGGGTCCCATGCTGGCTCTGGCCGTTGCTATACCTGCGCAACCTTCTCCCTCTGCTCGAATCGCTCCAGGCCCAGATCGACCAAACGACTGATAAGTCCGGAATACGATAGGCCCGCCGCCTGCCATAGCCTGGGATACATGCTCACGGGGGTGAACCCGGGCACCGTGTTGAGCTCGTCCACGAACACCTGCCCCTCAGGCGTCAGGAAGGAGTCCACCCGCGCCATGCCCGCGCAATCGATCGCCCGGTAGGCGCTTACGGCGATCTGCCGGATGCGCGCTGCCGTCTCCTCCGGCACCTCCGCCGGCGCCGCCAGCTCCGTGGACGCATCCAGATACTTGGCCTTGTAATCGTAGAACTCGCCCTTGTACAGGATCTCCCCCAGCGGCGACGCCTCCGGCTCGTCGTTTCCCAGGACGGCGCACTCGATCTCCCGGCACTCCACCCCCTTCTCCACCACCAGCTTGCGGTCGTAGCGCAGCGCCTCCAGGACGGCGTCGGCCAGTCCCTCCCGCGAGCGCACCTTGGTGATCCCCACGCTGCTGCCCCCGTTCGCCGGCTTGACGAAGCAGGGGTAGGAGAGGGCATCCTCGATCTCCGCCGTCACAGCCTTCTCCTCCCTCTCCCATCGCGGCTGCGTGATCACTCGATAGTCCACCACCGGCAGGCCCGCCTCGCGGAGCAGGGCCTTCATGAGCGCCTTATCCAGTCCCACCGCGCTCGCTGCTACCCCCGCGCCCACGTAGGGCACCTGGGCCAGCTCCAGCAGCCCCTGCAGGGTGCCGTCCTCGCCGC
>CAZSRY010000150.1:0-1257 GCA_964609475.1 uncultured Dehalococcoidia bacterium
ATCATGAAGGTGAAAGTGCCCCAACTCATCTGGGACGGCAACAGCGAACTGGAGCTCGACTTCCCCGACTCCTGGGACGTCCATTTCTGCTCCACCAAGGCCTACGATAGCCCCAAGCTCACCCCCCAGCAGATGCAGGAGGCGTTCGAAGACCCCATCGGCACGCTCCTGATCCGCGAGCTGGCGCGGGGCAAGAAAGAAGTAGCCATTATCTTCGACGACATCACCCGCCCCACCCCCATCTACGAGATCGCCCCCTACGTCCTGCGCGACCTGGGGGCGGCGGGCATCGCCGACGACCAGATCCGCTTCATCGTCGCCTCCGGAACCCACGGCGCCCACGATAACCATGCCCTGCGCAAGAAACTGGGTCAGGAGATACTGGAGCGCTTCCTCGTCTTCAACCACAACCCCTATGAGAACTGCGTGCCGGTGGGTACCACCACCCTCGGCACCCCCCTCGCCGTCAACCGCGAGGTCGTAAGCTGCGACTTCAAGATCGCCATCGGTTGCATCCTTCCCCACCCGCAGGCCGGCTTCGGCGGTGGCGGGAAGATCATCCTGCCCGGCGTCTCTCACATCGACAGCATCGATAGCTTCCACAGGACGATATTCAACAGCCCGCCCGGCACGGTCGGCATGGGCAACTGGGACCAGAACCCCATGCGCTCGGAGGTCGACGACGCCAGCAAGCTCGCCGGACTCGACGTGACCGTCGACGCCTTCATTAACGGCCGCGGGGAGATATCGGCCCTGTTCGTAGGGGAGCCGGTGCTCGCCCACAACGAGGGGGTCAGGCTGGCCAAGGAGCTCTACGCCACCGAGCCGCTCTCCGACCTGCCTGCCGGACAGGCGGGCGTGGACATCGCCGTCACCAACGCCTACACCAAGGCCGGCGAGGCGGCCATCTCCATAATCATCACTCTCAGGGCCCTCAAGCGGGATGGCGCCACCGTCGTCATGATCATGAACTGCCCCGAGGGCCAGGTCCCCCACTACCTCCTGCGCAGCTTCGGGAAGGAGTACGGCGGCAGGCAATACGTCATCCGTGGAGAGATGCCGCCTCAATACAAGCTCATCATCCTCAACCCCCAGAGGGACCTCACCTGCACCGACCTCTTCGTCGACCCCCGCTCCGTCATCTGGGCCAAGGACTGGGCAGAGGTGATGAGCCAGCTCAGGGCGCTCCACCCCGACGGCGCCAAAGTGGCCGTCTACCCCGACGGCACCGCCCAGTACACTCCGTCCTGATCGGGC
>CAZSRY010000150.1:1357-3915 GCA_964609475.1 uncultured Dehalococcoidia bacterium
GACATGATACAATTTGGAATGTGTCTACTTACTATATAATGAGCCCCCACGCCCCTGACAGGCATCCCCGCACGGCGGACGCGTCCCCGGTCCTCCCTTGCCTTTTCTCTAGAGGGAGCAAGAGATGACCCCCGAGATCAAGGGTTGCCGGCAGCTCCAGGCCGAGGTCCTCGACCGCGACCTCTGCAGCCTGTGTGGGGCCTGCGTCGGCATGTGCCCCTATCTGATCGCCTACAAGGGCAGGGTCGTCCCCCTAGATGAATGCAAGATCAGCGAGGGGCGGTGCTATGCCTTCTGCCCTCGCACCCCCACCGACCTCGACCTGCTGAGCGAATCCGTATTCGGCGCCCCCTACGACGCCGGCGCCATCGGGACGGTCAAAGAGGTCGTCATCGCCAGGGCCGCGAGCGACGGCGTCCGGTCGAGGGCCCAATACGGCGGCACCGTCAGCGCCCTGGCGTCCTTCGCCCTCGACGAGGGCCTCATCGACTCGGCGGTGCTCACCAGCAGCGACCATGACATCCTTCCCGGCGGCCTGCTGGCGCGCGACGCGGAGCAGGTGCTCGGCTGCGCCCGCTCCAACTTCGTCGCCGCCCCCACTCTCGCCGCCTTCAATCAAGAGGCGGGCAGGGAGGACGTCCGCAACATCGCTGTCGTGGCTACGCCCTGTCAGGCGTTGGCCCTCGCCAAGATGAGGGCATCGCCCCTGGAGAACCGCAACAACATCGACAAGCTGGCGCTGGTCATCGGCCTCTTCTGCACCTGGGCCCTTCGCTACCAGGAGTTCGTCCGCTTCCTGGCGGAGAAGGTGCCCCTCGACCGGATATCCAGGTTCGACATCCCGCCGCCGCCGGCCAATATGTTTGAGGTCTTCTCCGACTCCAGCAGCCTTTCCATCCCCCTCGACGATGTCCGCCGATTCGTCCGGCCCACCTGCAACCTCTGCCTCGACATGACGGCGGAGTTCGCCGACATCTCCGTCGGCGCCGCCGAGGGCGTCAGCGGCTGGAACACCGTCATTATCAGGAGCGACCGCGGCAAAGAGCTGCTGGAAGCGGCCCATAGCAAAGGGGCGATAGAGGTGGACGCCCTACCGGAGGAGAACCTGGCGCACCTCAAGGAGGCCTCCCTGGGCAAGAGAAAGCGGGGCCTGGACAACATCGTCCAGATGAGCGGCAGCGAGGACGACCTGCTCTACCTCACCCTGAGCGGGGAGACGCGACGCAGGCTTCTAGCGAAGTGAGGACGCCTGCCCGCTGGAGCTTGCTCGGCGGGCTAGGGGGTTGCTGAGATGGCAAACATCGCGACATTCGAACCGGGCAGCGCCCAACTGCTGATGGGCAACGAGGGCATCGCCAGGGGGGCGCTGGAGGCGGGCGTGGGCTTCGCCGCCGCCTACCCGGGCACCCCATCCTCCGAGATCATCGGCAGCCTGGCCGAGGTCGCCGCGGAGGCCGGCATCTACGTGGAGTGGTCGGCCAACGAGAAGGTGGCCCTCGAGGCCGCCGCCGCCGCCTCCTTCGCCGGAGTGCGGGCCATCGCCGCCATGAAGCACAACGGCGTCAACGTCGTCCTGGACTTCCTGATGGGCCTCAATCTGACGGGGGTCAACGCCGGACTGGTCCTGGTCATCTGCGACGACCCCGGCGCCCACTCCAGCACCGAGGAAGAGGACTCGCGGCCCGTCGCCAAATGGGCCTGCCTTCCCCTCCTCGAGCCCTCTACCTTTCAGGAAGCCAAGGACCTGACGAAGTGGGCCTTCGAGCTATCGGAGGAGCTGAAGAGCGTCTGTATCGTCAGGGGTGTCACCCGCACCTCCCACGCCCGCGGCGACGTGCGGATAGGCGAGCGCCTGCCGCCCAGCCGCGAGGCAAGGTTCGAGCCCATCGTACCCCTGCAATACACTTCTCTCCCCGGCCCCCCCAAGCACCAGCTCGCTCACCAGAAGCTGGACAGGGCCCGGGAGACCTTTGAGACATCCCCCTTCAACGGCTATCAAGGCCCCAAGCGGCCCAAGCTCCTGATCGTGACCTCCGGCAGCGGCTGGTTCTACTCCCAGGAGGCGGTCGAGGCGCTCAACCTGGACAAGAGCGTCGGCATCCTCAAGCTCGGCACCACCTGGCCCCTGCCCGAGAGGCTGGTGCGGCAGCACCTGGCCCGAACCGAGAAGATCCTCGTGGTGGAGGAGATCGACCCCTTCTTGGAGGGGAACCTCAAGGAGCTGGTCGGCGAGGACGCCGCCGCCGTGGGCCCCCTCAAGTTCTACGGCAAGCGCAGCGGGCACATCCCCCTCTCCGGCGAGATCAACCCCGATATCGTGACCAGGGCCATCAGTGCCGTCCTCGAGATCGAATACGCGCCCGTTCAGCCTGACTACTCCGAGAAGGCGCTGGCCCTGACGGCGGGCTTTGTCCATCCCAGGATAGTGGGATTCTGTGCCGGCTGCCCTCATCGCGCCACCTTCTGGTCCGTCAAAAACGCCATCAAGATGGACGGACGGGGAGGCTTCGTCACCGGCGACATCGGCTGCTACACCATGGCCGTCGGCCCCGCCGGAT
>CAZSRY010000151.1:0-3901 GCA_964609475.1 uncultured Dehalococcoidia bacterium
AGAAGATGCCCTGGCTCAACGTGCACATCGCTCTGCCCCTATCGATCCTGGCGGGTCGAGCGATGGGCGGACTCCTCACAACGGCGGCGGCGCGTGTGGAGTTGCCGGCGCTGCGCAGGTGGGGATCACCAGCCGCGGCGGCTCTGGCGGCGGCCCTGGCGGTGGGCGTCTTCATCGCCGTTGGGCCGGGGAGCGCGGCGTCTATCGTCGGCTGGCTGCTGGTGCTGACGGCGGCGGCGGCGGTGGGCTGGTCGGCCCGCTCGCTGGATCCTCAGGCAGCGATGCGCGTCGGCGCGGGAGCCGTGGGCGCTATGCTGCTGGTGTTCACGGTGCGGGCGGCCGTCCTGGCGAGCTGGGGGCACCCCAACCTGCTGGACGGCCAGGGCACGCTGGCATCGAGGGACAGGGGAGATACGCCGGTCGAGCTGCTGGTGTACGTGCAGGCGTCGTCGGATATTCCGCTGATACGGGATGCCATCGACCAGGTAGCGGCTGTCTCCGGCCAGGGGGTGAACTTGCCCATCATCGTGGATGAGAGGGACGATTATAGCTGGCCCTGGGCCTGGTATCTGCGCAAGTACGAGAAGCTATCGTTTACGGAGATCGAGGAGGGGTTCCAACCGCCGGCGGGCAGCGTTGTCCTGCTCAACTGGCGCGACCGCACGCGCGTTGACCTGGACCCGGCGTTGTTTGAGGAGGGCATCCGCTACCATCACCGCTGGTGGTTCCCGGAGGAGTACCGCGGCTTGAGTTCGGCGGAGGTGATGGGAGAGCTGATAGAGCCCGCCTCCTGGCAGAACTGGCGGCGCTACTTCATCGACCGCACGCCGCCCAATGGTCTGCCGGCGCTGGACGCGGTCGCCTATTTCCCGCGCGACGAGAGGTTCAGCGAGGTGCTGTCCGCGACGCTCCACAAGGAGCCTTGACTGCCCCCACAACGCTGATATCTCGTGCCTGAGGGGCACTTATGCTTGCAAAACGGCGGGCAATATGCTAGTCTGCCCACAGTTGAGTTTGCCGTCCGGTTTCGGCTGCCCCAAGTGGTTGCTCGATGACCGAACTGCACCTAGTACTGACCAAGGAGGTCATCGAGTGGCGTACGAAGAGCGAACACTCACCTGCCAGGACTGCGGGGGAGAATTTATCTTCTCCGTGGAGGATCAGGAGTTCTTCGCCAGCAGGGGCTACACGGACCCCAAGCGCTGTCCGGATTGTCGGACGGCACGAAGGGCCGAGCGCTCGGCCGGCGGTAGCTCCGTCCGAAGCCGCACCATGTACCCGGCCGTGTGCGCGGCCTGCGGCAAGGAGACAGAGGTCCCCTTTGAGCCGAAGGAGGACCGCCCTGTGTACTGCCGCGAGTGCTACCTGGCACGCGGCTCCGACCGCTATCGGTAGCGGGTCGCCGGGCAGGCCCGGCATTCCATCCGCAGAGACAGGTAACCCCACTCATTGCCCTGATGGCTCGGGCGGGCGGTTAGTCGTGCCCCGGTCAGGAGGCCATTCCTTGCCCTGACGGCTCGGGCGGGCGGTTAGTCGTGCCCCGGTCAGGAGGCCATTCCTTGCCCTGACGGCTCGGTCGGACGGTTAACTGTGCCCCGGTCAGGAGGCCGGGCCTTCGCTCAGGCGGATAGCCCCCTGGCCCAGGGTGTAGCCGCCATCGATGATCAGGACGGCGCCGGTGGTGAAATCGGATGCAGGCGCTGCCAGGAAGAGGGCGGCTCCGGCAATGTCATCGGGCTGGCCGATCCGCCCCAAGGGAGTCGCGCGCCTCGTCTCTTCCAGGCCGGCAGGATCTATGTCCCAGGCGGCCTGCATGAGGCGCGTCTGGACGGTGCCGGGAGCGATGGCGTTGACCTGGATATTGGCGGGGCCCAGCTCCTGAGCGAGGTATTGGGTGAAGATGATGATCCCCGCTTTGGTGACGCCGTAGACGCCCATTCCCGGAGAGGGCGCGATGCCGGCGATGGAGGCGACGTTGATTATCTTGCCGCGGCCCCGTTTGGTCATGATGGGAACCACTTCCTTGCAGAGCCAGACGTAGCCCTTGAGGTTTATCTGGAAGGTCTTGTCCCAGACGGCCTCGTCGGCGCTGAGGATGGAGCCGAAGTGGATGGCGGTGCCGGCGTTGTTGACGGCGATATCTACGGTGCCGAAGGCGTCGACTGTCTGGGCGACGAGCTTGGCGACCTCGTCGGGGTGCCCGGCATGAGCGGGGACGGCGAGGGCGGTACCGCCAGCGGCGTTGATCTTGTCGGCCACGGGGCCGACGTTTTCCATCTTGCGGCTGGAGAGCACCACCTTGGCACCCGCATCGGCGAGGGCGGTGGCGATCGCCTCGCCGATGCCGCGGGAGGCGCCGGTGACGATGGCTACCTTGTCTGTCAGGTCAAACCTGTTCATGGCGCTCCTCCTTCGTTCTGGCAGGATGAGCGGATCATACAACGGGCAGCGGGAGCAACGCCAATATGTGTACTCGCCCGCTACATCGGCGAAACAGGTCTGTCTATGACCCTAAGGGCTGGAACAGCTCCTCAACCAAGAGATGCTGGTGAGCAGTTCGTGGAGAGCAGTAGAGACCAGGTGATCTAAGAGGCGTCCTTGAGCTCAGCCATCCCTCTGTGGAAGGCCTGTAGGCTTATGTCAAGTCTGTCGGCGGGCAGGCTCTCTTTGAGCTCGGCCTCGAACGTCTCCGCGCCGACGGGCAGAAGGCCCGTGCCGACAAGGGTGCCCATCATGACGATGTTGGCAAGGATGGGCGCCCCCATGTCCAGGGCGATGTCGGTGGCGTTGACCAGCCAGGCCTTGCTGGATAGCGCCGCCAGTGTGCCGACTATCTGCTCGGGGGTGGGATACTCCCCCACGCCGCTGCTCACGGCCGCGGGGAAGACGGGCCGCGAGTTGGCGATGACGACGACTTGGGGGTTGCCGTATTGGGCCAGCACCCGCATGGTCTCCAGGGGCTCCAGGCCGAGGATGATGTGGGCCTGTCCCTGGGCGATGAGGGGGCCGTACTGGCTCTGCTTGGAGACGCGGATGTGGCTCATCACGGCGCCGCCCCTCTGGGAGGCACCGTAGGTCTCGCCGATGGTTGTGTGATAGCCGGCCCCGACAAGGGCCCTGCCCAGGAGTTGGGAGAGCAGGACGTTGCCCTGACCACCCACGCCGGTGATGATGATGTTCAGGGGGTCTCTCTCCTTCATGATTCCTCCCTGATGATGGCTCCGGCGGGGCAGATGTCGGCGCAGACGCCGCAGCCGGCGCAGATGACCTCGTCTATCTTGGCGGCCCCCTTCTCGACGTCCCAGATGAGGCCGGGGCACTGGAAGACGCGGGTACAGAGGCGGGCACAGCCGCAGTCCTCGCCGATGCATTTCTCCGTGTCCACATGCATCCTGTAGTCCGGCTTCCCCTTTCTCGCCCTGACGAGGCCGCACTCCCTCTTGACGATGAGCACCCTTACGCCGCCGTCGTCCTGCATGAGGTCGAGAAGCCTATCGGTGGTGCCCTTGAGGTCGAACGGGTCGGTGACCTCCACCCGCACACCAAGGGCGCGACAGAGCGCCTCTATGTCGACGACGGGCGCGGCATCGCCCATGGCGGTCATGCCGGTGCCGGGGTGAGGCTGGAAGCCGGTCATGGCGGTGGCACTGTTGTCGAGGACGAGGAGGGTGAAGTTGGCGCGGTTGTAGATGCCGCTGATGAGGGCCGGGATGGTGGCGTGGTAGAAGGTGGAGTCGCCGCTGACGGCGAGGACGGGCTGCTGGAAGCCGAAGCGGCTCAGGTTGCCGAAGCCGCAGGCCATGCCGGTGGCGGAGCCCATGGCCTGGGCCGTCTTGAGCTGCCAGTATCCGGCGGGGCCGACGGCCATGGTGTAGCAGCCGATGTCGCCGGTGACGAAGCC
>CAZSRY010000152.1:0-3890 GCA_964609475.1 uncultured Dehalococcoidia bacterium
GGGGAGTGCAGAGGGGGTCTTCCCCCTCTGCCGGGGGTTACAGGGGGTGTCCCCCTGATTCCTGGATAACCTCTCTGGGTGGGCGGGTGGGAAAGACAACGTCGCTGATTCCCGATGGCAGAGCAACTGCCTGTCACCCCAACCGGCCGGTTGACCCTCAATCGAAGCCTTCATAGACTTCAAGTGCAGTGTTCCTGGAAAGCGAGTCCGCTTGACACCGCCCGGCGCCCGCGACATCTTCGTCGAGGCCAGCGGCCTGCGACTCCACCTCCTCGATTGGGGCGGCAACGGTCGGCCCATCCTCTGCGCGCATGCTAACAGCTACCTGGCCGCCCTCTGGCACCCCATCGCCCTCGCCCTCAGGCCGAAGGCGCACGTCCTCGGCCTCGACCTGCGCGGCCACGGCGATAGCGACCCCGCCGACAGCTACGACTGGAGCCTCATCGCCGATGACGTCGGCGGCGTCCTCAAGGCCCTCGACCTCGGCCCCGCCGTCCTTGTCGGGCACTCGGTGGGAGGCGCTGTGTCCGCCATATGCGCCGCCCGCTATCCGCAGCTCGTGCGGGGGATAGTGCTCGTCGACCCCGTCATCCTGCCGCGGCCCTTCTACGCCCGGCCGGAGGTCGCCGAATCGAGCGACTTCTACGGGGCGAGGAGGCGTCGCCGCACTTGGCCGTCGCGGGAGGCGATGCGGGAGTCGCTGAAATCGAAGATCCCCTACGTGCGCTGGCAGCCGTCGATATTCGACCTCTTCGTGCAGGAGGCGGTGCGCGAGACCGACGATGGTCAGGTGACCCTGAAGTGCACGCCCGAGACGGAGGTCGAGGTCTACCGCCAGACGCTCTACTACGACCTCTGGCCGGAGATCGCCCACGCCGCCGTCCCGGCGATCGTGCTGCGGGGTCTATCGAAGGAGGGTCTTGGCTCCACGACGGCGGCCGACCTGGCGGGCTGGCTGCCCAACGCCGAGGATCGGCCGCTGCCGCAGGCGAGCCATCACATCCTGATGGAGTACCCGGACAAGGTTGTGGCCGCCGTCCGCGACCTCCTCGCCCGCCTACTCGTCCCCGAGGGCGACGCAAGCGAAGCCGAGGAGTAGTGGTAAGCCTCTGCAACAGGGGGAGCGCAGACCTGTCCGCCGGAGGAGGATAGGCGGGCGGGTGTCCCCCTGATTCCTGGATAACCTCTCTGGGCGGGTGGGTGGGAGAGTACCGCATTCGTCTTGCGCGCCGGATGATTTCCTTGCTCCTACCCTATCGGTTGACCCCCAAATGGCCCCCTCCTAGACTTGAAGATGAGGACCCACTATCCCCATGTCGCGAATCCGTAGAGAGGACGGCCCACTATGAGCAAAGCCAAGAGAGACGCCCCACGTAGTCCGGACTGTGCCCGCTGCGGCACCCTCGTCTGCTACACCGCCGACTACATGAACGGCCCTGCCAATTGCCCCACCAAGACCCACAGCGACGTCATCGAGGAGGCCCGTCAGCGCTACCGCGACCCCCAGATCGCTGAACTTGCCCGCCGCTCCTCCGTCCTCGAGGGCCAGTCCTACACCCGCGTTCCCTGGGCCCCCGGCGTCCCCTCACCGGCCACCACGCGCCTGGAGGAGATAATCCGGTTCGCCCGCATGATGGGCTACCAGAAGCTCGGCGTTGCCTACTGCATCGGCCTGCGCAGCGAGGCCAGGATACTCGTCCGCATACTGGAGAAAAGGGGCTTCGATGTCGTATCCGTCTGTTGCAAGACCGGCGGCGTCCCCAAGGAGGAGATCGGCCTCAAGGATGAGGAGAAGATAGTCCCCGGCCGCTACGAATCGATGTGCAATCCCATATCCCAGGCCGGAATCCTGAACAAGGAGGGCTGCGACCTCGACATCCTCCTCGGCCTCTGCGTCGGCCACGACTCCCTCTTCCTCAAGCACGCCGACGCCCCCACCACCGTCTTCGCCGTCAAGGACAGGTTGCTTGGCCACAACCCCCTGGCTGCCCTCTACCAGTCGAGCCAGTACTACGCCCGCCTGCTCGCCCCCGAGGGCGACGCGAGCGAAGGCGAGGAGTAGTGGTGAGCCTCTGCAACAGGGGGAGTGCAGACCTGCCTGCCGGTAGGAGGATAGGCGGGGGGTGTCCCCCTGATTCCAGAATAACCTCTCTGGGTAGGCGGGTGGGAAAGACGACGAGCTATTCGGGTCGCCGCTACGCCGACGGCGCCAGGTCCCGCACCACAAGCTGCAGCGACCTCTCCCTGAACCGGTCCACGCCGAACGAGTACACCACGTCGACACGCTCCCCCTCGGACACCCCCGCCTCCCCCAGCCCGAACGCGATCGCCGGCCACACTATGGGCCCGTCCCGCAGCTTCAGCCGCAGATGCTTGCCGTCGGCCCCCACCGTTCGGCACTCCACCACCGACACGCCGCGACTGAGGAAGGTCGGCTCCGGATTGCCCACCCCGTGCGGCGCCAGACGACCCAGCCAGCGGATCTCCTCCCCGCCGATCTCCCGCAGCGCCACCTCCGCGTCGATGTCGATGGTCGGCAATAGCTCCATCTCCGCCAACTGCTCCTGAGCGCTGGCCGTCAGCCGCTCCTTGATGGCGGGCAGCCGCTCGTTGTCCGCCGTGAAGCCCGCCGCCTGCCTGTGCCCGCCGAAGCGCTGGAACAGGTCGCCGCACTCCCTGAGCGCCGCCGCGATGTCGAACTCGGGGATGCTGCGGGCGCTGGCGCGGCTGCAACTCTCGCCGCGCTCGTACACTACCGCCGGACGGTACAGATCATCCGCCACCCTCGACGCCACCAGCCCCGCCACTCCCGCCGGTATAGCCGCGTCCCCGATCATCAGCAGGGGGGCCTCGTCGTCGTTCTCCGCCAGCAGACCCCAGGCCAACTCCAGCGCCGCCGCCTGCTGCTGCTGTCGCTCCTTGTTGAGGGCGTCCAGCTCCCGTGCCATCGTCCAGGCCGCCTCCGGATCGCGGCACGTCAGCAGATCCAGGCTCAGGCGGGCGTGCGCGATCCGTCCCGCCGCGTTCAGCCGCGGCCCCAGCCCGAACGAGAGCGCCTCCGTGTCCAGCGACGACGCCTCGACCCTCGCCACCTCCATCAGCGCCTGCAGGCCAGGCCTCTCCGTCGCGGCGAGCGCCCCCAGGCCGCGGCGCACCAGCCCTCGGTTCGCCCCCAAGAGCGACGCCATGTCCACCACCGTTCCCAGCGCCGCCAGGTCGAGATGCCGCTCCTGCTGGAACGGCCTCCCCAGCGAATCGTGGAGCGCCTGGAGGAGATAGTACGTCAGCCCCGCCGAGGCCAACTCGACATAAGAAGCACGCTCGCCCGCCACCTTGGGATTGACCACCGCCTGCGCCGCCGGCAACCGCGAGGATGGCAGGTGATGGTCGACGATGACCACATCCATGCCCAGCGACCGCGCGAACTCCACCTCCTCCAGCGAGCTCGTGCCGCAGTCGACGCTGACCAGCAGGTCGGCGCCTTCTTCCCGCAGCCGTCCTATCGCCGTCTTGTTCAGACCGTACCCCTCGCTGAACCGGTCGGGGATGTAGGGCACGACCCGCGCTCCCAGCGATCCCAGGCCCTCCATCAGCAGGGCGACGGCGGTCACGCCATCGACGTCGAAGTCGCCGAAGACGGCCACCGTCTCCCCCGCCGACGTCGCCCTCGTCAGGCGGGCCACCGCCTTGTCCATGTCGGGTATAGAGGATGGGTCTCCCTCTTCCCTGCCTTCGAGGAATGCCTGCGCCTCGGCCGCCGTCCCCACCCCGCGGTTCTCCAAGAGGCGCTGTATCAGGGGTGAATATGAAGTGACGCTCAGGGCGCCCATCAGAGGGCTTCCCCTGAGCCGCCACCTGCGTCCTCGGCGCTCCCTCGCCAGGATCTTCAC
>CAZSRY010000153.1:0-3841 GCA_964609475.1 uncultured Dehalococcoidia bacterium
AGACGATAGTCTGTTATGCTGATGCCGCCGTTACGTCAACTGGGCTCCTCCGCTGAAGGAAGGCCCGGCTCTTCCCCCGGCAGCGTTTCCTGTTCCTCCAGCCAGCGGCGGAACTCCTCCTCCGGGTCTTCGACGCCCAGCTCGTCGGCGGCGCGACGGCGCGAGTGGACGCCGGCCTCCACCAGCCGCACCTCGTCCTCGACCACCCGGCTGCGGTCCTCCGACAGCACCGGCCCCCAGACGACGCGCGAGCGGTGGGGCGCGTAGGAGACGCCCGTGAACTGCTCCAGGATGCGCAGGACCATGTCGTTGCGCTTCCGGTAGGCGGCGCTGCGGATGAGCCGCTTTCGCTGGACTTTCTTGAGCAGCGGGTCCATCTCCACGTTCAGGGCGACGCCCGACAGCGCCCCCCTGTTCTCGCCGAAGGCCGTGCGCGGCGATTCGCCCAGGTCGTGCAGCGTGCGGTAGATGAGGTCGACGTAGTCCACGTGCAGCTTGACGCCGCCCCCCTGGAGGAGGTCGAGCAGGTAGGCGCGGGCGCGCTCCGGCAGCTCCCAGACGGCCCCCGGCTGGACAGCGATGTCCTGCGACTCGCCCACGTTCTCCAGCACGGCGATCGGGTTCCCCGATAGCTCCAGTATCATCGACAGCTGCGAGAGGGCGCGGTTCAGCTCGCGCACCGACTCCTCGACGGCGGGGATGTCGGAGACGCCCCAGAACCGCTTCGGCTCGCGCAGGTTGGGGTAGATGACGAAGGGGATGAAGCCGTAGGGGTTCGCCTTCTGCTCGATGCGGACGTTGTCCAGCCAGAGCTCGAACTCGCGGTCGGTCCACAGCTCGACGACCTCGGAGCCCTTGGCGCGGCCGCGCGTCTTAGAGGGGGTGACGCCGTACAGCATCTCCACCTCCTCGGGCAGCAGCGTGTAGCGGCTGGCGACGCGCCAGATGCGGGAGACATCGTCGCCCAGCCACCAGACGTAGATGCCCTGGACATCGGGGGCGGAGACGCGGACGCGTCGCTCCTCGGTGTCCCAGGTGACCTTGAAGGCGCCGTCGCCGAGGACGGCGGCGTCGATCTCGGTGTCGAAGTCGAGTTGGGCGAGCTGATTCGCCTCGTACACGTCGAGGAGCGCCCTCTCGGCACCGCGGGCGCGCTCCTGGGCCTCGGGCGAGTCGTCGGCGGGGTCGACGGCGAAGCTGATGCCGCTCATCAGGTAGGATGTGGTCTTCTCCACGAGCGCCTTGGCGTAGTTGAAGACGAGGCGGCGCTCGCGGCGGCTGCGGCGACCGTCGGCCCACTGCTCGCCCTGGTAAAAGGCGAGGTTGTCGGCGTAGGCGCGCAGGCGGGGCATGTCCATGCGTGCGATCTGCTGAGGGATAGTGAGACTTGTCATCTAAGTGCTCCTGTCATTGGTTTGGAACGGCCTGCTGCCGTTGTCGCGCTTCAGGATGCGGAAGACGGTGCGACGGGATACACCGAAGCGGCGGGCAAGGTGATCGATTGGGACCCGCTCGCTGCGCCGGAGACGGACGATCTCTTCGTCGCGGCCCAGGGTGCGCAGACGACGCACACCGCCGGGCTGATCGTAGCGGCAGCGGGGCAGCGGGCAGTTGAGACAGGACGGCGACAAGTCGCAGCCCTCATCTCGATAGCGGGTCTGCTCCGGCAGGGCATCGTCCCGGCGCCTTTCCCCTTGCTCCGTTGAATCGGTCTCTTGCAGTTGCAGCGACTTCATGCTAGCGGTCCTCCCGTACCCATCCACGGGCAGCGCGAGGCTTGCTCGCGGCCGCCGCTTCCACCACTAGGGCGAGGCTCATCAGGTAATCGTCGTGGCCCTCCTGCGGGTCGACGAAGAGGTTCATGGTCTGGTTCGGTCGATAGGCGACCCGCGCGCGCTCCATCTGCCGCCAGAAGTCGCGATATTCGTCGGAGTCGTCGCCAGCGTACATCTTGAGCCGACCGCCGTTGACGGCAGCCAGCAGGTTGTAGCCCAGCCGCGACTTGCTCTCGCTTGTGAATCGGAACGGCTGCACCACCTGACTGCCCAGGGCCGAGGTCAGGAAGCGGGCAGTGGTCTCGCCGAGGCCGGTGGCGTCGACGGCGACGCGCCGCACCCGCCAGACCTGGCCGAGGATGTCGACGAGTCGCTGGTAGAGGAGGTCGTGCGGCTCGTCGACCCAGACGTAGTGCTCGACGATCTCCAGTCGGGGCTCCTGGACAATGTCCTGTCGAGGGGGATGGAGCGCCCGGGCGATGGTGAGGACGCTGGCATCGCGACGGGGGCCTGGGGGCGCGCCCAGCTCCAGGGTCTCGCCGGCGAGGTCGAGGCCAGCCACGTAGATCTCGCCAGGACGCGGCTGGCTCTGACGGGCGTGGTCGCCCTGGAGCTGGGCGCGCTGCTGGCGGCTGAACAAGCGACCCCCGCCGCCGATCGTCTGCAGGCGGTACTGAGTGAGGAAGAGAGGGTGATTCTCGCCCAGGCGCTGCCGTTCCCCCTCGACGTATAGGGCATAGGCGGGATTATAGCGGGCCACGACCTGCCAGTCGTACTGAAAGTGACGGCGGACGCCGTCGCGGCGCTCCAGCTCCAGGTTGCTCTGCTTGGTCCGCTCCAGGAGAGTCCTGTCGTCCCAGGCGGTGCCGTAGAGGACAGTCGTGGCGCCGGTCGTGGCGGCCATGGGGCGGAACTCCTTGTCGAACTTCTCGGGCTCCACGTCCTGGCTCTCGTCCGCCTCCAGCAGGATTTGGGCCGTATGGCCGACGACGTTGCTCTCCGGCTCGGCGGAGAGGAACAACTGGCGGGCGCGTCCCAGGCGGATGGCGCGACCGTCCTCGCGGGCGCAGACAGGGCCCAGGCCGGCCTCGGCCAGGCGCGACCAGAGACGGCGCATGCTGATGCGGCACTGCGGCTCGAAAGTGGGAGCGCACTTGACGGCGTCGACGTCGCGGAGCATGTTCGCGGTCAGGAGGAGTACCTCCAGGTGAGCGGAAAGCTCGTTCTTGCCGCCCTGGCGGGCTATCTCCACCGATATGGTGAGCCCGCGACGGTTGAACACGCTATCGAGGATGGCGCGCCCGGCCTCGACCTGGTAGGGCCGCAGGCGATAACGGGCCATAGGGCCACTGTCGACAGCGGTGGAGGCCATATCACTGCACCAGACCCAGGATCACCTGAGTGACTACAACGCCGACGATGAGGAAGATGAGACTATTCACGCGGCCCTTCAGCTCGTTCAGTTGCTGCTCCAGGTTGCGCAGTCGCTCCTCGACGACGGCCTGAAATGCGCTGCGGGAGCCGCTCCTGCGTGCGGCGCGCCGACGCGGGGCGGCGGGCTCAGCCGTTCTCGTTTCCTGCAACATCTTCGAAACCCTCCGGATAGACTCTGCCGCCGATCTCCCGCAGGACGCCCTCGATGCTGGCGGAGATGTCGGCCTTGGCATCCTTGGACAGCCGGTAGCGGGCCGAGAGGGCCTTCACCAAGAGCTCGATGCCCTTGAGCATGAGGGTCAGGTTCTCCGGGTGCTCTTCCAGGGCCGACCGCAGCCTGAGCCTGAGGACGGCGATCTCCTCATCGAGGCCCGGCATCCCCCTGGCCAGGGCGATATCCTCTCTCTCCGCCTCCGTCAGGGCCTCGTCGTAGAAGCCCTCGACGATGGCCTTACGTCGCCGCGATCGGGCCTTAGCTGCGCTCACGCGGCGTCCCTTCCAGCACCTCGAGCAGGCCGCTGAGAGCGTTCGGAGGCAGCTTGGAGGCAGCCTCGGCTACCCCCAGGAGAAGGTAGAGAGCGACCAGCGACCATTGCTGCCGCTCGACGGCGAGAGCCAGGTGAGACATGAGC
>CAZSRY010000154.1:0-3839 GCA_964609475.1 uncultured Dehalococcoidia bacterium
ACGCCGCCCTCGTGTTATCCTGTGCGGAGAGGCCATGTCCAGCAGGCATATAGGACGCCACAGACTGAACCGACGGGCCTTCCTCCGAGGCGTGGCCGTACTGGGCGCCGCGTGCGCCGCCGGCCCGCTGCTCGCCGCCTGTGGCGAGGATGAGCCACTACCGACGGCGACCCCGACAGCTCCATCCTCACCGACGGCGCCACCCTCTCCCACGGCATCACCGACCGCTACCATAGAACCAGAGGCCAAGGCATCAAAGATCGCCCTCGTGAAAGCGACGAGCCGGCGGGACGGCGTGCTCCGCGCGGTCAACCTGCTGGAGCCCGCCACGCTGCGGGGCAACAGGGTGCTCATAAAGCCGAACTTCAATACCGCTGACCCCTCGCCGGGGTCAACCCACCCGGACACGCTCGGCGCCGTGGTGGAGGTAGTCAAGGACCTGGGGGCAACGCAGATCACGGTCGGCGAGCGAAGCGGCCTCGCCATTATCCCCGAGGCCAGGCAGTCCGCCAAGCAGATCATGGCGACGCTGGGCGTCCATGACATGGCGAGCGACATGGGCTTCGAGACACTCGACTTCGACGATCTGGACATCGACGGTTGGCAGAAGGTGGACTTCGAGGGCAGCCACTGGCCGGAGGGGTTCTACGTCCCACGCATCCTCTCCGAGGTCGATGCGGTAGTCTCGACCTGCAACCTGAAGACACATGTGATGGGCCACTTCACCCTCTCCCTGAAGCTGGCAGTGGGGCTGGTGGCGATCCAGTTGCCGGGTCAGTCCCACAACTACATGCACGACCTGCACTACAGCGGCGACGGGCAGAACCCGAACATCCGCTACATGATCGCTGAGATCAACACTGCCTACGAGCCGAAGCTCATTGTGATGGACGGCCTGGTGGCCTTCACAGAGGAAGGACCGACCGTCGGCACCAGGGTCGATACACAGGTGTTCCTGGCGGGAACCGACCGCGTGGCGATGGACGCTGTGGGCGTGGCCCTGCTCCGTCGCTGGGGCACGACGCCCGAGGTGAGCGAGGGGCCCATCTTCCACCAGGAGCAGATCGCGCGGGCCGTTGAGCTGGGCCTGGGGATCGGCTCGCCGCAGGAGATCGAGCTGGTCACCGACGACGAGGAGAGCGAGGCCTACGCGGCTGAGATACGAACCATCCTAGACCAAGGTTAGAGGCCGCAGTCCCGCCGACGCATCGGCAGGGGCTGGGCCTGCAGCGACAGCACTAGAAAGGAACAACGATGAGCGGGGACGATCTGTGCTTCATGTCGGCGGGAGATCTGATAGCGGCCTACCGGTCGAAGTCTTTGAGCCCGGTCGAGGTGACGGAGGCGGTGCTGTCGCGCATCGACCGCCTGAACCCGGCGCTCAACGCCTATGTGCTCGTGGACAGGGAGGGCGCCCTGGCCACGGCGCGGGCGGCTCAGGAGGCCTACGCCTCGGGGTCAGCGGGGCCGCTGGCCGGCATCCCGATATCGATCAAGGACCTGACGGCGACAAAGGGCATGCGAACGACGATGGGGATAGTGCCGCTCAAGGACTGGGTGCCGGACTTCGACGCTGTGGTGGTGGAGCGAATCCGCGAGGCGGGCGCCTGCATCCTGGGCAAGACAAACCTGCCCGAGTTCGGCTGCACCTTCATCATAAGCAACAACCGCCTGTTCGGCCCGGCGCACAACCCCTGGGACCTGGAGCGCTCCACCGGTGCGTCGAGCGGTGGGGCGGCGGCGGCGGTGGCCGCGGGGCTGGGCCCCATCGCGCAGGGGAACGACTCCGCCGGGTCTATCCGCGTGCCAGCGAACTTCTGCGGCGTCTTCGGCATCAAGCCGACGATGGGGCGCATACCCAATACTACGTATACGGCAGGGATGCAGGCGTTCGCGCACGAGGGCCCGCTGACCCGGACGGTGAGCGACGCCGCCCTCTTCTTGTCCGTGTGCTCGGGGCCCAACCCCCGCGACCCCTGGGCCATCGAGGAGACGCCGCCCGACTATTTGGGGACGCTGGACGAGCCGTTGAAGGGCCTGCGCGTCGCCTGGAGCGAGAGCTTCGGCGGGGCGCCGACGGACGCCTCGGTGCTGGCGGCCTGCGAGGATGCGGCGCGCTGGCTGGCGAAGCAGGTGGGAAAGGGCGACCCGGTGCCGGCGACGCCCGACCTGACGGGGCTGGCGGAGTCGTTCCTGCCGCTGTTCGGCCCGGACGGCTATGCGATGGTCAAGGACATGGTGGGCGACCGTCTGGATGAGCTGTGCGGTCAGTTGCGGAAGGGGTTCGAGCGCGCCAGGGACCTCCCTGCCACCGACTACGTGCTGGCCACGGAGAAGCTAGCGCGCTTCCGCTACAACACGCGCCGCTTCTTCGAGGAGTACGACCTGCTGCTCACGCCGGTGACCTCGGAGCCGCCGTTCAGGATAGATGACCCGTTGTGTGACATCGAGGATGACATACCGTTAGAGGGAATCCTCAGGTTCATGTTCGCGCCGGTGTTCGGCGCATCGGGTGACCCGGCGGCGTCGGTGCCGGTGGGGTTCACGCCGGACGGCCTCCCTATCGGGCTGCACGTGGTGGGACGCTGGGGCGAGGAGACGACTGTCCTGCGGGCAGCGCGCTATCTGGAGCGGGAGCGGCCCTGGGCGCAGCACCGGCCGCCGGAGCCGAAGTAGCCAGCGGCGATCTGCGGAAGTGAATACGCCGCCCGGTCAGTCCCGCCAGCGCAGCTCGTACAGGCGCGCTGGGTCCTCAAACCCGCGAAGCACTACATCGCCCCGGTCGGCGAACAGGAAGCCCTTGCCCGCAACGAGCTGTCTCACCACGTCCGAGGTCAGGATCTCCTCACCCTCCGCCTTCGCCGCGATGCGGGCGGCGAGCTGCACCGCTGTGCCGAAGAGGTCCTCCTCCTCTGCCACCGGCTCGCCTGCGTTCAGGCCCATGCGCACCCGGATGGGGGTGTCAGGGTTCTCCTCGTTGTGCGCCGCAAAAGCCCTCTGGATGCCCATAGCGCACTCCAGGGCACGGGAGGCGAAGGGGAAGGAGGCCATGATGCCATCGCCGGTGTGCTTGATCTCAGAGCCGCCGTGAGTTTTGAGAGCGTCGCGGATGATGCTGTTGTGGGTGCGCAGGAGCTCCTGGGCCCTGGCGTCGCCGAGGCGCTGGGTGTGGGTGGTGGAGCCCTCTATATCGGTGAAGAGGATGGTGAGAAGCCCCGACGGGGCGGCTACCGCCCCCGACCTCTCGCTCCCGCCTACGAACTCTTCGATAGCCTTGGAAGCAACCTCCATTATGGGTTCGTTGGCTAGAGGGAAGTGATTCCTACCCTCCAGGGCAAGGAAGCGGGCCCCGGGTATGCCGGTCGCCAGCTCCCGGCCCGACTCAAAGGGCACGATGGCGTCGCCCCGACGGTGGATTACCAGGGTAGGCGTTTCCACCTGGGGCAGGAGCTGCCTCACGTCGGTGTCTGGCATGGCGGAGAGCAGGGCGACAGCGTTTTCGGCCGAAGTGGAAACTCGCTGCAGCTCGTTGAACTGCCGCATCGACTCCGCGTCAGCGTCCGGCATGAACAGGCTCGTAAACAACTGTCGGTATGCCGACAGATCTGTGCCCCAGCCCTGGCGGATTAGGGTCAACGAAGCCTCGAACCCCTGTTGTCCCTCCTCCGTATCCAGAACCCACGACATGCGGGCGAACGAGCCGTAGAGTATGAGGTGGCTGACCCGATCGGGATGGCGTACCGCATAGGCGATTGCCGTCGCGCCTCCCTGAGAGAGGCCGTACAGGGCGACCTTGTCGAACCCAACGGCGTCAACCACCGCTTCCAGGTCAAGCACTT
>CAZSRY010000155.1:0-3809 GCA_964609475.1 uncultured Dehalococcoidia bacterium
CTGGGCCGCGCCCCCCCCCGCTGGGTGTTTTGGTGGGGGTCCCCATATTTATAAAAACTCTTTTGTTGGGGGGGGGGGGGGCAAAGAAGGACGCAGATGTTACGCTCGGCGGCAGCGGCCACCCACGCGGCGAGACACCCCACCTACGGAGTCGCATCGCTGCCCGCACGGAAGCGGCGCCGCCATAGCAGCCGTACTGGGACTGCGGGTCGCCGGCCGGGGACGGCTACCGTTTCGGGGCCCAGACGCGCGAGATGAAGGTGTCGGCGTCCATGGCGGGAAGGGTCATCAGCTTGACGGTGCCACGGGAACCCAGCTCCACCGATACCCTGACGATTACTTCGTTGTTGGCTGCCTCGAGTATGTTCACGAAGTCGTAGGGGCCCAGGGTGGCATACTGCGCCAGCACTTTGCCCCCCATGGCCTCGATCTCCTTGTTGACCTCTCTGATACGTTCGGGACGAGTCCTTATCGTCTTGCGACCCTGGTCGGTCAGGTTGGTGAACATCACGTAGAGCGGCATCCAGTTATCTCCTTTCCACTGCGCGGGATCTTCTCTGTGGTGACCCCATAATAGCGTCGCTCGCCTGTGTGTCAATGGGAACCTGTTGCAACCGGTTCCAGGTCGGCCGCGCCCGACGGGCGGTCGGGGCTGTGAGGACGCGCCAACCGCCGATGTCCTTGCCCGCGCGCGGCCGCCGTGCTAGGATTCGACCGAACGTAGCATCTGGCCTGCCTACCGGCCCTCCAGAGGCGGGTAAACAGGCAGGTAGGAGCCGACTTTGGCTAAGGGACGGGTCTTCTCGGGGTTTCGCTGTACGGGCAGGCAGCACATCGGCAACTACTTCGGGGCGTTCCGCAACTGGGCGGAGCTCCAGGAGGAGTACGAGTGCATCTACTGCGCGGTGGACTATCACACGCTCACCAGCCTGGAGGACGCCCGCGACCTGGCCCAGAATGTGCGGGAGTCGGTGCTGGACGTGATGGCGTCGGGTATCGACCCGGAGCGGAGCATCCTGTTCGTGCAGTCGCATGTGCCGGAGGTGGCGGAGCTGGCGATGCTGCTGGGGATGATCACGCCGCTGGGCTGGCTGACGCGGATATCGACGTTCAAGGACAAGGCGCGACTGCAGCCGGAGAATATCAACTACGGGCTGGTGGGGTATCCGGTGCTGATGTGCGCCGATATCATCCTCTATAAGGCGGACACGGTGCCGGTGGGGGAGGACCAATTGCCGCACCTGGAGCTGACACGGGAGATCGTGCGGCGGTTCCACCATCTGTTCGCGCCGGTGTTCCCGGAGCCGCAGGCGAAGCTGACGGAGACGCCTCGCATCATGGGGCTGGACGGCGTCAATAAGATGAGCAAGCAGCTCAATAACCAGATCGACATCGCCCATACGGCCGAGGAGACGGAGCAGCGGCTGATGATGGCGTTCACGGACCCGCAGCGGACGCATCGCGATATACCCGGCCGGCCGGAGGTGTGCAATATCTACAGCCTGCATCATCTGTTCAACCCCGACCTGCTGGCCAAGGTGTATGAGGAGTGCACGACGGCGGCAATCGGCTGCGTCGACTGCAAGCGGCTCCTGGCGAAGGGGATGAACGCCTACTTCGCGCCCATCCGCGAGCGACGCGCCGATCTGGCCGCGCGGCCGGGCTACGTCGATCAGGTGATGGCCGATGGGGCGGCGCGCGCGGAGACGATCGCCAGGGAGACGCTGCGCGAGGTGAGGGAGAAGATGGGGATGCTTCTCCCCAGCACAGGCGGCGGCTGAGAACAGGATGTCGAATCGCTCTCCCGACCTGCCCATCGCCCGCAGCGGCAAGGATGCCCTGGCGGTGGCGCGTCACTGCGCGGAGGAGGGCGGACGGCTGGCGCTGGAACGGTTCCGACAGCCGCAATCGGTCAGCGTGAAGGGTCGGGGCAACCTGGTGACGCAGGCCGATCTGGAGGTCGAGGCGCTCATCGCGCGTCTGCTTCGGGAGGAGTTCCCCGATCACTCGCTGCTATCGGAGGAGAGCAATCCCGACGACGACGGCGCGACTGAGGGCTGGACGTGGGTGGTGGACCCGCTGGACGGCACGCGCAACTACGTCAGCGGCATCCCCTTCTTCTGCATCAACCTGGCCCTGTGCCAGGACGGCGAGCCGGCGGCGGCGATGACCTACGACGCGGTGCATGGGGAGCTCTTCTGGGCGAGCAGAGGAGGGGGCGCCTGGCTCAATGAGCGCCCGATCCGTGTCTCGAGCAAGCCGTCGGTGCAGGCGTCGGTTATGGGATTCGACATGGGCTACGACGACGTGCGGGCGGGACATATGCTGTCCCTGCTGCACGAGCTGTGGCCGGGCATGCAGAGCGTGCGCATCCAGGGCAGCGCGGCGCTGGGGCTGGCGTACGCCGCCTGCGGTCGCTACGATCTGTTTGCTCACAACTGCGTGTTCCCCTGGGACGTGGCGGCGGGCATCCTGCTCGTCCAAGAGGCAGGGGGCGTCATCAGCGACCGGGACGGCGGGCCGATGACCATCCAGAGCGAGGGGGTCATCGCCGGCGGGCCGCTGGTGCACGCCGACTTCCTGCGCCTGGCACGGGGCAGGCCCTGGCGCGATGAGCAGCCCACGAGGAGGGATGGCAAGTAGCATGGCTAGCAACATACCACCCCAGCCATCTGAGCCACCCCAGCCACCCCCATCACCCCCATCGTCGCGGCCACCCCTGCCACCGCTGCAAGGGCCGTCGCCATGGGCCCGTCTGGTCCCCTGGATGGTTGGACTCTTGGCGATCGTTGCCGTTGTGGTGATCGCGGCGGTCGTCATGGGTGATCGCCTGGGCGGGGGAGGAGACGAGGAGGGGCCCACCGCCAAGGAGGGGACGCCTACGCCTGCGGGTTCTGTCACCCCGCCGGACGAGTCGGCGACGGCAGAGAAGGTACTCGAACGCTACATACAGGAGAAGCTGGGGCAGGAGTACGTCGGCGACTGCACGGCCAGCATACTGCCGAAGGGCGAGGGGCGGGTCTGCTCGGCCGTCAAGGGCGAGCGGGGGAACCGCAAGGCCTACATCATCGGGCCGAGCTCGTTCGAGTTCGATCTGTGGGTGTTCCTGGAGAGGAAGAACGGCACCTGGCAGGTCTACGGCGTGCAGGAGGTGAAGCCGGAGACGGCCGACGTGCCGGGGGCGCCCTGGCCGCTGGAGGTGGGCGCCGAGGTGGTGGTGGCGGGGACGGGGACGTGCCTCAACGTGCGGTCGGCGCCGGGGATCCAGGAGGCGGCGGTGGACTGCCTGGCCGATGGGACGGAGATTGTCCTGGAGGAGGGGCCGGTGGAGGCGGACGGCTTCCAGTGGTGGCGTCCGGAGGGCCGCGGCGGCTGGGTGGCGGGCGATTGGCTGCGCTACGCGGAGGAGGAGCCGGAGGCGACGGAGGCGCCGGGGACGCCGGGGCCCACGCGCAGCCCGACGCCTGAGGAATAGGGTTCGCGCCACGACAGACGACGGGGGAAAAGCAAGCGCTAGGGAGCTTAGCGCTGGGCGTGGCGGTGACGCTCGACGAAGCGGCGCACCCGCTCCAGGGCCTCTTCGATGAGCTCGTAGGACTGGGCGTAGCAGGCGCGCACGTGACCGACACCGCACTCGCCGAAGGCGGAGCCCGGAACCACCGCTACTTTCTCCTCCATCAGCAGCGTCTCGGCGAAGACCTCGTCGGAGAGGCCGCTGACGCCGACCTGGGGGAAGGCGAAGAAGGCGCCGCGGGGCTCGAAGCACTTGAGGCCGATGGCGTTGAAGCCGTCGACGATGAGGCGGCGGC
>CAZSRY010000156.1:0-3765 GCA_964609475.1 uncultured Dehalococcoidia bacterium
ACCCAGGTACCGATGCCGGCCGCCGGGTTTCCCTTGACTTGGTGCGAGACCTGCCTGTTGCTTCAGACCAACCGACGGCCATCTTCTTGGACCCCTCTAAGGAGCCGTTCAATCGGTGGATCCGTAGCCTCTACCCGCGGGCGGCATTCCGCGAGTTCACGCCGCCCGAAGACCCAAACTCGGTCGTGGTCTACGAGGTGATCATCCCGGCCGAGGTGGCCGAGAGCATTCAGGGGATAGATGCCGTCTACACGCCATTGGCCGGCGAGCCTCCCCTGTCAAGACGTGAACCCGCCCTCGACCTGGACTGGACAGACGGAACGCCGGTCACTCCACCTTTCGTTGCCCTCTGGTCCGGCGTCATCCATATCTCGGACTATGGGGATTACCTCTTGACTATGGAGGCCCCGGGCCAGGTTCGGCTGCTCTTGGACGGACAACTGCTGGGTGAGGGGGCCGGCCGTGTGGAGGTCTCGCGTATCCTTTTCAAGGGCCAGCATCTTCTGGAGGTAGAGGCCCTCGTCGAGGAGCCGGGGCGTGTACAACTGTCAGTCAACGGGGCGCCGCTGTCGGCGGAGGCGTATTTCGTGCCGCCGCTGGCGGGACACGGCCTGCTGGGATCCTACTACAAAAATGACAGTTTCTCCGGGAGCCCGGTGTTCGAGGAGCTGGACCCGTTCGTAGGCTTCAGGTATCATGCCGAGCTTCCATTCAGCGGTCCTGTCTCTATCATCTGGCGGGGTAAGCTAGACGCACCATCGACAGGCACGTATGTGTTGAGCGCGGAGGCCGTCGATGTCGTGGAGGTGTTCATCGACGGTCGATCGGTCGCTCGCGGGAGACCCATGGAGCTGGCTCAAGGGCTTCACGACATCGAGGTGCGCTTCGCGAACAGCGGTGGCTACGCCCGCGTCTTCCTCAGCTGGACTCCCCCTGCTGGGGTCCGTGAGGTCATCCCGTCCGACTACCTGTACCCGCCGTGACGTCAGGGGCCGCCGGCGGTCGGCTACGGTGCTCGTCAGAGTCGGCGTCAGTCAGGCGTGGGATAGGGAGCCGAAAGGTCTGCCGCCCGTCAAGATTCCTGCGCCCGCGAACCTGCCGGTAGCAGCGGCGGCAGAGACAGGACGCGGTAGATCTGGATGCCGGGGTTCTCGTAGACCAGCTGCAGCTCGCGGCCGTTCATCTCCGCGAACTTGGCGATCCCCTCCTCCGCATAGTACAGCCGCTCTACCTGGCCCACGATGACGTACGACACCTGATAGCGGCGCAGGAAGTCGATGGCGTCATCTATGCTGGGGCTGGAGTAGAATTCCTTCAGATCCGCCTCGCGGTCCTGGATCATGTCGGCGAAGTCTCCCCGCTGCTGCTGCTGGTGCCAGCCCCAACCGATCACCGTGGGCAGGCCGGTGTAGATGGAGAAGCGGGAGCCCCAGCGGTAGTTCGGCGTCTGCGCCTCGACGATGACCGGCGTTCCTTCCACGTTCCGCCGCATCCACTGGATCGCATCGTAGTCGTACTCGAGCTCGATCTCCCCGAACTCGTCCCTGTACACGCCGTAGCGCATGTATTCCATGCCGTT
The DNA here is from genome assembly GCA_964609475.1 of uncultured Dehalococcoidia bacterium. Classification (GTDB taxonomy): domain Bacteria; phylum Chloroflexota; class Dehalococcoidia; order DSTF01; family JALHUB01; genus CAZSRY01. The sequence continues at coordinate 1,580 of CAZSRY010000156.1, forward strand.
GTTGCCGTGCCCGTGATACTGGTCGAAGCGGTCAGGGGAGTCCACCCTGGAGCGGGTGCCGGAGAAGGTGTAGATGAGCGACCCCAGCAGGAGCACCGCCAGCGCCACCGTCCATACGCGCTTCAAGGTGCCGGTTTGCCTCCCTGCCGCGCCGGGCGTCTGCCCCGGTGCCGGCCCGTGGCGAATCACCGCGAACACATACCAGACGGCGAAGGCGGATGCCAGCGCCAGCAGGAGCCAGACGTGCACGTAGAACTTGAACACCGTGTTCATCCGGTCGATATCGCCGTCCAGGGTGAGGATGTCGACGCCCGCGCTCAGCGCCAGCGCCACGGCGATCATGGCCATCACGAACAGCCGCAACGGCGCGTCGGGACGGCTGCTTCTGAGGTCCCGCCAGGCCAGCAAGGCCAGCGCCGCTATCGCCGCCATGGCAAAGGCGACCACGGGGATGCCGTTCGTGAACAGGTCGGTCAGGAAATCGGTGGCCGAGAGGCCGGCGACGGTGATGGGGAGCCGCTCGCTCTCGTCGCTGTAAAGCATCGCCACGAAGATGAGGGTGAGCAGGCCGATGAGGGTCAGCAAGTACAGGGCCGCTATCTGCCCCGTGCGGCGGCGCAGGGCGCGCCAGGCGAGAACCGCCACCAGCGTGCCCGACGCGAACAGCAGCAGGCCGAAGTGCGCCAGGTACTGGTGGAAAGGCGTTGTCTCCAGGGAAGCGTGGAAGCCCCTGTAGAACAGGTGGTAGTCCTGCCAGAAGGGGTAGAAGAAGGCTATTGATAGCACTACCAGAGCCGCCGCCTTCGCCGCAGCCCTTCCTATCGCCGGCCAGCTCCATCGTCCCTCCAAGGCGCGCTCGCCGATGAAGATGGCTGCCACCCCTATCAGAAGGAAGGGCGGGTAGTCCCAGGAGTTTATAGGCCGCAAGGCGCCGATCAGCAGGCCCAGCACCGCCACCCCCAGCCAGCTCACAAGCTGCCGCTGCCTGCCGCCCAGGGCGTCGCCGCGGCCTCCCCCCGCCAGCACCAGGGCCAGACCGGTTCCCAGAACGGCGATATCGAAGGGTATGGCCATGAGGTGGGCGTGCAGGTCGGCGAACAGGAAGGTGAAGAAAGGAAACTCGGTTATGCTTATCGTAGGGGGCATCATGCGGGTCGGCTCCCAGTAGTCGAATCGTGGCAGATCGACATCACTGCTCGTTATCACCCTCCACAGGCCGCCCAGCGTTCCCACCAGACCGCTTATCAGGCCGATGCTCCCTTTTCCATCTGGAGGCGCGACGAAATCTCCGATCACGGGCACGTGCCCCAGCGCCTTCGCCAGACCACCGATCACCGGTGTCCCTGTGCCGATGTGCCAGTCGCTGACCGCCGATAGGCGGTTCGCCGTCTGGTAGATGCCGTGCAGGTTCCCAACGACCGTCACCAGCACGACCCCCAAGACGCCGGCCAGCACTGGCCCCAGACGTCCGATGGGCACTCGTCCCGGCCGCCAGCGTATCCGCCGCCGCGTCGCCTCAGCCAGGTTATAGCTCACGGAATAGACCGCTCCCACTGTCAGGGCAAAGTACAGGGGCACCGCCAGGTTGAACCCGATCTCGGGAAGCGTTCCCGTGAGCTTCATCATCGTGGCCGTCATGAAGTGCCCGAAGTAGTAGTAGTTGAGGTAGCCCCCGGCGAACCAGGGGTCATAGGGAGGCATGGTAGTGCTGCGGGTCACGGCGTTCAGGTAGGCCAGCTCCATCGGCTTCTCGCCGCCGCGGTAGGGGTGCCAGAGGTCGGGGTTGAGGACGCGTATCCAGTAGAAGGCCAGGAAGGCCCCCAGGAACAGCGCCTCGCTCAGCAGGATGCCCCGCCAGTGCTGGCGCACGTATTCCAGCAGGCTCCGGCGCGACGCGAGGCCCAAGGCGACCCCGAGCAGAACGACGAGCACAAGGACGCCGACGATGCTGCCGCGGCTGAAGTGGAACAGCTTCAGGCTCGCTCCCAGCCACACCAGCCAGGAGACCACCAGCAGACCGAGTGGCTTGATCAGTAGATACCCTCTGTCGGGTAGAGAGCGGAAGACGATGAGTCCCAGGGGCAGCAGCGCCAGCGACATGACCTCGATGAGCAGAAGCCAGGTCAGCAGTGGGAAGCGGTTGCTGAAGCTGCCCGGGTCGAATATCGACGTCCAGGTGCCCCCCT
>CAZSRY010000157.1:0-3573 GCA_964609475.1 uncultured Dehalococcoidia bacterium
ATCCTGGGAAGCCTGGAGGAGTTTCGCTGGGAGCTACTGCCGCTGCTCTGCGCCCTATCGCTGGGCAACTACATCATCCGCTTCTTCAAATGGCACTTCTACCTAGGGCAGATCGGCCTCGGCGACGTCCCCAAGTGGCATAGCTTCCTGGCATTCTTCTCCGGCCTCTCCATGGTCATCACCCCCGGCAAGGTGGGAGAATGGCTCAAGAGCTACCTCTTGCAGGAGATGGACGGCATCCCCTTCATGCGCAGCGCCCCCATCCTCCTCGCCGAGCGCTTCACCGACGCCGTAGCCCTCTTGCTCCTCGCCGCCGCCGGCCTGATCATCTTCGGCCAAGCCTGGCAGATCTTCGTCATCGTCGCCGTCGCCGTCGTTCTGGCGATGATCGTCACCCGTCATCGCCCCACCATGCGCGCCATCCTCCACGGAGCCGAGCGATTACCCGTCGTCGCCAGCTTCGCGTCCCAGGCCGAGGAATTCTACGAGAGCACCTACACCCTCTTCGCCCCCCGCAGCCTTATCCTCACCACCGTGCTCAGCTTCGTCTCCTGGGCCGGCGAGGTGCTGGCCTTCTATCTCGTCCTCGTCGGTCTGGGGCAGGAGGGGACCTGGATGCTGCTGGTGCAGTCCTCCTTCATCCTCCCCATCGCCACCCTCGCCGGAGCGGTAGTGCTCATCGCTCCCGGGGGCCTGGGCGTTGCCGAGGGCGGCATCACCGGGCTGCTCCAGGTCATCGTCGAGGGCATGACCAAGAGCGTAGCCGCCCTGGCCACACTGATCATCCGCTTCTCCACCCTCTGGTTCGGCGTAATAGTGGGTCTCATCACCCTGGCCGTCGTCACCCGTCGTCTATCCGGAGTGCCCATCATGGAGGAGATACCGGGCGCCCCCGCCACAGTCGGGACTGGCGAAGAGAAGGACGCGCCGGCGACCGCTGGCCCCGATGAAGGAGGGCCTGCGCGCTAGCCATGACTTGGTTAGGTCGATACAGACTGGGTTTCCCCCAAGACCTCGCCTCGCGGGCGGCCTCCCTCGCCCTGCTCTCCAACGTCTGCCTCCTGGTGCTGAAGCTGGTGGTCGGCCTCGTCACCGGCAGCATCGCCGTCCTCTCCGACGGGCTGGACAGCGCCGAGGACGCCATCGCCTCCACCTTCGCCCTCTGGAGCGTGAGGGTGTCCGCCAAGCCCGCCGACGAAGAACACCCCTACGGACACGGCAAGGCCGAGGGCATCGCCGCCGCCGGGCAGGCGCTCCTCATCACTGCGGGAGCGGGGTTCATCATCTATCAGGCCGTGCGCCGCCTCATCATCGGTCAGGCCGAGATAGGCGTTGGCCTGGGCCTGGGGGCCATGGTGGCGACCGCCCTCGTCAACCTGGGGGTGGTCTGGTACGTCTCCAGAGCCGCCGCTCAGACGGGCTCCCTGGCCCTCGTCGCGGCCACCCGCCATCTCTGGACCAACATCGCCCAGGCGGCCGCCGTGATCATCGCTCTCGTTCTGGTTGGGGCTACCGGCAGGAGGGAGTTCGACCCCATAGTGGCCCTGCTTCTGGCGGGCTATCTGATCTTCGCCGCCTGGGGCATCATCCTTGGGGCCGCGCAGCAGATAATGGACGTCCGCCTGCCGCCAGACGAGGAGGAGATCATCCAGAGGGCCATCTCCCGCTACGGAGGGCAGGTCTCCGGCTTTCACAATCTGCGCACCAGGCGCTCAGGACGCCAGCGCTACGTCGAGCTGCACCTGATAGTAGACCCGAAGAGGAGCATAGAGGACGTCCACACCGTCTGCGACAACATCGAGCGGGACATCAAGAAGAGCCTGCCCGGCTCCGAGGTGACCATCCACGTGGAGCCCGACGACGGCCGGCCCCGCCAGCCCCTCCAACCCCCATCAACCTAGGCAGGCTCACGCCGGGATAGGTAAGAGAAGAAGCATTCGGCCGCCTGCCGGCGTCTACTCCCGGTGCCCGTTCCCCTCCTCCTCTTCCTCCTCGGCCTCCTCCTCCCACTCCTCCTCCGAGTACACGCCCGTCTCCTTGCCCGACCACACCGTCACTATGAGGTCCTCCCGGTAGGGGTCGTTGCTCATCACCAGCCGCTCGTCTATCTCGTTGATCAGCTCCTGCACCTCGTCCTCCGACAGCGTGTCGGGGACGCACAGCGTCGCGTAGGTGATGTCGGGCGTATAGTGGATGTCGACCCGTCCCAGCTCGTCGCCGTCGGCGTCGATAATGAAGGACTCCGAGTGCGACGTCCGACACTCCCGCTCGAAGTAGTAGTCCGGCATCACGTCCTCCTTCTACAGGGGGCGGGTCTGACCGTTCCCCAGGATTATCCACTTATACGTCGTCAGCTCCTTCAGGGCCATGGGGCCGCGCGCGTGCAGCTTCTGCGTGGAGATGGCTATCTCCGCTCCCAGCCCGAACTGCGCCCCGTCCGTGAACTGAGTGCTCGCGTTCACATAAACCGCCGCCGCGTCGACGTCGGACAGAAAGCGCCCCGCCGTCGCGTAGTCGCTCGTGATGATGGCCTCCGAGTGCCCCGAGCCGTACCTCTCGATGTGGGCGACCGCCTCCTCCAGCGAGTCGACGACCTTCACCGCCGCCACCAGCGCCAGGAACTCCTTGCCGAAGTCATCCTCGGCGGCAGGAGCGATGCTCCAGGAACCCGCCTTCTTTGCCTCCAGGATCGCCAGCGCCCTGGGGTCGCAGCGCATCTCCACCCCCTTCTCCGACCACCTGTCCGCCAGCAGCGGCAGGAACCTCTCCGCTACCTCCTTGTGCACCAGCACGCAGTCCAGCGCGTTGCAGATCGTCGGCCTTCGCGTCTTGGCGTTGAGGGCGATGTTCGCCGCCATCTCCAGGTCCGCCGCCCTGTCCACGTAAGTGTGGCAGACCCCCATGCCCGCCGAGAGCGTGGGCATCGCCGCCGTCTCCCGCACCATCTGGATCAGCCCCGGCCCTCCGCGCGGGATTATGAGGTCGATGACGTCGTCCATCTTGAGCATCTCGCTCACCAACTCCCGCTCCAGCGACTCGACGAGCTGGACAGCCCCCTCCGGCACGCCTGCCTTCGTCGCCGCCTCCGACACGATCTTCCCCAGGAGCACGTTCGAGCGGGGGCACTCCTTGCCGCCCCGCAGGACGACCGCGTTGCCCGACTTCAGGCACAGCGAGGCTATGTCCACCACCACGTTGGGGCGGCTCTCGAAGATGCTCCCCACCACGCCGATAGGCACCCGCATCTTCCCTATCACCAGCCCGTTAGGCCGTATGCCCACGTCGAACATCTCCCCCACCGGGTCCGGCAGGCTCGCCACCTGGCGCGTGTCGCCGGCGATCCCCTCCACGCGGGCGTGGTCGAGCATCATCCGCTCCAGCAGCGGCTCGCTCATGCCCGTCCGCTGCCCCGCCTCGTAGTCCGCCTGGTTCGCCTCCAGGATCTCCTTCTCCCGCGCCAGCAGGGCGTCGGCGATGGCGTGGAGCGCCCTGTTCTTCACATCCGTCGACAGCGCCGCCATGCGACGCGCCGTCGCCTTCGCCGCCTCCGCCTTCACTCGAACCTCGGATGCC
>CAZSRY010000158.1:0-3492 GCA_964609475.1 uncultured Dehalococcoidia bacterium
ATCTACGTAGGCGACGATCTCCTCCACCTGATCGCGGCTGTACCCCATCCTCTGCAGCGCCTGGGGCACCGTCCGGTTGACCAGCTTGATCATGCCGCCGCCTACGAGCCTCTTGTAGCTGACCAGGGCGATATCCGGCTCGACGCCCGTCGTATCGCAGTCCATCATGAAGGCGATCGTCCCCGTGGGGGCCAGCACGCTCACCTGCGAGTTGCGATAGCCGTGCGCCATGCCCAGGCGGAGCGCCTCGTCCCAGGCGTGGCTGGCGGCGCTCAGCAGCGCCTCCGGCACCAGCGCCCCGTCGATCCGCTCCAGAGCCCGCTGGTGCTTCTCCGTGACGCCCAGCATCGCCTCACGGTTCCTCTCGTACTCGGCGAAGGGGCCCATCCGTGCCGCCAGGAGGGCGGAGGTGACGTAGGCGTGTCCCGTCATTAGGGCGGTGATCGCGGCGGCGTAGGCGCGGCCGCTATCCGAGTCGTAGGGCAGCGCCAGCGACATCAGCAATCCTCCCAGATTGGCGTAGCCCAACCCCAGCGCCCGATACTTGTTGGCGTTCTCCCCGATCCTCGCCGTGGGATAGCCGGCGTTGCCGACGATGATCTCCTGCGCCGTGATCATCACCGCCACCGCCTGTCGGAACGCCTCCACGTCGAACCGCCCCTCCTCGTCGAGGAACCTCATCAGGTTTAGAGAGGCCAGGTTGCAGGCCGAGTCGTCGAGGTGCATGTACTCGGAGCAAGGGTTGGAGGCGTTGATGCGCCCGCCCTGGGGGCAGGTGTGCCAGGCGTTGATCGTCGTATCGAACTGCATGCCGGGGTCGCCGCACTGCCAGGCCGCCTCCGCGATCCGGCGCAGCAGGTCGCGCGCCCGCACCGTCTCCAGCGTCTCGCCGCTGGTGACCGCCTTCAGCGCCCACTCGCGGTCCTCCAGGGCCGCCTCCATGAACTCATCCGTCACCCGCACCGAGTTGTTGGCGTTCTGGAACTGGATCGATGTCCAGGCCTCGCCGTCGAGCGACAGGTCGTAGCCGGCGTCGCCCAGGGCGTAGGCCTTGCGCTCCTCCTTCGCCTTGCAGTCGATGAACTCGATGATATCGGGGTGGTCGGTGTTGAGGATGACCATCTTCGCCGCCCGCCTGGTCTTGCCGCCCGACTTGATCGACCCGGCGATGGCGTCGGCGCCCCGCATGAACGACACCGGCCCCGAGGCCAGGCCGCCTGTGGATAGGGGCTCCCGCGACGAGCGCAGCCGCGACAGGTTGACGCCGGAGCCCGACCCGCCCTTGAAGATCATCCCCTCCGTGGCGCACCAGTCCAGGATCGACTCCATCCTGTCCTCTGCCGACAGGATGAAGCAGGCGGAGCACTGCGGCTTCTCCTCCACGCCCACGTTGAACCATACAGGGCTGTTAAACGCTGCCATCTGATGAAGGATGATATGAGTCAGCTCGTCGGAGAAGGCGCTCGCCTCCTCCTCGCCGGCGAAGTAGCCGTCCTTGCGTCCCCAGTCGCTGATCGTGCTCACCACGCGGTCGATGAGCTGGCGCACGCTCGTCTCCCGCTTGATCTCCCCCCGCTCGTGGTGGATGACCGCCTCCGCCACCAGCGGCCCGCGGAAGTACTTGGAGGCGACCACGTTGGTCGCCCTCAGCGACCACTCCTTGGGAACCTCTACGTCCTGCTGCTCGAAGACGGTCTTGCCGTCCTCGGCCTGGATGACGGCGGTACGCGTCTCCCACTCCACCTCGTCGTAGGGGTGGCTGCCCGGCCGCGTGAAGTAGCGCCCGATCTGGAGGTCTGTCCGCGATGCTGATGCCGCTGTGACCGTTGTCATGAACCCGTATTCCTTTCCAGGCCCGCCACGCTGCCGAGTCACGCCCCTTGGGGGCTATCAAGGTCAACCGCTGTTCCGGGAGTCGCAGGTCGCAATCAAGCGCTTCATCTCCGAAGACCGGACACCGCCGGGGAAAGGCCCCAGGCGGCATCGTTGAGCGAACCCTATCTATCGAGAGGCGGGATGCACCTCCTGTCGCGCCAGGTAGCGTAGACGGTAGACCGACTGGCGCTCCCCGTCCGGCCCGTACAGCCGGAACTTCATGTATTTTTTGTCCAGCTCCAGCGTTCTGCCGTCATCCAGCTCTAGGATCAGGGGGCCCGTCTCCTTGTCCAGCAGGCCGGTGTCCGTGAAGGGCCGCAGCGTCACCTCCAGGCGCTCCTCGTTCACCTCGCAAGAGCCTGTGGCCACCACCTCCCTATCGCTGTTCAGCACTCGGCCCTGATTCGACACCTTATTCCCCTCTCTAGAGCGTGCTCTACCTCAGGCGGCGATTTTCTTGGGCCGTCTCGTCGAGTTGGCGGAGGGGCGCATCCTTTCGTCCCACCGTCGGTCGCTGAGACGGCCCCCCAGTACCGGTCCGACGCCGGCCTCCCCTCCGACGAAGGGCGCGCCAGGCGGGTGGGCGGGCCAGGCTCTCCAGGTCCTCCTCCGGTATCAAGGGTGGTTGCTGCCCCAGGCCGGCCCGCGAGCCGACCGCCTCAAGAGCCTCCAGCTCCTCCTTGAGGGCGTCCAGGTCGGCGAAGTCACGGTACACGCTGGCGAAACGGATGTAGGCGATGTGGTCCAGGTCCCGTAGCTGCTCTATTACCATCTCGCCGATCTGCTGGCTGGGAACCTCCGCCAGCCCCTGCTCATACAGCGTCGCCTCGATCTCGTCCACAACCGCCTCCAGCGTGCCCACGGCAAGGGGACGCTTCTCGCAGGCCTTGCGGATGCCGAGGAGCAGCTTCTCACGGGTGAACTCCTCGCGGCGGCCGTCCTTCTTCACCACCAGCAGGCCCGTCACCTGGACGCGCTCGTAGGTGGTGAAGCGCTCGCCGCAGGAGATGCACTCGCGGCGGCGGCGGACACCGTCCTCCGCGTCCCGCGAGTCGATGACCTTCGAGTCCTCAAGACCGCAGTAGGGGCAACGCACTAGACAAGCACCCCCGCATCAAATAGGCCCCCGCACCAGGCAGGCACCCCCGCATTAGACAAGCACCCTCGCACTAGACAAGCACCCCCTCGGTCGGGGCCTTAAATTAGCACAACATATTGTGTTTGTCAAGGGGGTAGGCACTATATATTGCGGTCAAGTTGCGCTCTTCTTCTGTCAACGTCCGCAGATTTGCGCCGCCCGCGGCCCTATTGCAGCGGCGATGGACATAAGCGCTCCCCCGTGTCACAATGATAGATGGAGGTGTCTGAAAAGAGCGGAAATAGCGGCCGCGGGCGGCGCATCTCCCTTACACCGGCCCGCGGCCTCTGTCCCCCCTCCCAAGGGGACATCTGCTAGCCCCGGTTTCTCCAGGGCCCTACTTGCTCGGCTAGACAGATACCTCCTTTCTAATTCAGAATTGTCCTTCCTCAGCGCACGGAGACCGTGCGGCGCAGGAAGGTTGGTAACTCCGTGTCGGCAACGTTCTGCAGCGTCTGGACACGGAGTTGCCTTATCCG
>CAZSRY010000159.1:0-3484 GCA_964609475.1 uncultured Dehalococcoidia bacterium
GGCCCCACCAGGACGGCGGAGTTGTACAGCACGCCGCTGCTCGATACCGCCACCCGCTCCGTCATGCCGAAGACGATGTACATGTTGGCCTCGCGGGCCATGGCCGCCACCCGCTCTGTCGACGGCCCGGGGACCGGCTCCGCGTTGTCGTAGTGGTAGTTCGCCTCCTCCGGCGAGATCACGTGGTTGAGCTGGTAGAGATATCCCTGGAGGCTCTCCTCCGGCAGCACCAGCAGCCGCGCCCGTTTCCTCGCCGCCTCGTGCACAAAGGACGCGTACTTGGCCAGGTTCTTCTCGGTGTCGTGCACCGCATTCATGGCCGCCACGGCTAGAGTGATAGTCTGTTCCTTCTTTCTGGGCACATCTTCCTCCTTAGGGGAGATGATCTCCCGCCACCGGACGCCGCGCTCGACGCGCTAGGGAGCTGGAGGCGTATCCTCCTCCTGCCTCTCAGGCCATCTCACGCAGCCGTTCCACCAGCGCCGGCATCGCCTCGCCGGCGGGGGCCCGCAGCACCGCCTGGCAGATATCCGATAGGGGCGTCTCCATGGGGTTGATCTCGACCAGGCTGGCGCCGTTACGGGCGGCGATGACAGGGAACTGCGCCGCCGGGTACACGACCGCCGACGTCCCCACCAGCAGCATGCAGTCGCACTGGCGCGTATGGTACTGACACGATGCCAGGGCGTCCGTCGGGATCGGTTCCCCGAACATCACCGTGTCGGTCTTCATGATGCCCTGGCAGTGGGGACAGCGCGGCGGGACCTCGTCCAGAGGGAAATCCTTGAGCGGGAAGCGGGCGTTACAGGCGATGCAGCGCAGCTTCAGCCGGTTGCCGTGTATCTCTGTTATCCCCTCGCTGCCCGCCTCCTGGTGCATGTTATCGATGTTCTGGGTGATTATGTGGTGCAGCGCGCCCATCCTCTCCATCTCGGCCATGGCATGGTGGGCGGGATTCGGCCTGGCGGCGTCCATAGTCCTGATGAACTCCGAGTACTCGTCCTGGTCCGAGAGCCTGGCTGCCCACCAGGCCGTGGGGTCGGCCATGAACCGCTGATAGCCGTCCATGGCCGGCTCGCCGTGCTTCGTCCACAGCCCGCCGGGGCCGCGGAAGGGCGGGATGCCGCTCTCCACCGAGATGCCGGCGCCTACCAGCGCCACCGTGTACTTGGCCCCGGATATGATTCCGGCGGCCTTCGCCAACGCCTCGCTCAGCGACTGCTCTGCAACCATGACGCTACCCTCGATGCCTGCCCGCCGACGGTCACCCGCCGGCGGCGCCCGACGCCTCAGCCAATCTCATGATAAACCGTCGGGGGGACAGTCTCAACAGGTCAGCGGCGCCGCGTCCGCCTCGGCGCTCCTACTCCCAGCCGCTGCGCGCGCCGGCCCCCATCGCCAGCGGGCCGGTGGGCCAGTTAAAGCCGAAGCACATCGCCTTGTTGATGTCGTCCGCGCTGGCGACCCCCTCCTCCAGCACCTTGCGCGCCTCGGCCACGGCGGCGAAGTAGATGCGGTTAGCCACGAAGCCGTACTTACCCGGCGCGTCCTTCACCCTCACGGTCACCTTGCCCGCCCGTTCCCCTATCGCCTCCAGGCAGGCGATCGTCTCCTCGGAGGTCTCCGGCGTGTAGACGAGCTCGATCAGCTTCATCGCCGGCACCGGGCTGAACCAGTGCATGCCGATGAAGCGCTCCTTGCCCGATACCGCCTTGTTTAGGTCGGCGATGGCGAACCCCGACGTGTTGGTGGCCAGGATCGCCTCGGGCCTGACCAGGGCGTCCAGCTCGGCGAAGACCTTTCTCTTCAGCTCCAGGTCCTCGGGTATCGCCTCGACCAGCAGGTCCACGTCGCTGAGGTCATCCCTCTTAGTGGTGAAGGTGATCCTCCCGATGGCCTGCTCCATCTGCTCGGGGGTGATCTTGCCGCGCTCCACGGTTCCCCGCATGCCGAAGCGGCCGTCCAGGATAATCGTTCGCGTCCTCGCCAGGATCTCGTCATTCAGATCGTTCAAGACTATATTGAAGCCGCCCACAGCGAGCACCTGCCCGATGCCGCCTCCCATCACCCCCGCCCCCATCACGCCTATGGTCTTGACATCTTCTACTCTCATCCAGCGCCTCCGTTGTTTGGTCGCTATCGCCGCCGAAGGTCTACGCCATGCTAACCGCGGTGCTACCTAGAGTCCAGCCTGGGGTCCAGCCTGGGGTCCAGCCTGGGGTCCAGCCTGGGGCGAGCGGCGGCGCTGCCGGCCCGCCGCCTCTAGGCGCACATCCGGCGCACCACCTCGAACAGGATCTGGGTGCCCAGACGCAGGTTGTCGATGGAGATGCGCTCGTTGTTGCCGTGGATGGTGGCCAGCTCCGCGGCCTCCAGGAGGCAGGGGATGAAGCCGTACGCCACCACGCCCCGTCGTCGGAATATCCGCGAGTCGGTGAAGCCGGGCCCTATGGTAGGCAGTACCATCGCCTCCGGCACCTGCTCCCGCACCACCTCCTCGATCGTGCGGAACAGCTCCGTGTCCAGCGGCGAGGTGGGCGTGTGCGACTCGAAGACCTGCTGCACCTCGACCTGGGGGTCGTCGATCACCGCTCTTAGCTGGTCCGTGAACTGATCGGGGTCGTGGCCGGGCAGCAGCCGGCAGTCGAGGGTGGCCTCGCAGGTGGCGGGGATGACGTTCGGCTTCAGGCCGGCGTTGCACATCGTCGTGCTGACGGTGTCGGTCAGGAGCGCCTTCAGGGGAGGGCTGTCGGCGACCAGTTGACATAACCCTTCCTCGGAGAGGTCCCCCTTGAAGATGCCCGCCTCCTCCAGTCGCTCGAACATCAGACGCACTTCGGGCAGAAGCGCGAGCGGCCGCTCCCAGCCCTGGACCTTGTACAGAGCGCGGACAAGCCTCTCCAGGCAGTTATCGCCGAGAGGCATCGAGCCGTGGCCGGGTGGGCCCTCAGCGACGAGGCGGAGCCAGAGCGGCCCCTTCTCGCCGACGGAGCAACCGAACGTCGGCCGCCGCACGCCGAACATCTCCCTGCTGCCGTAGCCCCCCTCATTGAGCACGTACTCGGCCTCGAACAGCTCCGGGTGGTTCTCGTGCAGCCATTCGACGCCGGCGGCGCTCCCCGTCTCCTCATCGGCGGCGGCCATGAACACCAGGTCGCGGCTGAGGGGAACATCCAGCCGGCGCAGCAGGAGCAGCGTCATCAGCTCCATGATGCCCATGCACTTCATGTCCAGGGCGCCGCGACCCCAGATAGCCCCGTCCTTCACCACCCCGCCGTAGGGCTCCTCATCCCAGAACTCCCGATCTACCGGCACCACGTCCGTGTGGTTCAGCAGGACGAGCGGTCGCTTCTCGCCGCTGCCCGGCAGGCGGGCCGACAGGTTCGCCCGCCCCTCATCGACAGGATAGACCTGGCACTCGACGCCGTCCCGCCGGAAGACATCGGCCAGGAAACGGGCGGCCGCCTCCTCGCCGCCCGGCGGG
>CAZSRY010000160.1:0-3419 GCA_964609475.1 uncultured Dehalococcoidia bacterium
GGCACGTGATCCTGGACCGCCCGGACATTAAGGGCCGCAAGGCGATCCTGGAGGTGCATGCCAAGGGCAAGCCTCTGGACAAGGACGTGGACTTGACGATTCTGGGCAAGCAGACACCGGGCTTCTCCGGCGCCGACCTGGCGAACCTGGTGAATGAGGCGGCCCTGCTCGCCGCCCGCCGCAATAAGAAGCGGGTGGGCATGGATGAGTTCAACGAGGCGATCGACCGCGTCATCGCCGGGCCCGAGCGCAAGAGCAGGGTGATAAGCCCCAGGGAGAAGGAGATAATCGCCTACCACGAGGCGGGCCACGCCCTGGTGGCACGGATGCTCCCCCACGCCGACCCGGTCTATAAGGTCACTATCATCTCGCGGGGCATGACCGGCGGATTCACGCGCTTCCTGCCTGAGGAGGACCGCCATCTGAGCACGCGCTCTCAGTTCCAGGATACGCTGGCAGCTACGCTGGGCGGCCACGTGGCGGAGGAGCTGGTTCTGGGCGAGATGACGACCGGGCCCCAGAATGACATCGAGCAGGCGACCAAGATCGCCCGCCAGATGGTGATGCAGTGGGGGATGAGCGAGCGCCTGGGGCCTCGCACTTTCGGGCGCAAGGAGGAGCTGGTCTTCCTGGGCCGCGAGATCGCCGAGCAGCGCAACTATAGCGAGAAGGTGGCGGAGGAGATCGACGAGGAGGTGCGGCGGATCATCGACCACGCCTATCAGGTGGCCAGGAAGATACTGTCGGAGAATCGGGCGAAGCTGAACCAGTTCGCTCATCGACTGATGGAGGTGGAGACTCTGGAAGGGGAGGAGCTGGAGACGGTGTTCAACGCTCCCCCCGACCAGGAGTTCCCGCCGATGATGGAGCCAGGGGCCGCTGAGCCTGAGACGGGGGAGGAGACCAAGGAGGAGCCGAGCACGGAACCTCAGGTCGGCAAGCCCGGCCTTGCCTGGGGCGGCCAGGCTCAGTCGCAACTGAAACCCGAGGACGACGCCTAGACCGCGCTGAGCATCGGTCGGCGCAAGTAGGCCCGAGGGGGCCTATTTGATTGGGTCGAGAGGAGACGCTCTGAGGCCAAACCTCGCTAGGGCGGGAGGGTGGGAAAGCCTGCCCGCCGTAGGCGGGAAGAGCGCCGATGTTCCGGGATGCGGAAGCGGCTCCACCTCGCCACCGGCGGGTGTTGGCGCCAAGGCTAGAGCCGTCGGACCGGTCCAGCCGCCCCCGTCGGGCGAATTTGACAGCTTCGGCGGTCAACGGTAGACTGGATCGGTAGCTTTGTCGAAGGAGGAAGCCATTTACGCTATCGTCCGCAGCGGCGGCAAGCAATATCGAGTAGAGAAGGGCGCCACTATCGACGTGGAGCGGCTGGAGGCCGGCGAGGGCGCGAAGGTGGAGCTGGCCGACGTGCTGTTTCTCGCCGACGGCAACCGGATGACGGTAGGCAGCCCTACGGTGTCCGGCGCGAAGGTGGTGGCGGAGGTGGTGGGCCACAGCCGCAGCCCGAAGGTGACGGTGTTCAAGTACAAGTCCAAGGTGCGCTATCGCAAGAGGACGGGGCACCGCCAACCCTATACCCGCCTGGCGATCCAGGAGATAGTGTCGGGGGAGAAGAAGGAGCCGACGAAGAGGACCAGGCGGAAGGCCGAGACCGAAGGAGGCGAAGAGGCGACCGAGAGCAGGCCCAAGCGGACGCCTCGGAGGAAGGTGACGAGTCATGGCACATAAGAAGGGGATGGGCAGCTCCCGCAATAACCGCGACAGCCAGGGGCAACGCCTGGGGGTGAAGCGGTTCGATGGGGAGTTGGTTGTTCCCGGGACTATTATCCTCAGGCAACGGGGCACGCGCTTCCACCCGGGCCGCAACGTGGGCCTGGGACGGGATTATACGATCTACTCCCTCATCAGGGGCAATGTGAAGTTCGAGCCCTACGCCAAGGGCCGACGCAAGCAGGTCAGCGTGTACACGGCCGATTAGCAGGGCAGGTGAGATGAAGCCAGAGATACACCCCGAGTACGGCGAGGCGACGGTGCATTGCGCCTGCGGCAATACGTTCACCACGCGCTCCACTAAGAAGGATCTGCGGGTGGAGGTGTGCAGCCGCTGCCACCCCTTCTTCACCGGCGAGCAGCGAATAGTGGACACGGCGGGAAGGGTGGAGCGCTTCAAGAGACGCTACGGGATCAAGGAGTAGGCCCGGACGGGGGCTGCCAACAGGGGCGGGGAGCCGCCCCTTTTTTCTATGATGAACGATTCCCCGAATGCCAAACTCGACCGGAAGCCCTGCCTGTCCGGTAGGCAGGCCCGCTACGGCGGGCAGGCGGTCATCGAGGGGGTGATGATGCGCGGCGCCCGCCATATGGCGGTGGCGGTGCGGCAGCCGGACGGCCAGATCCGCCTGAAGTCGGAGGCGCTCAAAGGGCTCTACGTGAGCCGCCTGCGCAGCGTGCCCCTCGTGCGAGGGGTGATCATCCTCTGGGAGATGCTGTCGCTGGGCATGCGGGCGCTGGTGTTCTCGTCGCAGGTGGCGGCGGGGGTGGAGGACGAGGAGGAGCTGAGCCCGGCCTACATCTGGGGCGTCCTGGCCGTGACGCTCGTGCTGGCGGCGGCGATCTTCTTCGTGGGGCCGGTGCTGCTCACGGGCTGGCTGGAATCGCAGTTGGACAACGACGCGCTGGTGGTGACGATCGAGGGGCTCGTTCGCCTGCTCTTGCTGCTGCTGTATATCTGGCTCATCGGGTTCATTCCCGATATCAGGCGGGTGTTCGCCTACCACGGCGCTGAGCACCGGACGGTCAACGCCTGGGAGGCGGGGGCGCCGCTGGAGGTGGAGTCGGTGCGGCGGTTTGGGAACGCCCACACCCGCTGCGGCACGGGCTTCCTGCTGACGGTGGCGGTGGTGTCGATGCTGGTGTTCATCATGCTGGGGATGCCGACGTGGTGGTGGCGGATCACGTCGCGGGTGGTGTTGATACCGGTCATCGCCGCCATCAGCTATGAGATCATCCGGTTCGGCGCCGAGTTCAGCCGCTATCGGCCGGTGAGGTGGCTGTTCAAGCCCAGCCTGGCCCTCCAGGGGCTGACGACGCGCGACCCCGACGATGATCAGATCGAGGTGGCGATGGCGGCGCTGCGGGAGGTGCTGGCGGGAGACGGCCATTCGCAACCTGCGGGATGAATCCCGCAGCCTTTCGTGTGGGGGGCGTTGTGCGCGATGGGCGACGTCGGCGTGGTTGCCGTAACATGAACGATTATCTTCCCACCCTCCCACCCAGGAAGGTTATTGATTCTGGGGGACACCCCGCCTGAGGCGGGCAGGCCCCAGACCCCCGGCAGAGGGGGAATCCCTCCGCCACAGGCGGACAGGTCTGCACTCCCCCTTGGCCAGCGGGGCGCATAGCGGGAGAGGCGCGGAGGA
>CAZSRY010000161.1:0-3371 GCA_964609475.1 uncultured Dehalococcoidia bacterium
CAGCCACCGCTTCAGATGCTGGATCGCCGTCACCGGCGACGGCCTCACCCCGTTCAGCATCGCCAGATAGTAGCTCACATAGTCCCCGTAGAGGATCGCCGTCAGCACCCCGCTCAGAGCGCCCTCTCCCCGCGCCTCGACCGTCTCCCAGGTCACTCCTGCCGCATCCAGGGCGTCCTGCGTGCCCCGATAGCGGAGGGCGATGCGCCGGTTCAGGCTGGGGTGATAGAGGAACACCACGTGCGTCCGCTCGGCCACCTCGCGCGGCAGCCCAAACCCCTCGATAGCGTTGTGGTTCGGCTCAGAGACCTCCTCGTAGAAGGCCCACACCTTGCTGTTCTCGTTGAGCTGCGTCTTCCAGCGATGCGCCGCCTCCGTCAGGACCTCCGCCCCGTAGACCACCGGCAGCTTCCCCGCGAGGCGCGTCGCCACTTGCTTCGCCGCGTTCCGTTCCAGCGGCATCGACTCCTCGATCTCTCGCTGCAGCTCATCCATCAGGGCTATGGCGTCGGCAACCGGCCCCCCCTGGTCCGCCAGCAGACCCGTCGCCTCGCCCACGGCCAGGAGCGGCATCAGGCTATGGCCCAGCGCCGACCGCGGCTCCCCCGGATAGTCGAAGGTCAGCGCCGCTATTCTCTCCTCCTGAGCGAGGGCCAGCAGCCGCCCGCCGGTCGTGATCACCAGCTTCCCGGCGTCGCTCTTGAGCGCCTGCCCGAACGACGACAGCACCTCCTCCGTCTGGCCGCTGTGGCTGCAGGCGATGACCAGCGTCCGCTCGTCGGCGAGGGGCGGCAGGTCATAGCCGCGGTGGACGAAGACCGCCTTTCGACCCTCACGAAGGGCCAGCGCCCGCAGGATGTCGCCGGCGATAGCCGAGCCGCCGAGGCCCAGCACCAGTATTCGCTCCGCCTGGCGGAAGTCAGAGGGGAAGGAGAAGGCCCGTGCCGCCTCCCAGGCCTGGCGACACTGCTGGGGCAGCCCGCCGATGCGACCCCGCAGGTCATCGGGATCAAGCCGCCCATACGTCTCCGGGTCGTCTAGAACGTGCATGGCCTCAGCCTTTCTCTATTCCGGCAACCCCGCCAGCTCCCGGCCTGCCTTCAGAACCGCGGGCACCAGCTCCTTGTCCGGCACCTCCGTATAGATGCGTAGCAGCGGCTCCGTGCCGGAGAAGCGCATGAGCAGCCAGCCCCCTCCGTCCAGATTGAAGCGGAGCCCGTCGCTTGCATCCCGCCCGACCGTCATGTCGCGCGCGTCGATGATCTCGCCCTCGATCACGATATCCCGCCCCACCACCGCCATGCCCGCCAGGCGCTCCGGCCGGCTCTTCCCGACCCGCTCCAGCACCTCGTCGCGCTCCTCCGGCCGCATCCGGATATCCACGCGGTCATAGTAGTGGGGCCCCACGCGCTCGAACAGCTCGGCCAGCAGCGCCGACGGCCTCTTGCCCGTGCGGGCCATGAAGTCCAGGAAGTAGAGGCCCGCCAGGATGCCGTCGCGCTCCGGCAGATGCCCGCGGAAGCCGTACCCTCCGCTCTCCTCGCCGCCGATGAGGGCGTTTGTCTCTATCATCTTGGGCCCCAGATACTTGAAGCCCACCGCCGTCTCATATACCGGAACGTCGTATATCTCCCCCAGCCGCTGCACCATGCGCGTCGTGGTGAGCGATTTGACGATGGCCCCTCTCTCCCCCCGCACCTCCAGCAGGTAATACACAAGCAGTCCGAACACCTGCAACTGATTGACGTACTCGCCCGATTCGTCCATCACCCCCACGCGGTCGGCGTCGCCGTCGTTCGCCAGCCCGACGTCGGCCTTCCCCTGACGCACCGCCGCCGACAGCGCGCCCAGATTGCGCCCGATCGGCTCCGGCGAGCGGATGCCCGGGAACAGCGGGTTGCGCTCGCCGTGCAGCTCCTCCACCACAAGCCGCCCTCCCGACAGCAGCTCCCGCAGGTAGCCGCTGCCGCTGCCGTACATGGAGTCCACGCACACCTTGAGGTCGGCCGCGCGTATGCGCTCCAGGTTGACCAGCCGTTGCAGTTGGGCCACGTAGGCCGGCCGTGGGTCGAAGCGAACCACCAGGCCCTGCTCCTCCGCCTCGGCGAGCGCCAGTCGCGGCGGCGGCCCCGACGCCAGTATCTCCGCCAGCGGCGCCTCCAGTTGGGCTATCACCTCCGGCGAGGCGCTGCCCGCGTAGTCGGGCTTATACTTGAAGCCGTTCCACTGCGGCGGGTTATGGCTGGCCGTTATGACCGCCGCTCCGCCGGCGCCCTTGTCCAGGATGCAGTAGCTGACCGTCGGCGTGGGCGATGGCCTGTCACAGAGGTAGGCCTTGATGCCGTTGCCGGCGATCACCTCCGCCACCGCAGCGGCGAAGTCCTCCGACGCGAAGCGCGTGTCGTACCCCACCACCAGCCCTCGCGGGGCCAGGCCGCTCTCCTTGAGGTACCGGGCGACGCTCTGAGCGCAGGCGCGCACGTTGGCGAAGGTGAAATCCTCGCCGATGATCGCCCGCCAGCCGTCCGTGCCGAACCTGATCACGCTATCCATGTCTGACTACTATTCTCGGCCCCCTATCATCCTCCCGATAGATGCGCCCGCCTGCCGGACAGGTACGCCGCCGCCTCCGTGACGTCCTTCACCGTGTCGATCGGCTTCCAGTAGGCGCTGCTCTTGTACCCGTGCAGCTTCCCCGATTCGGCCAGCCGTGGGAAGGCCGTCGTCTCGTGGTCGCCCCTATCCGGCAGCATCGCGAAGAACTCACGGCTGAGCACATACAGGCCGGCGTTCACCCAATAGGGCAGAAGCGGCTTCTCATCGAACCCTTGAATCCGCCTGCCCCTGGACAGCCGGGCGATGCCGAAGGGACTCCTCAGCGGCGACAGCATGATAGTAGCCACCGCCCCCGACCGCCGGTGGCTGCGGATGAGCGGCGCCAGCGGCTGGTCGGTGATATTATCGCCGTTGGTGCCGATGACGAACCCCTCGCCCTCCGGCACCTGCCGCATACCCTGCTTGAAGGCACCGCCGCGGCCCAGCGGCTCGTCCTCGATAGAATAGCGGATGCGCAGCCCGAAGCGCCTGCCATCGCCGAAGTGCCGCTCGATCGCCTCGTGCTTGTAGCCGCACAGCAGCACCGCGTCCGTCACCCCGTTTTCCCGCAGCCACTCCAGGTGATGCTGCAAGATCGGCTTACCGGCCACCCGCACCATCGGCTTCGGGCGGTTCGACGTCAGGGGCCGCAGCCGCTCCCCCTTGCCTCCTGCCAGCACCAGCGCGAACATAAGTTGTCTCCCTACCGCGCGAACTCCGCCTCCACGATGGCCCGCTCTTTCTTCGTCAGTCCGTAGAGGTCATACACGAGGTCA
>CAZSRY010000162.1:0-3363 GCA_964609475.1 uncultured Dehalococcoidia bacterium
CGGCGTACTTCTGCTTGCGCTTCTCGATCTCCTCGTCGGTGGAGGCGCTCATGTCCAACAGGAAGGCGACGGCGACCTGGCGCTCGATCTTGTTGCGACGCCAGTAGACCTTGTCGGTGAAGCTGTGGCCGGCGCGCTTCTCGGTCAGGTACTCGGTGACCAGGTCGAGGTCGAAGTCCTCGCCGTCGTGGAGGCGCTTGATCTTGCGGAAGAGCTCCGGGCGTAGCTGCTCGAACTGCTTGCGGGTCTTGGCGGCGAGGCCGCTGTAGCGGCGCAGCGTCTCCTCGAAGTACGCCTCGTCGCCCTCTTCTAGCGGCCGCTGGAGGACGCGGCACCAGCGGGGCTTGTAGTCGGCGGCGCGGAAGTCCCACTCGTCGTAGAAGAAGACCTCCGCCTCCGCCGCGAACTCCTTCTCCTCAGGGACCACGTCCGTTATGGGCTGGCCGTCCTTCAGGGTCACCTGCTGGTCGGGTATGGGGATGCCCGCCTCCTTTTCTAGATTAGTGAGGAAGAGACCGATGGCGGAGGAGAGGTCGCCCTCGGCCATGGCGCCGACCGCGATCTCGACGCTCTTCTCCATAAGCTGTCGCAACTGCTCGGCGGTCAGGGGGGCCATGCCTTCGGGCACCTCGGCGCCCTCCTGGAGGCGCAGGCGCATGAGGAGCTGCACCAGCTCGGGCTTGAAGTCGCCGCGGAAGTCGACGGGCTGGGGGCTCTCGTAGAGCTCCTCAGAGCCCTTAGGAGCGGCAGAGGGCTGGCTGGCGTCGCCGCCCTTGGGCTTCATCAGCATCAGTTCGAAGGCCTCTTCGCCGAGAGGCTGCCAGTCGAGCTCGACCACGTCATCTAGGCCGAGGTTGGGCAGGGCGACGGCCAGGTTGTAGAGCTGCAGCGTGGCCTCGGCGGAGTCCTCGACGAGCGCTTGCGGCTGCTGAAGGGCGCGGAGCACTCGCAGGGCGGTGACGAGGGTGTCCCTCAGCTCCAGGGGCCAGACGATGGTGTGGAGGCCATCGAGGCTGGCGCGGATGAGGTTCTCTAGGAAGGCCTGCCTGAGGGGCAGGCCGGGCAGGCGGGATCGTCGCTCCAGCTCTCGGGACTGGATCAGTCGCCAGGAGCGGCGAATGCCTCCGTACTCGCGCTTCAGCAGGTAGTCGACACGGGTATCCTCGGCGATAGTGAAGAGGTCGGCGGCAAGCTGGCGGTCGGAGAAGAGGTCGAAGAGGCGCTCCATGTCGGTCAGGGGCCCATCCCCCTTGCGCCGCGCCTTGGGCCGCTGGCTCTTCGTTCGCCGCCGGCGGGAGGGGAAGATGTTGCCCCTGCGCTTGAAGGAGAAGAGAAAGCTGCCGAACTCCAGATGCCCCGCCTGGTGGGTAGCGTAGACCTTGTAGACAGCGAAGTTCTGGAGCTTGTCGTCGAACTCCTCCACCACCTCCGGCAGGTAGACGGCCGTTCCCTCAGTAGAGGGGCGCTGGTCGGACACCCAGCCGATGCCCTTCTCGGTGAGGGTGCTCGCGGGGTGGATGGAGACGTTGGCGCCGGCGAGGGCCTTGCAGTAGAGACGCAGGATCTCGCTCACCCGCGAGAGCTCGACCCGCGCCGAGAGGGCCTCCAGGACCCGCTCGCCCTTGCCCGACTGGAGGCGGAAGTAGGCCTCACCACCCTCCTGGCTCTCCTCCAGGATGCGACGGCCAGCGGCATGCCAGTGGGCCAGGTTGTCCAGGCGGACGCGGCAGAGGACGTCCGGGGCGCTCTTCAGGAACTCCATGGCGGCGGCGGGCGAACCGACCGCCAGCTCCTCGGCCAGCGCTAGGAGATGAGGGTGCGCCTCAGCGCTCACCTGGCCCAGGGCGGAGGCAGACTCGGCGAACAGGTGATAGGCACGGTTGCCCACTGCCTGAGCGACATCGGCCGCCAGGTTCAAGAAGCGCGCCCGCTGGTCGGCTTGAATGTGCCCGAGAAGGCTCGGGGCTTTGTCAAAGTAGAAGCGGGCGTCGGCCCAACTGGCCTTCGCTATAGCCCCAGCGAGCTTGAGGAAGGGGGCCCTATCCTGCGGCTCGATCTGGGAGAACATGCGAGGCGCCGTCTCCAGGCAGTTGCTGGCCAGCTCATAGGAGCGCTCGGCCAGTATCTCAACCAGGTCCAGCAGTCGGCACATCGCCGGCATGCCGATGGAGCGGAGGAGATGAGGGCTCGTGGAGAAGAAGAGCGAGGCCAGGGTTATCGACTTCCAGTTTCCCTTGTAAAGGCGTTGGCCCAGCGAGGCCCACTCCTCAAGCTGGGCCGGCGAGAGCTGGCCGACGCTCTCAGGGCTGGCACGAAAGTAGGCCGCCGCCACCACAGCGGATTGCTCCGCCAGATCGCGGCCGAGGCCAGACCAGCGAAGCAGAGACTCGAAAGGCAGGAAGCGCACGACCTGGGGGCTGGCTCGGAGGTACTCTGCAGCGGCCTCCCATGATCGCAGGGATTGGCCAGCCAGGGCTACCGCCTCCTCGGCCCACAGCCTGAACTGCTCCTCGGACAGGCAACCAGACACCTCCCCAGCGGCCCTGCGTAACTCCTGGGGGAGGCTGGAGGCCAGACCAGCGAGGCGGCCTTCGTACTCTTCCAGCGGGATCGCGCGCTCACCCACCGTGGCGTGCTCCTTGCGGCGACCGGATAAGAGGTGTGGCCTCTGTCAATTGCGATCGCGACGGCTATTCCTCCTGAATGGTGATCTCCAGGATCCCATCGCCCTGTACGAGCCCGTCCGCTACCTCCAATCCCTCCACCACGCGAGCGAAGGCGACAAACTGACCATCCAGATCTGGCGAGTCCTCAAGGCAGATGAAGAACTGGCTACCGTTGATTGGCGTGCCCAGTCCGCGACTGGCCATGCCCACTGTGCCTCTCAGGAACGAGAGATCGCTGATCTCGGCGGGAATGTTGTAGCCGGGCCCCCCTGCCCCTTCGCCAGTGGGGTCACCCGCCTGAACCAGCGGCCGGGGGGTATCGATGACTCTGTGGAAGGTCAGGCCATCGTAGAATCCCTTGCAGGCCAGGAAGACGAAGTTGTTCACCGTTATCGGCGCCACATCTGGGAGGAGTTCCAACGTTATGTCACCCTTCTCCGTGCGTATGACGGCGGTGTAGGAGAGACTGGGGTCGATGACCATGGACGGCGTCTCTTCCCACTGCTTCTGGTCGCTCTTCTGGCAGGTGGTAGCGAAGTCCGCCTCCCTAGTCGGCAGCGGCCCCTCGGGGACAGCGAGGGTTGGGTACGGTGTGACCTGGAGGACGATGGGTGAGGGGGCCTTCAACGTGAGCTTGCCCGTTCCGTCACCATCGCCGCAGGCAGGCAAAAGAGCAAGGAGCGCTCCCACAAGCCCA
>CAZSRY010000163.1:0-3287 GCA_964609475.1 uncultured Dehalococcoidia bacterium
ACCTCTGCCACCGCCCTGGCCGTCATCCGCGGCGGCACGGCCAACGTCTGGGCAAAGGAGGTGCGCATACCGCGGGATCCTCTCCAGGCGGTCAGGCTGGTGAGTGAGGGTCAGAGGCGGCGCATCGACCTGGGGCTTGCCGAGCCGCCGACCGGAGAGTCGAGCCCGCGCCATTTTCTCCTTATGGCGGGCATCGGTCTGGATGGATACGTGGTGAGCCAGATCCCCGAGAATCTGAAGCAGCGGTGGGGGGCCGCCACCTATGTCCTGCGCGGCTTTCGCCAGGCCCTGCGCTATCGCAGCCGCCAGACCACCATCGTCATCGACGGTGAGTCGCTGACCATGGACCTCTACTGGCTGCTGGTGGGGAATACGCGCTCCTACGGAGGCGTCGTCAACGTCGCCCATCGCGCCCTGGCCGACGACGGCCTGCTGGACGTCTACATCTTCCAGGGCCACGGTCTCAGGCGAGTGCTCATGTATGGTCTTCGAATCCTGGTCGGCCGCCATGACAAGGCGCCCGGTGTAGTCTATCGAAGGGCGCGAAGCGTAGAGCTGCCGAGTCCCCCTGCCCAACACGTCCAGGTTGACGGCGACTATCTTGGGCTCACACCTCTCACGTTCCGCGTGGCGCCTGGTGTCCTGACAGTGCTTGTACCCCCCGGACTCAAGAGCCCCCTATTCTCGACGACCGCCAACGAGAACTAGCGGTAGCGGCCTAGGCGGGCGTCACCTGACCCCCGCCTACGGAGAAGACGGCGGCTCCGGGGACGAGCTGCCGTTCTCCCTGCCCACGCTCAGCAGAAGTGATCCACACCTGGTCAAAGCCGGAGACAGCGTCCAGGACGCCGCGGCGGCGGCCCTCATCCATCTCAGAGAAGACGTCGTCCAGCAAAAGGACGGGGTGGTCACCGGTATTGGCCAGAAGGAAGCGGGCCTCGGCCAGACGCAGGGCCAGGGCGGCGGTGCGTCCCTGGGCGCGGGAGGCGAAGGCGGCCGCGGAGCGGCCGTCGAGCAGGAAGAGAAGGTCATCGCGGTGGGGCCCCCACAGAGAGGCGCCGGCGGCCAATTCGCGCTGCCGTCCCTGGGCCAGGGTCTCCAGGAAGGCGGTAGCCAGCTCCTCCTCGCTGGCGGCGCCCGCTCGATCCCCGTCCCAGCCGTGGGCCCACTGGGGCTGATAGGTTAGCCCCAGCGCCTCGCGGTCGCCGCTCAAGAGCCCGTGCGCCTCAGCGGCCAGATCGGTCAGGCGAGCCACGGTTCGAGCCCTAGTACTCACCATATAGGAGCCGGCCTGGGCCATCTGAGTATCCCAGAACGTGAGCTCCTCCCTGTGAGCCGCGCCCTCCTGAATCCGCCGC
Source organism: uncultured Dehalococcoidia bacterium (assembly GCA_964609475.1). Lineage (GTDB taxonomy): Bacteria > Chloroflexota > Dehalococcoidia > DSTF01 > JALHUB01 > CAZSRY01. Next base: position 1,359 of record CAZSRY010000163.1, read on the forward strand.
AAGAGGGCATTACGCTGCAAGACCACCTTGCTGTACTGCTGCAACGAAGCCAGGTAGCGGGTATCCACCTGGGACAGGGTGATATCCAGGTAGCGACGTCGCAGCGAGGGCGGGCCGCCGATCAAGTCGATGTCCTGGGAGGAGAACAGAACGGCGTTGATCTGGCCCAGCACCTCGGATGCCCTCTTGACGGCGCCGTTGACCCGCAGTCGCTTCAGGGCGCGAGGGCGGCTCCCTGGGGCGACGACTCCTTCCCCTTGCTGGCCCTGAATAGCCATCTCCACCCGAATGGGGCCGGACAGCCGTTCCGCCTCGGCCACCAGGCGGGCGACGGCCGTCCCGTCCCGCGATGCCTCCCAATGGATGAGCTCGCCGTCGCTGCTGGCACGGGGAGAGCGGGTGGTGGACAGAAGATAGACGGCCTCCAGGAGGTTGGTCTTGCCCTGGGCGTTATCGCCGACAAGCAGCAGGGCCCCTGCTGGCAAGGCCAGTTCGAGGTGGCGATAGTTGCGGAAGTCGGTGAGACTGAGTTGGCGAACATACATAGCGGCAGCGCAGGCGATAGCGCCAGTCATTATAGCAGAGAGGGGCGACAAGCGAGCGCCGCCCTTCCTACTGGAACGGACGGCATTCTGCTGGAGGAGGGATATAGGGACGCAAGAGAGCGTGGTCTTGCAACCTACGGCGCGCGTTCGCTGGTGCTGCGACCTACGGTGCAGATCCCTGGAAGCGGACCCTCAGGCGGAGGGCTTCAGGGCGCGATTCCTCCACCTGGGGTTGCTGGCCTGTTGCCTGCCGCAGCGTCTCCACCAGGTGGGTGGCGGTGACCGGTTCGCGCAGCATCAGCACGATGCGGGCCTCGCCGTCGAAGTAGCGTTCCACCGATGCCCCCTCGATGGCCGGCATGCGGGTGAGAGCGCGCTGCACCTCCATGAGACCCTGGAACCCCGGCACGGACGAGATGACCAGGGTGAGGCCCTCATCGCCGGGGGCGAATGTCGGCTCCGCCTCCTCCACTGGGGCGGCCGTCTCCCTGATCGGCACAGGGGCTGGCCCGCTGGCCCGCGCCTCCGCTACGAGACGCGAGACCTCATCCAGCCGTCGATCGAGCCGTTCTACGGCCCTAGTCAGGGATGCCACCTGGTCAGTGAGGAATCTCCTATCCTGGTCCATGTGGTCCACTGCTCGGTCGAAGTACTCCCTCTGGGTGCGGGCAGTTGTCTGCATCTCATCGGCCAGGAGTCTTCTGTCGTCCCCCATGCGTTCCAGGGCGCGGTCGAAGTGTTCGGTCAGGGTGCGAATGAGCGATTGCACCTCGTCCAGCCAGGCCCGTTCGAGGTCCCTAGTGGTCTCGCGGCGGCTGCGGCGCGTTGGCGAGCGCTCCTGGGCGGCGCCGACGAGAGCGGCCTCTGCTTCGGAGAGGGCCCGCGCCAGGATATCGACGGCGCGGCGGGTGGGGTCGCTAACTGGCTCTTCCTTATGCTCCTCATGACCAGCGATGTGCTCCGACTGAGTCGGCTCCTCCGACCGTTCTGGCGGTGGTACGGTCTTCTCTGGCATGGGCAATTCCTCTTTGGCGGGAGTGACAGCCTCGGGCCTAGCTGGCGGTGGCGCTTGAGCGGCCGGCGGTGGTTGGGGCCGTTTCGCCGGTCTTGGTGGTGGGCCCACGATCAGCTCCCACAGGCGCGCCAGGGCGTTGGGCAAGGGCAGGCCACGCCTTCCTTGCCGTCCTGCGGAGCCCTGCGAGGCACGTCTATCCCGCCCGCCTTTGGCCTCCGATGGCTTTTTTGGCTTCATATTGCGCTCATTGTATATGGGACCGCCAGGTCTTCGTGAAGACCGCGGCCTCATATGATTTATCGGCAGCTAGACCCCGATCTCCAAGGGAGCGCCCGCCACCGTAGGGGGCAACGATCATTATATCGCAGA
>CAZSRY010000164.1:0-3286 GCA_964609475.1 uncultured Dehalococcoidia bacterium
GGTCAGCGTCGGCCATGTTCGCTGCCATCCGTAGGTCCCTGAACATAGCCTGGGGCGTCGAGGTTCATCGTCCGGTGGTTCAACAGAAGCTCATCGACCTGGGCATGGTGCTTGGCTTGGGGCTTGTCCTGTTTCTTTCGGTGGCGGGCACAGGGTTGCTCCGCGCCGCTCGCGCGATGAGCGCCTCCTTCCTAGGGCCGCTATCGGAGAGCAGCGGTTTCTTCTGGTTGGTCGTGTCCATGGTTCTACCGGCCGTCTTCTCCTTTCTTGCCTTCCTCGCCATCTACCGCCTCGTGCCCAACGCCCCAACTCGGGTTCGCGACGTCTGGCCGGGGGCGCTGTTGGCCGCCGTCCTCTTCGAGATACTCAAGAACGGCTTCGCCTTCTACCTGGAGCATTTCAACAGCTATGACGTGGTCTACGGCTCCCTGGGAGCGATCATGGTCTTCCTCTTCTGGACCTATCTGACCTCCATCATCCTCCTCCTGGGCGCGGAGGTAGCGTCGGAGTACCCGCGGGTGCTTCGGGGCGATTACGCCGAGGCGGCAGCGGCAGCCGCACCCAGCGAGCCCCTGAGGCGGCGCCTCCTCCGCCTGGCCAGGGGGCTGGTCCTCCACGAGAAGGGTTCGGGCCCAAGCAGGAGAGGGAAATAGCGGGATAGGCCCGGGATGGGGGGAGCATCGGGTCACACGTCTCCGGCAACGGACCTCCAGGGGCACGTTAACCTTTGTTGCGGAGGAGCGTTATTATATGCACCTCGATAGGCTGCGCGCAGGATGCGTGGCAGATGAGATTTCACACAAGAGGAGGCAGAAGATGAGGCGGTTGCTTATCCCCCTACTCGCGCTGTTTGGATTGCTTGCGGCGGGTTGCATCATCCAGTTCGCTACCCGCTACGTGGATGACGACGGTCGTACCCATTTCGTGGGATTGGCCACCAATCTCACCGGTGCGGACGTGGTCGACGCTATCGTCGAGGTTAGGTTCTACGACAGTAGCAACAACCTCCTGGCGACGAGGTTCGTCAACCCCTGCACCCGCACGCTGCAGGCTCATCAGGCCTCGCCGGTGGAGGCGGTGATCCCCGTTGGTGTAACCGTGAAGCGCACCGAGACGGTCGTTCACCCGCTGACGTTCGGCGAGAAGATGGTGCCCGATCTGGACTTCAAGAACGTCGCGGTGGAGGTTGACGACGACGTCACCCACCTGGTCGGCGAGGTGAAGAACAGCGATAACGTCACCTTCTACAGCGTACAGGTGTGCGCCGCCTTCTATGACGACGACGGTGACGTGCTGCGCGTGGGCCAAGACTTCACTGCCCCGGCCAAGCTTTCCAAGGGGGCTACGACCGAGTTTGATATCGCAGTCGAGGACATGCCCTCCGATGTCGAGGAGTACCAGATCTGGGTCGATGCCACCGTTCGCACACCCACCGATGTAACGGCGCCGGTGGTTGAGGGCCCGGAGGAGATGCCGACGGCGCTGGAGAACACCGGCTGGTTGGACGCCAGCGCCAACGCGGCGGAAGACGGTGACGGCTTCGAGGTCGACCCGGACAACGCCTACGAGAACGATGCGGATTCTGCTACCAACGCTGACAACAGCGGCGAGCCCGGTGATAGCCACCTCTACTACGACTACGGCGTGGACATCCCTGATGACGCCGACATCGAGGGCATAGGTGTGCGCCTGGACTGGTTCCTAGACAGCGCCGACGGTGACAACAGCATAGACGTGGAGCTCTCCTGGGACGGCGGTACCACTTGGACCGACGCCAAGAGCGACGATGAGGAAACGACAGACGAGCACGATGTTATCCTGGGAGGTGGTTCGGATACCTGGGGGAGAGATTGGGAGGTGGACGAGCTGAGCAACGACAACTTCAGGGTGAAGGTAATCTGCAACAGTTCTGGGACCCGAACCTTCTATCTGGAGTGGGTACCGATAAAGATCTACTACACGGAATAGGGCCTCAGGTGGGAGGGTGAATACGAAGGCAGGGTCGCAGCCAAGGTGCGGCCCTGCCTGATATTGACAGTTGGGCTGCCTATGCCCGGCGCACCGCCAGGCGCACGCGGTGTCCGTCGACGGTGTGCTCCTCCTGATGGGCGTCGGCGGGTGGCTCTCCCTCCACCAGATCGTGCGATAGCGTCTCCTGGCACACGTAGTCGGCGAAGCTGCTCATCACGCGGCGGGTCTCCTCTCCGCCCTGATAGTAGGTGATTATGCGGTCGGCGATGTCGAAGCTAGCGTTGCGGCGCATCGTCTGAAGGCGGTGCACTAACTCTCGTGCCAGTCCCTCGTCGGCCAACTCCGGTGTGACCTCTGTAGCGATCGTGACGGCATAGCCTACCTCCTGGGCGGTGCAGAAGCCTTCCCTGTCGAGGGCGCTTATCTGCACCTCCTCTGGCTCCAGTGACCACTCTCCAACCATCACCGGCGCGCCCTGAGCCACCGTCTCCGCCGCCGCCCTCGGCTCCAGGGCTTGCAGTCCCCTCTCGATATCCGCAAGCTCAGGGCCGTACTTGGGGCCAAGGAGCGCAGCGTTAGGCTTCACCTGGTAGATAACGAATTCACCCTCGTTTTCTACAAACACCAACTCCTTGACGTTAAGCTCCTCCAGAACCTGACCCTCTAGATGTCTTAGAGCACGCTGCTCCGCCGAGGCGCGCACCTTGACGTATGCTCGCGCCAAGGGATGGCGTACCTTGATTCCCGCCTTGCTGCGGGCGGCGCGCCCCAGGCTCGCCATCTTCATGACCAGCCGTGTCTCCTCCTCCAGCCGCTCGTCCACCAGCGATAGGTCAGGCTGGGGCCAGTCGCAGAGGTGCACGCTCTCGGCGGCGCTCGCATCGTGCGAACGGACCAGGTTCTGGTACATCTCCTCGGATAGGAAGGGCAGGAAGGGCGCCAGGAGCTTGCTCAGAGTCACCAGGCAGGCGTAGAGCGTCTGATAGGCAGCCCTTTTGTCGGCGTCGTCCTCGCTCTTCCAGAAGCGACGGCGACTGCGCCTCACGTACCAGTTCGACAGGTCCTCCACGAAGGCCTCGATGCGGCGGGTCGCCGTCAGGGAGTCGGACTCCTCAAGGGCGGCGGTGACATCGTCGATGAGCTGGTTCAAACCCGACAGGATCCAGCGGTCCAACTCGGTAGGGACGGCGCCCTCTGTGGCCGCGCCGGGATCGAAACGGTCGATGCTGGCATAGGTTATGAAGAAGGAGTAGGTGTTCCAGAGGGTGAGGATGAAGCCCCGCCGGATCTCATCGCCGCTGTGCCAGCCGAAGTT
>CAZSRY010000165.1:0-3216 GCA_964609475.1 uncultured Dehalococcoidia bacterium
ATCGCCGTCTGGATGCTCAAGCTCAGCCTCCGCGACGTCCTCTCCCTGGGCAGGGGCTCACCCGAGCCCTCAGAAGCCGATAGGCCAGAGCCGGAGCCCTGACCTACCGTTCTACGTGTCGCTTATCGAAGAGAGCGCGCCTACCTCAGCCACCGCCTCCTGGCGTACCAGCCGCCCGCCGCCAGCACGACGACCGCCGTCGCTCCTGCCAGCGCGATGTGGTTGGCCGATGGGCTAGATCCATCGGCAGGGGTGGCAGACTCACTGGCGGTTATGCCGGGCGGGAGTTTGACGGTTCCGCCGACACCTGGTGGGGTCGTGGGCGTAGGCGTGGCCGTGTTGGTTGGCGTGGGTGTGGGCCCTAATGGCCCCTGGTCGTGGATGAAGACGTCACACGCATCATTGGTGTCCCCGGGAACCAGGTTGGTGGCACGTGACTCGAACGCGATGTAACGTCCGTCTGCACTAATGGCAGGGTAGTAGCTGCTGTGGTCGCCCTGATTGCCAGCGCTATCGACGCTAACCCGCGTGGTTTCCCCCGTCTGGCGATCATGCACAAGGACATCTGAGCAGCCATTCGAGTCCTTCGGCACCAAGTTTGAGGAGAAGGACTCGAAGGCGATGAAGCGGCCATCCGCGCTAATGGCAACCCCTCGGTATCCACTGCTGCTCCACCCCTGATTGCCAGCGCTATCCACGCTGACCCGCGTGGTCTCTCCCGTCCGGCGGTCGTGCACAAAGACATCGTGAGTTCCGTTGGTGTCTCCAGGCACCAGGTTAGAGGCGGTGGACTCAAAGGCAAGGAAGCGGCCATCGACGCTTATTGACGGAAGGTAGCTAGCATACTCATTCGCCTGGTTGCCCGCGCTATCCACACTTACCCGCGTGGTCTCCCCGGTTTGGCAGTCGTGCACGAAAATATCCCAGTAGCCATTGGTATCCCCGGGCACTAGGTTCGAGGCAAAGGACTCGAAGGCGACATAGCGGCCATCAGCGCTTATGTCAAGCCCCTTGTAGCCGCTCCAGTCGTTTGCCTCGTTGCCGGCGCTATCCACGCTCACCCGTGTCGTCTCCCCCATCTCACGATCATGAACGAAGGCATCATAGCGGCCGTTGGTGTCCCCTGGGACCAAGTTCGATGATGTGGAATAGAAGGCAACGTAGCGACCATCGGCGCTGAGGGCGGGATACCTTGCGTTACCGTTGCCCTCCTCACTCGCGCTATTCACGCTCACCCGTGTGGTCTCTCCCGTCTGGCGGTCATGGACGAAGATGTCTCCGAAGCCGTTGGTATCCTCGGCAACTAGGTTTGAGGCATAAGATTGGAACGCGATGTAACGGCCATCAGCGCTGATATCGAATCCGTAGTATGCACTTTCACCGTTCGCCTGGTTGCCTGCGCTGTCCACGCTTACCCGCGCGGTCTCCCCTGTCTGGGTGTCGTGAACAAAAACGTCTGGGCACATGCCAGGGTAGTATGTATACCAAGAGCACGTGTTGGTGTCTCCCGGTACTAAGTTGGAAGCCCAAGACGCGAAGGCGACGTACCGGCCATCCGCGCTTATGGCTGCGTCGAAGCTCTTGCCGTTCCCCTGGTTCCCAGCGCTATCCACGCTTACGCGTGTGGTGACCCCCGGCGAGGCGGATGCTCCTCCTCCCGTTACCGCCACTGCCAGCACCGCCAACACAACCAATCGCATCACGCTTCCGACACGCATCATGGACCTCCGGACGGCGGGATATTCCTCAACGGGGATTCCAGAAATGAAGCACCAGCGTCGTCAGTATACCATCCCTGACGCGCTTGTCAAGCACAAAACAGGGTCGTGCGCAGGCCTCGCGTCCCTCAGTACCCCTCCTCGCGCTCCTTAACCTCCGCCTCCCCCTCGATGAGCCGGTAGTCCTCGTCCCCCAGCGACGCCAGCTCCCCCTTGCGATGCGACTCGTAGAGCGCGAACAGCTCCCGCTTGTGCGGCCGCTTCTTCCCGATGGGGCACCTCTGCCAGTCCTCGTACGACTCGTCGCAGTACCCCATCCGGCGCTCCCCGCACTTCGGCTGGAGGTAGCGCGCCAGCTCCGGGAAGGGGCGGTTCACCTCCGCCCGCAGCAGCGACGCCACTCTGCGGAACTCCCACTGCGCGCGAGTGCACAGCCGCAGGTCGCAGATGTGCAGCAGCGCCTGGAGGTTGACCGTGATCTTGAAGTTCGTCTGCGCTGCGCTGGGGATGAGGAAGCGCGCGTCCTCGGCGGGAACGCCGGCGTCCAGCATCTCCTGGTAGAGCCGCCCCAGGTCGGCGAACGCGTGCTCCAGCTTGTCTTCCAGTCCCGCCTTGCGGATCGTCTCCGGCAGCGTGTGCGGGAACTGGCCGCCCTTGAAGGCCACATAGCGCTGGCTCTGCTGCTCGAAGCTGATGCCGATCCGGTGGCGCACGAACTGATGGCTGAACGCCCGGCTCACCCCCGAGATGGCGAACTCGAACCACACCTGCTCCAGCGGCGACGAGTGCCCCGTCTCCAGCCGCTTCTCGATGAACTCCAGCATCTGCTCCCGCGTGATCCGCTCCCCCTCGATGCGCTCCACGATCTCCGTCGGCCGCAGCGACGAGTACGCCGTGCGATAGGCGACGTACAGAGAGCGGATCGGGTCGCGGCTGTGGTCGAGAAGCCTGACCTCTATCGACAACTGGCACCCCCATTTCCAGAGCAGGAGAGGAGCGACATCCTTGCCGCTGCTTCCGCCGCTATTCTAGCCCACAGCAAGGCCCGACGCTATCGGCGGCCACCACGATCCCTTCGCCGAGGCGCCTTCCGTGAAGGCTTTATCTTGTCGCCGCCCTTGGGAGACCGTGTCTCTGTGGAGGCGTGGTATACCTCCTCGTTTGCGAGCGTCGTGTAGGTCTCGGGGCGACGGTCGCGGAAAACGTTGATGTGCCCCCACTGCCGCCTCTGCAGCGAATCCGCCGGCACCTCCGCTGTGGCCAGCCCTTCCTCGTCGCCCGTGTCGGCCAGCACCTTTCCCAGCGGGTCGATGATGCGGCTGTGACCGTAATACGTGGCTTGTCCCTGGTCGCAGGTGCCCACCTGATCGGCGGAGAGGAACCAGCACTCGTTCTCCGACGCCCGCGCGCGGTCGAAGATGTCGTACAGGAAGCCCCTCTCCTGAGGCCAGGCCGTGGGAAGGATGATCATCTGGGCGCCCCGCAGCGCCAGCTCCCT
>CAZSRY010000166.1:0-3138 GCA_964609475.1 uncultured Dehalococcoidia bacterium
TGTGCTTGAGGTCCTTGAGGGCGCTCTGGTAGCCGGGGTTGTAGGAGATGACGAGAAGGAAGCCGGGGGCCGCCTCCGCTATCTGGCCCCGCTTCTCTATGGGCAGGATGCGACGGTGGTCGGTGAGAGGGTGGATGAGGACGGTGGTGTCCTTGCGGGCCTCCACCACCTCGTCCAGGTAGCATATGGCACCGGCCTTGACGGCGCGGGTGAGGGGGCCGTCGATCCAGCGGGTGGTATCGCCCTCCAGCAGGTAGCGCCCCACGAGGTCGCTGGCGGTGAGGTCCTCATGGCAGGCGACGGTCACCAGGGGAAGGCCGTGAGGCATATCGTCGCGACCGCCCTTGCCGACGTCCTTGATGATGGTGAGGGGACGCCCCAGCTTCCAGGCCATGTACTCGATGAAACGGGTCTTGCCGCAGCCGGTGGGGCCCTTCAGGAGGACCGGTATCTGTTGCTCGAAGGCGGCGGTGAAGAGGGCAACCTCGTCACTGATGGGCAGGTAGAAGGGCTCGTCTACAGCGTAGTACTCCTCGATGGCGTACTGACGGTAGCCACCCTCGACCTGCGTGCCTTGTTCAGTCACTGCTATTTCACCTCAGACTCCCGTCTGGTTGGCGGCCCTGCTCTGGCTATTCGACGCTGGAGCTGGTTCCAAAGTTCCTCCACCCGCTTGCGGAGGGCCTCGATGGTGCCGTCGTTCTCGATGACCACGGCGGCGTGGCTCTTGCGCTCCTCATTGCTCAGTTGGCTGCGGATCCGCGCCTCTGCCTGCTCGGGCGTCAGTCCCTTGCTCTCCACAAGCCGCTGCTGGGCCACCTCCGGGGACGCCGTCACAAGCCAGACCTCATCGGCCAGGGGCAGCCAGTTGGCCTCGATGAGGAGGGCCGCCTCCAGAACGGCGACGGCGGTCTTTTGAGCTCGCAGCTCCTCGATCTCCTGCGCCATCATACGGGCCATCGCCGGCCAGACGATGGCGTTCAGCCGCTCGCGGGCCTCCGCGTCGGCGAAGACCTTCTGCCCCAGTCTCTGACGGTCGATCCCACCGTCCGCATCCAAGACGTCGCGGCCGAACTCGGCGACGACGCGCTCGTAGACGGCCGTCCCCCTGCGATAGGAGCGATGCCCTACCACGTCGGCGCTGACGAGGGCGGCACCCTTCTCGACGAGCATCTCGGCGACAATGGTCTTGCCGCTGCCGATGCCGCCGGTGAGGCCGATGGTGATCATAGCCCGTCAGAAAAAGGCGCCCCGACACGTCGGGGCCCACCGACAATGTGCTCGCTGACAGATTCATTCTAAGGGTTGACGTAACGGGCGGTCAAGCAAGCCTGCCTGACGTTAGGCAGGTAGCCGGGTGTATTCGGCAGGAGACACGTGAGATTGACTGACCCGTCAGAAGGGGATAATATATTAATGATGGCTCATGTATCCAGCGCTTCTACGGGGACGGACAACCGCGACAGGGCGGGCGAGGCGGGCCTGGCCCGCTACCTTCGCCTCCTCGGCGATGATACCCGCCTGCGTATCTTCACCCTCCTGACGAAGGCCGAGCTCTGCGTGTGTGAGATCGAGGACATACTGGGCCTCTCGCAGAGCCTGGTCTCCAATCATCTGGCGGCGCTGCGGCGGGCGGGCCTGGTCGACGGCCGCCGCGATGAGGAGGACGGCCGCTGGATATTCTACCGGGCGAACCGTGAGGCGGCAGCCGCCCTGCGCGACCGCCTGGCGGCCCTGCTCGACGTGCAGCCATCGCCCGCGGACCGGCGGCGGGCCGAGCAGGTGTGTCGGCTGCGGGGCCGCTAGCCCTTTCTGGTGGGAAATCATATCAGCCGACGATGCTATGAATCGCCGCCGCCCAGCAAGGGGTGAACGTCAGAGATGAGCCCGATGTACCAGGGGGTCCCGCGGGGGGAGATACCGTGGTTCCCCATAATCAACCCTGAGCGCTGCGACGACTGTCTGAAGTGCCTGGACTTCTGCCCCTACGACGTGTTTGAGGCGGTGGAGGGCAAGCTGGAGGTGGCCCGTCCCCTCAACTGCCTGGTCGGGTGCTCCAGATGCACCAAGATATGCCCGCAGGATGCCATCCACTTCATGGAAAGGCGCGACCTGAACATGCTCCTCCAGCAGTTGCGGCGGCAACGGGCGGGATACAGTTGACGGCAGCCGAGAGGGAATCGGGAATGGCAGTCGAGAGCGTGGCCGCTGTAGAGGGCAGAGGCGTCGCTGGCAGGCTATCGCTGCTCGACCGGTTTCTCGCTCTCTGGATAATCCTGACGATGGCCTTCGGGGTAGGGCTGGGCAAGCTCTTCCCCGATGTCGCCGACGCCATCGACTCGGCGCGCATCGGCACCGTCTCCTTCCCCATCGCCGTCGGCCTCCTGTGGATGATGTACCCCGTCCTGGCCAAGGTGCGCTACGAGGAGCTGGGCAAGGTGGCGACGGCCTGGAAGATGTTCGGGGTATCGCTGACCCTGAACTGGCTGGTCGGCCCGGTTATCATGTTCGCCCTGGCCTGGCTCCTCCTGCCCGACCAGCCGGAGTACCGCACGGGGCTGATCATCGTGGGGCTGGCCCGCTGCATCGCCATGGTGCTCATCTGGAACATGCTGGCGGAGGGCGACAACGAGTACGCGGCGGTGCTGGTGGCCCTCAACTCCGTCTTCCAGGTGCTCTTCTACTCGCTGTACGCCTGGTTCTTCGTCAGCGTCGCCAGCTCCTGGTTCGGCGGCGGCCAGGAAGTGCACATCAGCTTCTGGGAGGTGGCGAAGAGCGTCCTTATCTTCCTGGGCATCCCGCTGGTGGCAGGCATGATCACCCGCTACGTCGGCATCCGACGCCGGGGCCGCGATTGGTACGAGGGCGTGCTGATGCCCCGCCTGGGCCCCACGGCCATCATCGGCCTGCTGTTCACCATTGTCGTGATGTTCGCGCTCAAGGGCGAGTACATCCTCGACGTCCCCCTGGACGTACTCCGGATCGCCGCGCCCCTGCTGCTGTACTTCCTCATCATGTTCAGCGTCTCGTTCCTGATGTCGTGGCGGCTGCGCTTCCGCTACGCGGAGACGGCGACGCTATCGTTCACGGCGGCGAGCAACAACTTCGAGCTGGCGATCGCCGTGGCGATCGGCGTCT
>CAZSRY010000167.1:0-3128 GCA_964609475.1 uncultured Dehalococcoidia bacterium
CGCGGACGCTGTGCTGGGTGGGCTTGGTCTTGATCTCGCCGGTGGAGCCGATGAAGGGCAGCAGGGTCACGTGGATGGCCAGCGTGTCTTCCCGCGCCTCCTCTTTGCGCATCTGGCGGATCGCCTCCAGGAAGGGCTCGCCTTCGATGTCGCCCACGGTGCCGCCTACCTCGACGATGATGACGCTGGCGCCACTGGTGCGCGCCACCTCGCGGATGCGGTTCTTGATCTCGCCGGTGATGTGGGGGATGGCCTGTATGGTCCCGCCCAGGAAGTCGCCGCGCCGCTCCTTCCGGATGACGGCCTGATATATCTGGCCGGTGGTGACGGAGCTGAGGCCGGTGAGGTCCTCATCGATGAAGCGCTCGTAGTGGCCGAGGTCGAGGTCGGTCTCCGCGCCGTCGCTGGTGACGAATACCTCGCCGTGCTGATAGGGCGACATAGTGCCGGGGTCGACGTTGAGGTAGGGGTCGAGCTTCTGGATGGAGACAGAGATATTGCGGCTCTTGAGGATGCGGCCAATAGCCGCTGTGGTTATGCCCTTGCCGACGGAGCTAACGACTCCGCCTGTAACGAATATGTATTTCGGCATAGCCCCCTGTCGCTGGGTTAGACGGCGCTCGGCTTGCCTGGCGGCAAACAGGGAAACACCGCCCACCAGATATGTTACCTGAGGGGTCAGGGGCTGTCAAGGCATTGTGCTCGCCCATTACACTGGCGATACGGTGCCTGCTCAAGGAGCCAGACTTTACAGAACAAGAAGGGGCAGCCTCAGGGGAATGCTGCACAAGCTGTGTGGTACTATCCCACCCACCCACCCAGAGGAGGATTGAACTTGGGGGACACCCCCAAACCCCCGGCAGAGGGGGATTCCCCCTCTGCACTCCCCCTTCTTCCGCTGGACAGCGCGCCGCGTGGCACAGGATCAGGAGACACGCTCATACCATGTGCAGGTGTCCCAAGATCGCTGCCGCCCAGAGCAGAGGCTGGCTCGGTCGGCGTAGGATGTGAGTCTCGCTCTTGACAGGCCGCCGGCCCACGTGCAGACTACGGATCGGCAGCGCCCGGCGGCGGCACATGTAGTCGAAAGGAGGACGTCGTGAGCGGCTATCCCGTAGCCTACCACGTTGAACAGCCCGAAGGAGCGCGCAAGCGGCTGACGGTCGCCTTCCGGCCGATACTGGCAATTCCCCATATTCTCCTGGTGGGAGGCCCCGGCGTCGGCGTCGGCGCGGGCAGCGACCGCACCGGCGTTTTGGGAACGGTAGCCGCAGTGGCGGCGTTCATCAACTGGTTCATCATCGTGTTCACGGGGCGGGCGAACCAGGGGATATTGAGCCTGCAGCAGTTCTACCTCCGCTGGCGGGCGCGCGCCCTGGCCTATGAGGCGCTCCTGCGCGACGATTATCCACCCTTCGGCGACGAAGACTACCCGGTCTCAGCCGAATTCCCCGCCGTCATCGAGGGCAGGAACCGCTGGACGGTGGGGTTTCGCATCTTCCTGATCATCCCGCAGGTCATCGTGCTGCTGTTCATCATGATCGCCTGGGTGGTCACGGCGATCATCGGCTGGTTCGCAGTGCTCTTCAGCGGCCGCTACCCCGACGGCCTCTGGCAGTTCGGCGAGGGTGTCATGAGGTGGCTGCTGAGGGTCGAAGCCTACATGCTGCTGCTTCACGACGAGTACCCGCCCTTCAGCCTCGGGCACGACGAGGGGAACGAGCCGACGGCGACCGCGGGGGATGACCCAGGCGCACAGGCTACTCGATGACGTAGACGATGTCGATGCTGAGGGCCACCTCCAGTTCTCCCGCCTCGATGGGGGTGGCCACATCCTCCGCCTCCCCGAGAGGCATTGGGGCCCGCTCATAGGAGACCGGCGGCGCGTTGCTGTATTCGCGGATGGAGATGGGCTTGCCCAGCTTCACGCCGGCCAGCTCCGCCAGGCGTTCGGCCTTGACCTTGGCGTCTTCCATCGCCTCCTCGCGGGCCTCGTCCTGAAGCGCGTCCGGCTCCTCGATGGTGAAGCTGATGCCCTGCACCTCGGTCAGGTCGCCACCGGCGGCGACAGCGTCGTCAAGGGCCTCGCCCGTGCTGTCGATGTCGCGCACCTTGGCTGTGACGATGTTGGTCACCCGGTAGCCGAGCAGCTCCTGGCCATCGCGCGTGTAGTCGTACTCGGGCTGGATGCTGAACCGCGTGCTCTGGATGTCCTTTTCATCCACGCCGTTGTCCTTCAGAGAGTCGACGACTTTCTCCATGGCTGAGGCCGCCTGGTCGCGCGCCTCCTTCACAGAAGGCTCCAGGGCGGAGACTCCCAGGGTCAGGACAGCCAGGTCAGGCGCGCCAAAGGCGTTACCTTCACCGCTGACGCTGATGCCCTGAGCCTCGCCCTGCTGGCTGGCGACGGTGATCTCGTCCCCCTCGCAGGCGGTGGCGAGGAGCGCCAGGAGCAGCAGGCCCAGCGTCGATAGAACTACCACGGGTCTAGTCATGATCATCATCTCCTTCGAGCTAGATATCCCCGGTACGGCTCGATCCTGCCGATCGGGGTCGCTCAGGCAGGCCGCTGCCGCCGTCGCGCCCAGAAGGCCGCGGCGACGAACCCCAGGGCTATGACGCCGAGAGCGCCCTCAAGGGCGCGCAGCCAGATGCGGTCTCCCTCCTCTTCTTCGACGGCCTCAGCCGGTTGGGACGCCTCCGGCGTGGCAAGCTCTGCCGTAGCCGAGGGCGCAGCCTCCTCGGCGGAGGGCGAGACGCCGCTGTCAGGGGTGGCCTCTCCCGGCATCGCCGGAAGGGGCACGGCCTCCTTCTCCTCAAAGGCCTCAGCCTCGTCCGTCTGCCCCTCCGCCAGAGCGCCACCCTGGATGTCGGGCGACAGGAGCTCCCCATTCCGCTGGGCAGCGAGCATTCCCGCCTCAGGCTGGCCGGGCTCGGCGTGAAACTGGAGGAAGAGGTCGGCGGCGATGGAGACGAACAGGAGGAGCATGGCCGCTGCCGCCGCATTGCGGAGGGCCGGGTAGAGCCGTCTCAGCGGTAGAGGGGCAGGTGCGGCCTGCTCCGGGCTGAGAGCGAAGGAGCGGGGAGCCGGTACCTCGGGGAGCCCGTGCAGGGCGTCCACCAGCGTC
>CAZSRY010000168.1:0-3041 GCA_964609475.1 uncultured Dehalococcoidia bacterium
TCGTGGCAATGACCATCGCGTTGACGAGGCGTCGTCGTCGGTCCGTGGGAGAAAGGTTGGCCGAGGTCGAGGAGAGACTCGAGGACGTGGAGCAGGAGATCTCTGCGGCCCAGGAGTAGCGCCGCTGGTTGATTGACATAACACCCACCTTGCACAGACGAGTCCTCAGCATCGGCCAGCAGCGCTGGGAGTTGGTATGCCATCCAGAAGGCGAGTCGCTTTTCTAGCCACCATCGGCGCGTTGGGCGCGGTGTGGAGCTACTCCCGCCGCGTCGTCCGTCGTTGGGAGGACCTGGAGCTGGCGGAGGTCGAGAAGCCGGGCCGGCTGATCCGGGTAGGGGACGTTGAGCTGCACTATGTCGATGCCGGCGAGGGACCGGCTCTCCTCCTCCTGCACGGCGTGGGCGCCTCCACCTTCAGCTTCCGGCGCCTCATCCCCCACCTCGCCGCGCACTTCCGCGTCCTCGCCCTTGACATGAAGGGCTTCGGCTTCTCGGAGCGAACCGCCGCCGGCGACTATTCGCTGCTCGCCCACGCGCGCCTCGCCAGGGATTTCCTGGATGCCGTCGGCATAGAGCGGGCCTTCGTGCTCGGTCATTCCCTGGGCGGTGCCGTAGCCATGCACCTGGCCGTGGCCTTCCCTGAGCGCGTGCGACGGCTCGTCCTTGTGTCCAGCGCCTCCGACCGCGAGACGCGCCGTGGCATCCGCGGCGCCCGCCTCATCCGCCCATTTCTGCCCGTGGTGGCTGCACTCACCCTCCGGAATCGATGGTTCCGCCGGATGTCGTTGCGCAGTGCCTGCTACGACCCCGCCTACGTCACGCCGGAGGTGATGGAGGGCTACCTCGCCCCCACTCACATTCGTGGTCACCTACGCTCGCTGGGGAGCCTCCTCGTCGACCGCAAGAACGACCCGCCCCTCGACCCTTCCACTATCAGGCAGCCTACCCTTATCATCTGGGGTGAGGGCGATCGCTGGCTGCCGCCCTCGCGCGGCCGGCATCTCCAGGGGCTCATCCCCGACTCGCGACTGCTGATCATCGAGAGGGCGGGCCACCTGGTTCCGGAGGAGCAGCCTGATGAGGCGGCCCGTGCCGTCATCGACTTCTTGCAGGAGGAGGCGGCCGACCAGCAGCCGCCGGTCAAGGGGGGACGCAAGGCCAAGCGGAGTGGTAGAATATGATCACCGGCTGCGTCTACGGTCGGTCTTCGTCGGAACGGCAGTCACGTTCGATATCCCAAATCGTTATAGCTATCGGGTGCATGGAGTGCGGTCACTGCTCACCGCCCCATCCATCCGAGGCCGGGAGGGATCTTGATGCAACCGAAGAGGGCCAATAAGAAGCGTGCCGCCGCGCGGCGTAGGCGGGTCCCGTGGGCGCCAGTGGGAGTGGTCGGCGTCGCTGCCGTGGTCGTTGTGCTGGGCGCTATCCTGATCGGCAACGCGCTCCGGGATGACGATGGCGGTTCCAGCGCTGCTGTGACTACGCCTGACGTCCATGATGCATGTTACCAGGAGGGGTGTGTCCTCGGTGAGCCCGATGCGCCGCTGACCATAATAGAGTACTTTAGCTATTACTGTGGTCACTGTGGGAGTTTTGCCAAGGAGACTGCTCCCCTGATCGAGAAGGACTTCGTCGAGCCCGGTTTTCTGAGGTTTGAGCTTCATCCGATGGCTACGGAGGGAGAGCCTCTGTGGGCGGCGGAGGGCTGCGCCTGCGCCGGCGATCAGGACCGTTACTGGGACTATCACGACCTGCTCTTCGTCAATCAATACAAGGGAGCCTATCAGCTAGACAAACTGAAGGACTACGCCGCCCAGCTCGGCCTGGATGCGGAATCCTTCAATGCCTGCCTCGACTCGCACAAGTACGAGGAGGCGGTCGTGGACGAGACGATGGAGGTGGCTGAGGCGGGCATCACATCCACGCCCACGTTCTTCATCGGCAGCACGGAGGAGATGGCGTCGGACAGCGTCCCTTACTCCGACCGCACGAAGATCGTTGGCGCCTATCCCTATGAGACCTTCAAGCAGGCGATAGAGGAAGAGCTAGAAAAGGTGCAATGAGTGAGGCGGAGGTAGAGAGAGAGGCGGGGACAGAGAATGAACGTCCTTCGCTGAGCTGGCAATCCTGGTGGGCCGTGCCCGGCCTCATCATCGTTCTTTCCCTCGCCGGCATTGGCGTAGCTGCATACCTTACCTATACCCACTGGTTCAACCAGTCCGTCGCCTGCGCCGGCATGGGTAGCTGCGACCTGGTGGCCGAGAGCGAGTACGCCTACATCGGAGAGATGCCCGTCGCCTTTCTCGGCCTGATGGGGTACGTGGCTATCCTTGGTGCGGTCGCTTTCTGGCTCTACGTCGGCGAGGACGCCGACTACTGGCCGCTCCTTATCATCTGGGGTATGAGCCTGGGTGGCACCGCCTACTCCGCCTACCTGACCTATCTGGAGTTCTTCGTCATCGAGGCCGTCTGCATCTGGTGCATGACCTCGGCCGTCATCATGGTCTGCGCCCTGCTCGTTTCCACGCTAGGACTGGTGGCGGCGAGCCGCGAGGCCGACCTTCCCGAGGACTAGCGTGCCCGCTGTCGGTCTGCTCTAGGCGCTTCCCCGCAGGCCCAGCTCGTCGGCGACGCCTTTCAAAGCCTCGATGACCTCCCCGATATGCTCGCCTAGATCCACCCCCAGGCTCTCGGCGCCGTTGACAATGTCGTCCCGGTTGACGGCGCGGGCGAAGGCCTTGTCCTTCATCTTCTTGCGCACCGACTTGGGCTCCACGTCGAGGATGCTCTTGCTCGGCCGCACCAGCGCCACGGCGATAACAAACCCCGACAGCTCATCGACCGCGTACAGCGTCTTCTCCATGAGCGTGTCGCGGGAGAGGCCCAGGTGGTCGGCGTGGCTGAGGACGGCCCGGATGATCTCCTCCGGCACGCCCCGCTCACGCAGTATCTTGGCCCCCTCCTGAGGATGCTCGTCGAGAGTGGGGTGGACCTCGTAGTCGAAGTCGTGCAGCAGCCCGACGACGCTCCACTTCT
>CAZSRY010000169.1:0-3003 GCA_964609475.1 uncultured Dehalococcoidia bacterium
GGCACGCAGAGGGTTCGTCAGGGTGGCGTCCAGATACGGATGGAATATTGCCTCCCCACAGGTGCACCCGAAGATCGTCTCCGAGATGCTGGGCCACAGCCAGATCAACATCACCCTCGACCTCTACAGCCACGTGACACCGACCCTGCAAAGGCAGGCAGCCGCGGCCGTCGACGATCTCCTTTCCCTCTGACAGCTTCGACTACCGAATTTTCTCAACGGGAGTCAAGTCAGTGACTGTCCGCTATCGTCCGTTTGTGTCTGTGGGGGTTGCTGTCAAAGCATCGCAATCGCGGCGAATTGGGGCGTTAGAGAAGGGAATTCGATTCTGAAATCTGGAGGGCCGTGTGGGATTCGAACCCACGACTCCCGGATTAAAAGTCCGGAGCTCTGCCGCTGAGCTAACGGCCCGCCTAAGCCAATATAGGCGACGCCCAAAGACCTGTCAAACCCTAGGGATTGGCGGCCTGAGGGTCGAAACCCCCAGCCTCTTGGATAGAAAAGCTGCGGGTTTTAACCCGCAGAGAGCACCAATCACCACCCCTATACTGAGCCGCTACCTCTCCGTCAGCGGCACCCCCTGCCCGCACAAGGGACACTCCGAAGCCTCGTACGAGGGGACGACTAGCTCCAGACAGGCGAAGAACGGCAGCCCAAAGTCCACCTGACCGCCTGTGCGGTCCACCAGCACCCCCACGCCGATGGGGACGCCTCCCGCCTCCCGTACCGCCTCTATCACGTCGCGGATGCTGCCCCCCGTAGTGAGAACGTCGTCCACCACCAGCACCCGCTCGCCCGCGTTCACAGCGAAGCCCCTTCGAAAGCGACGTCCCGTATCGGCGCTCTCGGCGAAAATGCCCCGAACCCCCAGATGACGCGCCACCTCAAAGCTGAGGATAACCCCCCCCGTCGTGGGCCCTGCCACCAGCTCCACCCCGCTCTCACGGAAGTGGTCGGCGATAAGGCGGCACAGGCGCTCCGTGTAGTCCGGATACTGGAGCACCTGGAACTTCTCCAGGTAGGTGCCGGAATGACGTCCCGAGGTGAGCTTGAAGTGTCCCTCCAGAACGGCGCCCGCCTGGCGAAAGATGTCCAGTATCTCCTCGCTCACGGTTCTGCTCCTTCAGTACCCATGGGCTCTATGTCTGGATTGGGCAGCAGCCCGAAGGAAGAGAACGGCCAGTACGATATCCAGGCCTGGCCGAGGATGTTGTCCTCGGATAGCATACCCCAGACATGGGAGTCGTAGCTATTGTTGCGATTGTCGCCGAGCACAAAGTAGTGCTTCGGCGGCACCGTCTCGGGCCCGTAGGAGTAGTGGGGCCTCTTGGTGATGTAGGGCTCTTCTATGACCCTGCCGTCGATGAACACAAGCCCATCCCGTATCTCCACCGTCTCCCCGGGCTCGGCGATGATGCGCTTGATGAAGTCGCGGCTGGGGTCGTTGGGAAAGCGGAAGACAACGACGTCGCCCCGGCGCGGCGCGCGGAAAATGTATTGACTAGGGTCGTCGCCGCTATCAAAGAAGGGCAAGAAGTCGAGGAACCCCAGGTTGGCCTTGAAGTAGATAGCCTTGTTTATCAGGATGTACTGCCCGTCGTGGAGGGTGGTCTGCATGCTGGAGCCCTCCACGCGGAAGTTCTGCACCATCGCCCGCACGGCCAGAAAGATGAGCAGGGCCAGGATGCCCGTCTCTATCAGGTCGCGAGCCAACCGCCCCAACTGCCTCCCCAGCGCCCGCCTCTCCTCGACGGCGACCGCGGGAGCGCTCCCTGACGGCGCCCAGGGCGAGAAGGCGGTGGGGGAACTGGTATCGGTCGACCACACGAATTCGGGGGCCGCCTCCGCCTCTTGAGGAGAGGACGGCGGGGCAGCGTTGACCCCTTCGTCGCTGTCAGGTGGCCTGGGGCTGGAGGGAAGACCCTCCGAAGGATCGTCTACCATAGCCTTACTATACAGATTACAGCATCCCCTCCCATGATCTCAACTGCTGGACCTCACGGATGTTACATCTTCGGACGTCAGGATCAGCGCCTCTGGCCCTTAAGCCTGTTGTTGAGCCCTCTGGTAGAATGGCTCTGCCGATAGTCGCAGACAAGCCCGAAGGGACAATCGGCTACCCGGAGGGCTGGCAGGGAGGCCGCCTTGCAGGATCAGGCTGAGGACGAGCCGCTCGTAGCCCGCAGCAGACGGGGCGACCTGGCGGCCTTTAATGCCCTGGTAGAGGCGTATCAGGGTCGCGTCTACAACCTCTGTCTGCGGATGCTCGCCTCCCCCGAGGCGGCCGAGGACGCCGCTCAGGACGCCTTCCTCTCCGCCTACCGCAACCTCCAGCACTTTCGGGGCGCCAGCTTCCGCGCCTGGCTCCTGCGGATCGCCACCAACGCCTGCACCGATGAGCTGCGCCGCCGCCGTCGCCGGCCGCAGGTATCGCTGGATGCCGGGCCGGCGGCGATAGACGGGCCCCTGGAGCCGCCCGACACCTCTGACTCGCCGGAGGAATGGGCCCTGCGGCGCGAGACGAACCGTCATATCCAGGACGGCCTTATGAAGCTCCCCCTCGACCAGAGGGTGGCCGTAGTGCTGTGCGATGTGCAGGGCCTCAGCTACGAGGAGATCAGCGAGGCGCTTGGGATATCCCTGGGCACCGTCAAATCGCGCATCAGCCGCGGGCGGGCCCGCCTGCGCCACATCCTGTTGGAGCGGGAGGAACTTCTGCCCAGGCGGTTTCGTCATACTACATAGAGAGGGCGCGGAAGGACTGCGCCGCGTCCCGTCTTGACTTAGGAATCGACCATGCTGGACTGGCTCAGATTTCGTCGACACCCGGTAGGGGAAGGGGAGCTCTCCGCCTATCTGGACGGGCGGCTTTCGCCCCGCCGGAGTCGCCGTCTGGAAGAGCACCTGGAATCCTGCGCGGCCTGCCAGCGCAAGCTGGACGGCCTCACGACGCTGGTGGACGCCCTGCACGGGCTCCCCGAGGTACCGGCTCCCCGCTCCTTC
>CAZSRY010000170.1:0-2932 GCA_964609475.1 uncultured Dehalococcoidia bacterium
TCGTGGCCAACTGCTCCTTGCTGACGACGGGACCCATGTGGGAGGTCGGATCCAGTTGGTATCCTATCCTGAAGGATTCCGCCCGCTTCTTCATCCTGTCGATGAACTCATCGTAGATCTTTGAGGGAACCAGGACGCGCGTGCCTGATTCGCATATCTGTCCCTGGTGGAGGAAGGTGCCGAAGCAGGCGCCTTCCACGGCCAGATCCATCTCTGCATCGTCCAGGATGATATTGGCCGACTTGCCGCCCAGCTCAAGCGTCACCCTTTTCACCGTATCGGACGCCATCCTCATGATCTCGCGTCCTACTTCGGTGCTGCCGGTAAAGGCTATCTTGTCCACATCCGGGTGGGTGCAGAGGGTATTGCCCAGCGCCCCTCCTGGTCCGGGGATTACGTTGAACACCCCCTTGGGGATGCCCGCCGCCTTGGCAGCTTCGGCCAGGATAAGGGCAGTGAGAGGGGTGTTCGAAGCCGGCTTCACCACTATGGTGTTTCCCATGATGAGGGCCGGTGCGATCTTCCACATGGCCAGAGCTGTAGGGAAGTTCCAGGGGACGATTCCCACGCATACCCCGACCGGTTCCCTGAGGACAAATTCACGTCCGGGCGCAAACGCGTTCCCTGAGGCCAGGATCTCCTCCTCCAATGGGAATTTCGTGGCCGCGTAGGTGGATAGATTGCGCAACAGCAGGCTGGCCCACATGACAATGATCTTGGCGTAGTTGACGATCTGGCCTACGTCCATGCATTCGGTTGCCACCAGGCGCACGCCCTGCTGGGAGATCTGGTCTGCGAAATCCTGGATTACCGCTATGCGTGCGGGGATATCAAGGCCGCTCCACTCTCCCTTGTCAAAGGCCCTGCGGGCGGCTGCTATAGCCGCCTCCGCATCGGCCGTTCCGGCCTGCGCGACCGTGGCGAAGGGAAGCCCGGTCCCCGGGTCGATCGTTTCGAAGGTCTTTCCGTCTTGGGCGTCGACAAATTCGCCATCTATGAACAGCTTGTACTCTTCCATCAAAACAACCTCCTTGGCTCCTCCAGCCTTTCAGGGGGCGGATGCACCCCAACTCTGAGAGTAACTCATGATACCATTCTTGGAATATGGGTACTAGCCGCAGGGTGCCTGTGGGGTGGCAAGAAAACCATTCGTATCTGGAGCGATGTCGACAGGGACGCGGAGCATCGAAGGCCGATCCCGGAGAAGAAGAACTGGGTAGATCAGCCGGACGATGCAGCGACCTCAGGCATCGCCTGCTGGCAAACCGATGTGGGGCCTTGGGGATTCCTCTCTCGAGTGATGGGCTATGCGAGGCTCGGCTACCTACGCTGGAGCCCGGGCCGGATCGTGTCGATGGCCTTCGGGGAAGGATGGAGGGGGCGTTGGCCTGAGCTCGGCGGGCAACCACTGGACGCGCAGGTCGTCGAGCCTTTCACCTACGATCTCAATTGACTCCTCGCTGATCTCACCGAGCCCCATGGAATAGGCCATGCCGAGCTGCTTCACGTCGGCGACCTCGTGGCTCACGACACGCGCCGCCGTCGCGTCGGCCGCCACCAGGTCCGTGCTGGCGAGGAGGAGCCAGGAGCCGAGACGATCCCGCATGTTCACAGTGCGGCCAGCTTCCTCGCCGACGGCTGGTCCGTCACCCTCGACGCCGATGGAGGCATCGATGATGGCGAGGTCCGGCTTCACGGCGTTGACGATATCGAGATAGATCCCTGCAATCGCCTCCGGACTGCTGTGGTCAAAGACCTTGCCGCGGTCCCAGTAGCCCCCGCTATCGTCGGTTGGCACCCACTGGGCGTAGCGGTTCAGAGGCGTGACACCAACGAAGTTCTTCAGCGAGAGCGTAAGCTGTGCCCATGAATGCGTCTTGAGAACAGGGATGGAGATCACGCGGTCGGCCTGGGCCACAAGGCTGGAGATAGCGATCTTGCCGAGATAGGTGCGAGAGGGGACCTCTACCCACTCGGGAGAGTCGGCCTCGAGGGAGGCCAGCGTCACCTTCCCCTCGTGCTTCGAGCTGAGGCGCTCCGCCTCTACAACGAGATTCGTCGAGCCGTCCAGAGTCGTTGCCAGGCTCCAGTCCAGGGTCGGCATGTGGGAACCGTCGCCGATGATGACCTCGGCGGCGCCCGCCCTGAGGCATTCCTCGGCGACGGCGACAAGGATCTCTGGCTTGGTGCACTCGCCCGCGAGGAACGGGTTATAGGAACCTGCCGAGAAGAGGGTGACCATGTTCGGCTTGATGAAGACCGTCTCACCCGGGTTGACGATCCTTTGGATCCCGCCCACAGCCTCCAGGGCCTCGCGTGCCATAGCGTCGAGGTCGTTTCCCCGAATCGCCGCCACGCGGGCGGACGGTTCCGGCGTTGGGGTTAAAGCAGGAGTCGCAGACGGCTCCGGCGTGGGGGATGACTCCAGCGTCGCCGTCGGCTCCGTCGTCTCTTCCTCGCTCCCGCAGCCCGTCAGGATCTGCGGTGTGCCAAGGGCGAGAGCTGCACCGGCACCCAGCTTCAAAAGACGCCGTCGCGTGAGCCTGTGCATGGTCTCCTCCCGCTATTTTGGGGCTGGATATCGGATGATGACGCTGAAAGCCCAGAACCGCGATGTGGGTTCTCTTGGCTCTGCTTGATGACGGCGCGGTGAGCGCTGCCTCCGTTGAACCACATGCTACTGCCGGTTGCGAATTGGGTCAATCTCCTTGTCTGCTTGCGAAATGACGATTCTCGTGCATGCTGGGTAGAGGGGTGCCGACATACTGTCCTGACCACCGGCTCAAGCTGCGCATTGATACTCCTCGTACAGCCGTCCGAACCTCTCCCGCAAAGGAAAGAGCTCGGCCTTTCGACCGAGCCCCCACATTCGATACTTGCGTACTGTTAAGAAAGCAGTACTCCCCTCTGCTAAGGTGGTTAAATCGAGAAG
>CAZSRY010000171.1:0-2922 GCA_964609475.1 uncultured Dehalococcoidia bacterium
CCGCCTCCTCCACCACCTCGCCGGTGGCCTGAGCGATGCCGACGGGCCCCGCTACCTGAGGGGTGCTCGCCCCTTTGAACCAAGAGATCACCTCGTTGCGGGCTATCTTCAGGGCATCGAAGGTGTAGCGTGTCCCCAGGCGGAGCGCCTCCCAGGGAGGATAGGACTGGGTCTCGGTGAACGGGTATTGGGATGCTATTGTGATCCCCGTTGGCCCCTGATCTGCGGGTGGAGCCCAACGTGCCCGCACATCCAGTTCGAGGAACTCCCTGCCCCGCTTGACCGTGAACGTCATCCTCTCACCCAGGTTGAGGCGGATGTTGTAGCTGGCGTCCTGAACGTTCTTGATCTCACGGTTGTTGATCTTGTAGATCACGTCGCCCGCCTTGAGGCCGGCCTCCTCTGCCGGAGCGCCCGGCACCACCTCGCTGATAATGGGGCGTCCCACGGAGACCTCGCGGGGGATCATGAAGCCCATCGTGAATAGGGCGATGGCCATCAGCAAGTTCATGAAGGAGCCGGCCGAGAGGACGAACAGACGTATGGGCCTCGGTTTTGCCGCCAGGCTTTGGGGATGTGAGGGGTCCTCCTCCCCCAGCAGGCGCACGAATCCCCCCAGCGGCAGGGCGTTTATCGAGTACTCCGTCTCCCCACGCTTAAAGGCGGTCAGGCGAGGCGGAAAGCCCACCCCGAACTCCAGCACTCGCACCCCCGATAGCTTGGCGGCAGTGAAGTGCCCGATCTCGTGGGCCAGTATCAGGAAAACGATGATCGCTAGGAACGGTAGGAGAGATTGGAGAATAGCGTTCACGTCTTCGCCCTTACCAGGTCTTGAGCCCGCTCCCGCGCCCAGGCGTCGGCGGCCAGGATCTCCCCCAGGCCGGGGTCGCGCACGCCGTCGTGCTCATCCAGCGTCTCCTGGATGAGCCGCGGGATGTCCATAAACCCGATGCGGCCGGCCAGGAAGTGCTCCACCGCCACCTCGTCGGCGGCCGCCAGCACCGCCGGATACGTGCCGCCGCGGTGTCCCGCCTCCAGCGTCAGTCCCAGGCAGGGGAAACGTTCCAGATCCAGCATCTCGAAGTGCAGGGGCCCTGTTTGCTTCAGGTCCAGGCGGGGGAGGGAGGGCAGGGGCAGCCGCTCTGGATAGCAGAGGGCGCACTGGATGGGCAGCCGCATGTCCGGCAGGCCGAGCTGGGCCTTCACTGAGCCGTCGCTGAACTCCACCAGCGAGTGGACGATGCTCTCTCGATGCATCACTATCTCGATCCTCTCGAAGGGCACGCCGAACAGCCAGCGCGCCTCGATCGCCTCCATCCCCTTATTGAGGAGGGTGGCCGAATCTACGGTGATCTTGCGCCCCATCTGCCAGGTGGGGTGGCGCAGGGCCTGCTCCGGCGTTACCAGTCGCAGCTCATCCAGGCTCTTGTCCCGGAAGGCACCGCCCGACGCTGTCAGAATGAGGCGGCTCACGTTGGAGCGCTTCTCGCCCCACAGGCACTGCCAGATGGCGCTGTGCTCGCTATCGATAGGCCTTAGCTCGCCTCGGCCGTGGGCGGCCGCTTGGGTGACCACCTTGCCCGCCATGACCAAGGTCTCTTTGTTGGCCAGGGCCACCACCTTGCCCGCCTCGAGGGCCGCCAGGGTAGGCGACAGGCCGGCCCGCCCCACGGTAGCCGTCACCACCATGTCCGTGTCCGGGTGAGCGGCCATCTCCTCCATGGATGCCCGGGCAGCGCCCTTCATACTTACAACGTCTCTATGGTGGATTTCGTTTCCCTCGTAGCAGATGAGACGGGGCGAGAACTCGCGCGCCTGCTCCTCAAGAAGGGTGACATTGCGGCCGGCGGCCAGGCCGACCACGCGAAAGCGGTCGCCTAGCCCCCGCACCACATCGAGGGTCTGACGCCCTATGGAGCCCGTGGAACCGAGTACGAC
The DNA here is from genome assembly GCA_964609475.1 of uncultured Dehalococcoidia bacterium. Lineage (GTDB taxonomy): Bacteria > Chloroflexota > Dehalococcoidia > DSTF01 > JALHUB01 > CAZSRY01. The sequence continues at coordinate 1,939 of CAZSRY010000171.1, forward strand.
AAGGCCTGCTACGGAAGTACCCACTTTACGTAGTAGTATACCACGACGATTGTGAGGAGGATGCTGTCGAGGCGGTCCATGAGACCCCCGTGGCCGGGGAGGATCTGGCCGGCGTCCTTGATTTCCATGCTCCGTTTCAGCCTGGACTCGGCAAGGTCGCCTAGCTGGGCTGCCAGCGGCAACAGCAGGGCCAGGGGGACGATGAGAGCGGTCTCCTTGCGCAGGCCCAGGAAGTAGTTGAGGAGGACCACGGCCGCTGCCCCGAAGACGAAGCCGCCGACGCTGCCCTCCACCGTCTTGCCGGGGCTGATCGCCGGCGCCAGGGGACGGCGCCCAACGGCCCGACCCACGAAGTAGGCCGACGTATCGGTGGCGAAGGTGGAGAAGACGGCCAGATAGACCCAGTCGCGCCCCTCACCCAGGTCGCGGAGCAGCACCAGATGGCTGCCCAGCCATCCCAGATAGAGCACGCCGCCCACGGCCCACAGCCAGTCGGGCAGGGCCTCGGCTACCTCGCCGCGGAAGGTGATCCATATGAGGGGGATCAGGACGAGCGCGGTGACCACCCAGCTCATCCACTCGCCGCGGGCATGGGCCGCCACCGCCAGGCCGGCGGAGAAGGCGGCGGCGATCAGCGCCAGGGGACGCAGCCAGCCGCCGCGTCCTGCCTGGAACTCCAGCGTGGCCAGGAACAGGATCGCCGCCACCGCGCCGGTGTACCAGCGATCGCCGGCCCAGATCAGCAGGACGACAAGGGGAACGCCGACGACCCCGCTAGCGACCCTTAGCTTCAGCATCCGCCCCCGCTTCCTGCGAATCCTGGCCCTAACTCGATGGCTTGTCTCTCATCTCCCCCGGTTCGACCCCCCCAAAGCGCCGCTCCCGCTGGCTGTAGCTCTGAAGCGCCTTCTCCATCTCCTCAGGGCCGAAGTCCGGCCAGTAGGTGGGCGTCGAGTAGTACTCCGCGTACGCCGACTGCCAGAT
>CAZSRY010000172.1:0-2901 GCA_964609475.1 uncultured Dehalococcoidia bacterium
GGGCCGGATGCCGCTTGACCCTGGGACAGCGAACGCTACAATCAATAGTGACAGACCTGCCTATCTGGCCTGGCTGCCGGCAGACAGATAGGCTAGAGCGACGCATGAAGGCCAACTCTTTACTTCACGAGGCTCGCCATGAACAGGTTCAATCCTTTCCGCCGACGTGCAGAGCGCCCATCGACTGAGGGGGGCTGGTGGAAGCGGCTATCGCAGTTTTCTGTCTGGAGACAGCGAATAGCAGCGTGGCTCGCCTCCCTGGAGCCCCGCCAAAGACTGGCAGTTCTTATCGGCGGCCCTCTGCTGGTCGCCGTCGTAGTGATAGGAGCGGTGGTTGGCGTGCTTGCCGCCACCGGCGGAGGAGGCGAAGAAAAGGCCGCCAGCAAAGCGACCACCACACCCTCTTCGGCCGACTTCCTATCAGCCGGCCTCCTGCAGGAAAAGCTGACCGAGCTCAAGAGGTTGGCGGAGGAGGAGTTGGCCCGACGACTGGAGACGGCGGGGATCTCCGGCACCAACCCCGACGCTCCCGTGCCCGGTGGAGAGGGCGACCGCCTTATAATCCCCAGCATCGAGGTGGACGCCCCCCTCACAATGAGAGTCGTGACAGACGGCACCATGGAGAACCCCGACGGGCCAGAGGACGTGGCCTGGTATGACTTCTCCGCCCTTCCCGGTATGGGCGGCAGGCCCGGCGTAGGGGGGAACACGGTTCTCTCCGGCCACGTCGACTACCACGATTACGGCCCCGCCGTCTTCTGGGACCTGCGTAAGCTGGAGCCGGGAACTGAGATTATCATCCGCTTGAGTGATGGCTCCGAGTACCATTACTCGGTGGAGTGGAACCGAGTAGTGGACCCCGCCTCCACCTCCTGGAACGACATCGTGGCGGCGACCCCCCAGGAGTCGCTGACGATGATTACCTGCGCCGGCACCTTCGACTCCGCTACGCGCTCCTATGACCAGCGGCGCGTGGTCTGGGCGGTGCGAGTGAGCTAGGCAGATCTCCATGATCCCCATCGGCGGTCTGGCGAAAGGCTTTCATCTATCGCCTCTGGCAGCCTTCCCCTTTGTGGTCGCCGCCATCATCTCGGTCTGCGGGATGGCGGTGTGGCTGTTCATCGCCTATGGCGGCAGCCAGTGGTCTCCCAGCCCAAGCCACGTCGTGGCGGAGAGCGCCTCTCCCACAGCCGCGGCGACGGCCACCCGCACTCCCCGACCAGCCACCGCCACGCCTACGCCCACGCCCGAGGCGCCGCTAGAGGCCGCCGGCGCCGACTCATCGGCCGCGACCCACGATTCGGCGGGCCCGGCGGCAGACAGCGGCATGCGCATGGTGATACCGAACATCGGCGTCAACGCGCCCGTCACCATCCGGGTCATGGGCAACGACGGCGTGATGGGTCCGCCCAACGGCCGCTTCGACGTGGTGTGGTATGATTTCTCCGCCTTCGCGGGCATGGGCGGCTATCCCGGCTCCGGAGGCAACGCCGTCTTCTCGGGGCACGTGGACTACCACCCCCACTACACGGCCGTCTTCTGGGACCTCGGCCTGCTGGGGCCCGGCGACATCATCGAAGTGTACCTGCCGGACGGGGTCATTGTGCGCTATTCGGTGCAGTGGAGCGAGCAGATAAGCCCGAGCACCGACTTCGCCTCCTACTGCACGGCGACGGGAGAGGAGACCATCACCATCGTCACCTGCCAGGGGACCTTCGACGCCACGACCCGGCAGTACAGCCACCGGCTGGTGGTGCGGGGCGTACGCATCGAGTAGCCCCCGCGAGCGAAACGAGCCTCTAGCCACACCCCAGGGACTCCTCTAGAATAGAACTAGAGAAACTCTAGCAACGGCGGAGCAGGCCAGGTTGAAGTTCTATTCCTCATCACGCCTCAGATCACGACGTCTGAACAGGGTCTCGCTCGTCGTCATGGCGTTAGGCTTCGCGGCCCTGGTGGCAGCCGGCGTCCTGTTCGGCCTATCGGCGATGGGCATCATCGGCAACGGCGGCCTCCAATACAGCGGGCCGGGGACTGTGACCGGCTTCGGCTCGGTGGTGCAGACGCCGCTGCCCCTTACCCCTTCACCCCTGCCGCCGAACGTGCCGACTCCCAGCGATGCGCCGATCGCCAGGCTGATCATCCCCGACGCAGACGTCGATGCCCCCATCGTAACGCTGGGCATAGACGGCAACGGCGTAATGCAATCGCCGAGCAACGCCTACGACGTCGCCTGGTACGATTTCAGTGCCCGGCCCGGGTTCGGCGGGAACGCCGTCTTTTCCGGCCACGTGGACTACCACGACGTGGGGCCGGCCGTCTTCTGGGAGCTCCGAAATCTGGAGAAGGACGACGTGATAGGGGTGCTCCTGGACGATGGGACGGCCTACGTATACCAGGTCACGGCGCTGGAGTGCCTGCCGGTCGGTGAGGCTCCAATAGGGGAGATCGTGGGGCCCACGCCAAACGAGGTGATAACCCTCATCACCTGCTGCGGAACGTTCAACAGCGAGACCCGGCAGTACGACCGCCGCCTGATAGTGCGCGCCGACCGTCCCCTGGTTCTGCCGCCGTCCTAGCTCGTCCTCCCCTCAGCGACACCGCGCCGCCCGAAGAGCCTTTCTCCCCTGTGCTATAATGTTAGCTGGGGCAGACCGCCTGCGGGCGTCTGTCCTCCGCTGCGGAGAGGTGTCCGAGTGGTTTATGGTGCCGCTCTCGAAAAGCGGTGTCCCGGCAACGGGACCGGGGGTTCGAATCCCTCCCTCTCCGCCACTCACAGCAACTTACGGCCAGGGGCCGGACATCGCGCGGAGAGGTGCTGGAGTGGACGATCAGGCACGCCTGGAGAGCGTGTGACCCCTTTGGGGTCCGTGGGTTCGAATCCCACCCTCTCCGCCAGAT
>CAZSRY010000173.1:0-2900 GCA_964609475.1 uncultured Dehalococcoidia bacterium
CCGAGGCGGCGCCGCTGTCTGAGGAACCAGCGATCGTGTCCACGGGTTCGCTCAGCCTGTTCCTCGTTCTGCGGGCCTTCTCCTCCGGTTGCGCCGCCCTCACTGGGATAGAGGCGATGGCCAACGGCGTACCGGCCTTCAAGCCACCGGAGGCGAAGAACGCGGCGACTACGCTCGCCTGGATGGCGGCGATCCTGACGGTCTTTTTCATAGGACTGACGGCGCTCGCCCACCTGTTCGATATCGTTCCGGTGGAGCAGCCGACGGTTGTTTCGCAGGTGGGGAGGGCCGCCTTCGGGAAGACGCCGCCGTACTATGTCCTGCAGGTGGCGACGATGCTGATCCTGCTCATGGCGACCAACGGCAGCTTCGCCGGCTTTCCGCGGCTGGCATCGGTCATGGCCCATGACAGGTTCCTCCCCCGCCACATGTCTTTCCGCGGCGACCGCCTGGCCTTCTCCACCGGCATCTTCACGCTCGGTCTCCTGGCAAGCGCGCTGCTGGTGATCTACGGCGCCGAGACGCACCGACTAATACCGCTGTATGCGGTGGGGGTATTCATCTCCTTCACGCTGTCGCAGGCGGGAATGGTGGTGCACTGGCGCCGCAGGCGGGAGCGCGGCTGGCGGGGCAGCATGATTATCAATGGTATAGGCGCGACAGCCACCGCTGTCGTCGCTTTGGTGGTAGCCAGCACGAAGTTTACCCACGGCGCCTGGATAGTGCTAGCGGCCATCCCCGTCTTGGTGGTGCTGTTCGAACGGATCCATCATCACTACCGGCGGGTGAATGAGCAGTTGACGATCCGCGAGGGGGACCTCAAGAAAGCGCGATCATCCTCCGCCGCCGGCGCCCACACCGTCATCGTGCCCGTGGACGAGCTAGACCGGGCCGTACTGCGCACCGTCGAGTACGCCCGCACCCTGTCGCAGAATGTGACGGCCCTCCATGTCACAGACGACATGGAGAGGGGAGAGGCGCTTCGGACGGAATGGGAGGAGAAGCTTCCCGATGTGCCCATAGTCATCGTGGAGTCCCCCTATCGGGCCCTGGTTGCACCGTTCCTGGCCTACATCGATGCCGTCGACCGCGCCAACCCGCGCGGCCGGATCACGGTTGTGCTGCCGGAGTTCGTGCCGGCCCACGCCTGGCAGGGCCTCCTCCACAACCAGCCGGCGGTGCAGCTCAAACGGGCGCTTCTCGCCAGACCGAACACGGCCGTGGTGGACGTGCTGTATCACCTGCGCTGACGCTGTGCCAGAAGAAGCCAACGGCGATGACCAGAAGCCAGCCCGCGTCGAGTACCTGCGCGGCAAACGCCCCGGGGACGTGTATCTGCGGCGTCGCCGCATCCGTACGGCGGGCCTCCATCGGGTGCTGGGGGCGGCGGGGCTCTTCAGCTCGGCGTATGGCAATGTGGGCTCCTCCATCTACTACGCCCTGGGCGTGACAGCGGCCTTCGCCCTCGGCCTGACCCCCCTGGCCTTCGTCATATCGGGACTCTTTTTCCTCTGCACCGCCCTCAGCTACGCCGAAGGCACCACGGCCATGCCCGAGGCGGGCGGCTCCAGCGCCTTCACCCGCCGCGCCTTCAACGATGTGGCGAGCTTCGTGGCCGGCTGGGCCCAGATCCTCAACTTCGTCGTCACCATAGCCATCTCCGCCTTCGCCGTCCCCAACTACCTGTCGGTGTTCGTACCGGTCCTGAAGACCTGGCCCGCCAACACCTTCGTCGCCATCCTGGTGATAGGCGCCCTGGCCTGGATCAATATCATCGGGGTCAAGGAATCGTCGCGGGTGAACATCATCCTCGCCCTGGTGGACCTCTCCACCCAGATGCTGCTGGTCCTGCTGGGACTGCTGATTCTGCTGAGCCCCGAGACGTTGCTCGACAACATCCATTTCGGGGTGGCGCCGACCTGGGAGCAGCTCGTCCTCGGCATATCGATCTCTATGATCGCCTACACCGGCATCGAGACGGTGGCGAACCTGGCGGAGGAGACGAGGAACCCCAGCAAGAATGTGCCCCGCTCGGTGCTGCTGACGTTTGGGGCGGTGATCGTTATGTATACCCTGATCCCGCTGGTGGGACTCAGCGCCCTGCCCGTGGAACAGGGGGTCGACGGTCAGTACACTACCGAACTGGCCGGCGAGTTCATCCAAGACCCCGTCTTGGGTATCGTTCAGCAGTTCAGCGCTCTCCCCGCTGCCCTGAGGGCGATCATCGAGTCGTGGGTCGGCATTCTGGCGGCGACGATCCTGATCGTCGCTACTAACGCCGGCATGCTGGGGCTCTCTCGCCTCGCCTACTCCCTGGGACGCCACGGACAGTTGCCACCCGTCCTGAGCGAGCTCCACCCGAAGCGAAGAACCCCCGCCAACGCCATCGCCATCTTCACCGTGGTGGCCATCCTTCTGCTGCTGCCAGGAGAGGTGAAGGAGCTGGCTAGCCTGTATAGCTTCGGGGCTATGCTGTCGTTCACCTTCGCCCACGTGTCCATCATCACGATGAGGGTGCGGGAGCCGGAGATGGAACGCCCCTTCAAGGTGCCCCTGGGCATTAGGGTGCGCGGCAGGTCGATACCGCTGCCATCGCTGATCGGGGCACTGGCGACGGGGTGCACCTGGATCATCGTGGTGATCGATCAGGACCTGACACGGGCTATCGGCTTCGGCTGGCTTGGCGCAGGATTGGTGCTCTATATCGTCTATAATAGGTGGAGACGACGGGCAGCAAGCATGGCCAGCGACGGCGCAGACGATGTATCCTGAAGATGCGCCACCGCTGAGGTCGCGGAGCCGCAAGCGCCACAGGCGGGGCTCGCTTGCAAGAGGACGGCGCTAGGTCGTAGAACGGTGCTCGCTTGCAAAAGGACGCCGCTAGCACGATGCAGCGCGAC
>CAZSRY010000174.1:0-2862 GCA_964609475.1 uncultured Dehalococcoidia bacterium
TTGTGCTATTCTCTCTGCGTTTGTCGTATACTGGGGCATTAAAATATGTTTCAGGATTAACAACAAGATCGACGGTAATAGATTTTTCGAACGACTTGCCGTCCTGACCATACCTGCCTTGATTAAAGTCGCTGTTTTCTTTTTTTCCTTCAGCATTATTTTTGTTGTGGTCGTGGGTTCTCTAAAGAACAGAGTTACTATAATGTATCAATGGACACCCATCATCTTCTCGGTTCTCGGACCAGTCAGCACATACACTATGTACTCTATGATAAGAAACTCGTTTGAGAGATTCGGACGACTGTTAGAAAGAATAAATTCCCAACCAAGCAGGGAATGACACAGCCGGTATGGCTGTTTTACTCCGGGAAATTAAGCGCCGCATATTGGCCGAAAAGCTCTTTTGCCTTTTCATCGTACGCCCTTGCCGCTGCCTGTTCATCCTTAAAATTGCCAAGATAAATTTCTTTTCCCTTACAACGGATTTTTGTTTGCCATCTGCGGTTCCTTTTGTGAAAATGCACGCCTTTATATTTCGATGTATGTTTTCCTGATTGTTTCCTTGCATTCCAACTGTTCTGCAGAGGCGTCACAAACCGCAGATTTGCCTTTCGGTTATCCAGGCCGTTATGATTTATATGGTCGATAATCTTTCCTTGCTGCGGCTTCAATATCAGCCGTTGCATCCGGATGGTATATGTTCCGCATTTGCCGTTTTTCAATACAACTTTTCTTTGCCCATAAAAACGTCTGTCACATTTTGCTGCATACCATTTATATTTTGCTATTCTGTCATAGTCCTCAACATCGACTATTGCGTATTTGCCCTGCGTTAGTGGTATCCTGCGGAATGTGTAGCCGTACCGTAATTTTCTGTAAAGCAGGGCTGACCGGATGCCCAGCCGATAGATACATTTTGGCAGATGAAATTTTATTTTTATTTGAACTTCCTGCAACTTGCCTCCGCCTTCCGTCCTCCGTCTTTCGTCCTCTGTCCTCCGTCTTCCGTCCTCTGTCCTCCGTCTTCCGTCCTCTGTCCTCCGTCTTCCGTCCTCTGTCCTCCGTCTTCCTTCCTCCATACTTAGACCCCCTTGCACGAATTTGCGCGCATTTGCGTTTTTTTAGAGGCGTGAACTTACGTAAGTGCTTATATAGAAAGGATTAAAATTTTTTTAGAAAAAATTAGATTTTCTCAATACCCCCCTGCATGATTTTGCGCGCTTCTACTGAATTAATCTTCGCGGAGACCGCTTAGACTTCTTGATTATTTATGATTGAAAAGTAATAATTTACAGCGAATGACAAAAGTTAATATTCAGCGGAAAAAAAGAATATAATAGTAGATAAATTATGAGAGTTTTCAAAACACTATATAATAACAAGGATTATGTATTATGATTCTTCAACCGTGCTACGATTTCTTGCAACCGAATGAGAGTATATTACTAGCGCGGACGAAAGCTTCTGTTACTGAAAAAGGGAAAGTTAGTGAAGTTGACGTAGAAGTTCGCCTTCAGCTTTTGCCTGAATCACAGATTCAGGTAAATGGCGTTTTGCCCAAATCTATGGCTTACTCGGCATTAGGCCGTCTTAGGAGTTTGGAAATCATTTGCAAAGATAAAGCTGGTAGGGAGATTCCTAGTTTTCTTGGGAGGATTAACATCCTACTAAATGGTCCTGAATTTGTCTGCCGTACACAAAAAGAACCTATAATCGGACTTGGAGATCAGAGCACTGAGATTGCTTCTATATTTTTTCATCTTTTCAACTACAAACCAATAAAAGGGACGAGGCAATCCACTGAAAAAAGTGGTAACTCACACTACATGATTGCTCATGTAGACCTCAATGTCCATGGCTGGAATATAGAACTAAAATCCTTGCAGACTAGCAGTAAGACGTTTGAGACGCTAAAGGAAATAGGCGGTTATGGACTGACTCATGTTGGATGCTTACGAAGAGAAGATGGTTCAGATTTTAACGGGAAGAAAGCGGAGAATATGTTAAATGCCTTGCGCTTATTCTTGTCATTTAGCAAAGGAATGTGGTGTAATCCTTGCTTGGCAGTAGGTTTCGATAAAAAAGAAGACAGAGTGTGGGAGGCATGGTCTTCTCCTCAGGGTCGCTGGACAAATCCAATATCATGGTTTGATCCATACAATTGCGAACAGTTGTCTAACCTGTTTTCGGGTTTCATGGGAAAATGGAATAATAAAAATTGGCAAAAGGCATTATACGAAGCTGTCTTTTTTTATTTGAATAGTAATTGTTCTACCCTTGGTTTTGGTATTGGTATTGATGCAGGTATTATTCTTACTCAAGCAGCGATTGAAAGACTTTCTTTTGAATATGCAGTAATACATAAAAAACTAATAGAGTCAAGTGGATTTAAGGATCTTCGGGCATCTGATAGATTCCGGTTGCTTTTTTCTTCTTTGGAAATTCCAATAGATATCCCAGAAACAGTGCCAATACTACAGAAACTTGCTAAACGATTCAATTGGGTTGATGCACCACACGCAATCACAGAGATAAGGAACTCTCTTGTTCATCCTGAACATAAGCGTCGAGGTCAATTTGGAAAAGGATTTTTTTCTGTATGGAACTTGGGACAGTGGTACTTGGAACTCGCATTGCTTAGGATATGCAACTATTCTGGTACTTATAGTAATAGGTTGATTCTTGACAAGTGGGTTGGAAATGTTGAAAATGTGCCATGGGATAATACCAAAGGGAAATAATTTTTAGTTTCCACTTCTTAACCTTTCAAAAACTTTTAGATTTTATGTTTTTCTTTGTGTTCTCTGTGTTCTCGGTGGCTAAATTATTCTTTTGTTAATCCTGTTATCCTGTCTTAAAAAA
>CAZSRY010000175.1:0-2791 GCA_964609475.1 uncultured Dehalococcoidia bacterium
CTTGACAATTTCAATGCAACATCTGTCCTACTTTCCTACCTTCTTTCTTTCCCCGTCCCCCCATCCAAATTAGGACACTACCGACAAGCGCTCGCCCTTGACAACTGCCACTGCCGCAGAGACTATGTTGTCTTTGGGCCTCGAGTCCCGGCAAGAGAAGAGAGAGCGGAGATCAGGGTAGAGAGCAAAGGGAGCAGCGATCATGGCATCTGTACTGGAAGGTATTCGAGTCCTCGATCTGACCGTCTGGCAGCAGGGGACCTACGCCTCGACGATGCTCGCCGACATGGGCGCCGACGTCATCAAGATCGAGGGCCCCGATCAGCCCGACCCCGGGCGCGGCTTCATGGGCAGCCGTGAGTTCAACCCCTACTTCCAGACCCATAACCGCGGCAAGCGCGCCATCGCCCTCGACCTCCGGCATCCCAGGGGGAAGGAGGTCTTCCTCCGCCTGGCCGGGAGCGCCGACGTGTTCCTGAACAACCTGCGTGTCGGCGCCGTGGAGCGGCTGGGCCTCGACTACGAGACGCTCAGCCGCGTCAACCCCCGCATCATCTGCGCCCACGCCTCCGCCTACGGCAGGCTGGGCCCCGACGCCGAGCTCGGCTCCTTCGATATCCTCGCCCAGGCCCGCGGCGGCATGATGGCCCTGAACGGCGACCCCGAGGGCCCGCCGCTGCCCGTCCCCATCCCCATCGCCGACCAGGTGGGCGCCATCATAATCGCCTACGGCATCGTGCTCGCCCTCCTCCATCGCGAGCGCAGCGGCGAGGGGCAGGAGGTGGATGCCTCCCTGCTGGGCGGCCAGCTAGCCCTCCAGTCCTTCAACATCACCAACTACCTTCAGACCGGTCACCCGCCGCCGCGCCGGCCCAGGGGCGCCTTCGGGCCTCTCTGGAACACCTATCGCTGCGGCGACGGCAAGTACCTGTCCCTCGCTATCCTGGAGGAGCGCTGGTGGCCCGATTTCTGCCGGGCCATCGGTCGACCGGAGCTGGAGCATGACCCCGATTACGACACCGCGAGAAGTCGCATTCGCAATCAGGACAAGCTCACCGCCATCCTCGACGAGCTCTTCGCCCAGAAGCCGGCGCAGGAGTGGCTGCGACGACTCTACGAGCGGAGGCTCATGGCCGCGCCCGTACAGGACTATCAGGAGCTCTGCCAAGACCCGCAGGTGCTGGCCAACGGGTACATCGAGGAGGTGGGGCATCCGGATCGCGAGCCGGTGAGGATGGTGGCAGTGCCGGCGCGGCTCAGCAAGACGCCAGGTCGTGTCCGCGGTCTGGCGCCCGATTTCGGCGAGCACACCCGGGAGGTCCTGCTGGAAAGCGGCTTTCCTCAGGCGGAGATCGACCGGCTTCAGGAGGAGGGCGTGATCGGGCTCGGCGGGTGAACGCCGGAAGGGGCAGCCCGTCTAGTGGCCGCCGCGCAGGCAGTAGAGGTTGTCCATCTTCGTGTGCTTGGCCGCCGATTCGGGGCAATCATCGGGATCCGCATTCGCCTTTAGCTCCATGCCGGCGATCAGGGTGAACGTCTTCCCGTCGGAGGCGTACCAGTAGCCGTTTGTCCGCGCTTCGCCGCGGGGGTCGGTTGGAATCGGATCGAGCAGGTCCTCCAGATCGCAGAGGACGTCGGTCTCCTCGTAGACACACAGAGTCTGGATGTTTCCCTCCGTGGTCGGATACTCGTCCTCCTCCTCGTAGTACTCCGCGAGGGCGTCCTTCACGCTCTCCAGGTCCGCCTTTCTCCTGGAGTCCCGCACCTCCGCCGTGGTCTCATCTTCGGCGGTGGGGGCCGGCGTTGTTGCCGTTGTCGATGACGGCTCGCTCGGCGTTGCTGTGGGAGTGGGCGACGGCCTGACGACCGTCGGCGGAATGAGCGTCGCCGCCGCCACGCCGGGGCCGAGGTAGGCGAGATTCTCGGGCTCCGGCTCGTCGGCGCCGCCGACGGCAAGGTCCGTGACCAGGATAGCGAAGATCACGGCAACGACCGCCATCACCGGAGCGATCACCGATATCCTCATCCACGCCTTTCGCGACACTCGGCTGTCCCTTTCTCCGCCCAAAGCTTACCATCTCCCCATTGATAAGCCTAGCCTCCTCCCAAGCTCTGCGGACAAGAACCTCGACGCTCATCCATATACTTGACAGGTGAATCCTATTGACTACCTTCAGTCCTCGTGTTATAGTAAACAACCGCAAAAAGGGGTATGTTGCTCTGAAGACCCTTTCGTGAGGTTACAGGCATAGTTCGCGAACTCCGTACCAATCAAGCTATAAGGGCCCCAGAGGTTCTTCTAATCGGAGCGAACGGCGAGAAGCTGGGCGTGATGCCTGTGGCCCGCGCCCTGGAAGTCGCCCGCGAGCAAGACGGTGACCTGGTTGAGGTCGCTCCCAACGCTCAGCCTCCGGTCTGTCGTATCCTGGACTACGGTAAGTTCAAGTACGAGCAGTCCAGGAGAGAGCGCGAGGGCCGCAAACGCCAGCGACAGGTAGTCACCCGTCAGGTGCGCTTCAGGCCCAAGATAAGCCCTCACGACATGGAGCTGAAGGCCCGCACCACCGAGAAGCTCCTGCGCCAGGGCGACAAAGTCAAGGTATCAGTGATGTTCCGTGGTCGGGAGGTGACCCACCCCGAGCTGGGCCGGAACCTCCTCGACCAGATATACGACAAAGTAAAGGAGATGGCTGCCATCGAGAAGCCGGCCTCCCTCGAGGGCCGCTTCATGACCATGATTCTGGTGCCCGGCTCCCTCAAACGTCGCAAGGAAACCGCGGAAGCCAAGGAA
>CAZSRY010000176.1:0-2785 GCA_964609475.1 uncultured Dehalococcoidia bacterium
TCAGCGGCGCAGAGGGCGGTGAGGCACGCGTCAGCGGCGCAGAGGGCGGCGAGGCACGGGCTAGCGGCGCGGAGGGCGGTGAGGCACGCGTCAGCGGCGCAGAGGGCGGTGAGGCACGCGTCAGCGGCGCAGAGGGCGGCGAGGCACGGGCTAGCGGCGCGGAGGGCGGTGAGGCACGCGTCAGCGGCGCAGAGGGCGGTGAGGCACGCGTCAGCGGCGCAGAGGGCGGCGAGGCGCGGGTCAGCGGCGCAGAGGGCGGCGAGGCGCGGGTCACCGGCGCCGACGCCGAGGGCCGTCCTACCGGTGGTGACGCGGAGGGAGGCAGTCTCGCAGGCACTGCCTTCAGCCGGACAATGGACCTCAAGAGCGTCGAGGACCTGTACAACCAGCACATCGCCGAGGGCAAGTCGCCGGCGGAGGCGTTCGGCCTGGCCGTGGCGCAGACGGGAGCGGGCAACATAGTCGCCGACATGGGGATCATCGACCCGCGGGCCAGCGCGGCGGCAGGGGCGCTCCTGCCCGGCGGCATGAGCAACATCCTGCCCGAGCAAGCCATCACTAACTGGATGGGCACGGGCTACGACGCCCTGGACGCCCTGGGCGAGAGCATCGGCTCTACCCTGGGCTCGGGCGAGCTCGACACCAGCGCCTTCGACCGCTTTGCGGAGAGCGTGGCCAGCCGCCCCGGCGCCGACCCCTTCAAAGGCATCGGGCAGGCCGTCGAGTTCGTGACGGAGGAGATCTACCGCGATGACGGCGGCAACCTGGTGAGCGACATCCAGCAGATCTACAGGACGGGCGCCGGCTCGGAGGTGCTCAACGAGAGCCTGAGCCAGTTCCAGCAGACGGTGGAGCAAGGCGGATACGGTGCTCCACTCCAAGGGATAAATCATCTCTTCTCGGCCGCATCCGACGTCATCGTCGACCCGTCGACTACCATCGGCCAGTTCGTCGACGACGTCCGCAACATCTACAACTACGGCGTCGGTGACGGCTTCTGGAGCGAGGCCGTCGACACAACCGCCGAGGTAATAAAGAACACACCCCTCGCCGACACCATCTACGACGGCTATCATCAGATATTCAGCGGCATGGCCGAGCAGGGCGTGACCGGCTTCGCCAGCGAGATGGCGGAGGGGGCCTCCGCCCTCGCCGGTGAGGCATACGACGCGGCTGCCAACACCTTGGCCGACGCCGCCAACTCCAGCTACAACTACATCCGCAGCTGGTTCTAGGAGAGAGATTTGCCTGCCTACTTGCTCACGCACCAGCAGATACAGACGGCCCTGGGGATGGCCGGGATCGAGGTCAAGCCCGGCTCGCCCCTGGCGCTCCTGCCCCAGGCCGAGCGCCTCCTCGAGCCGGCAGAGGCCGCCTTCCAGAAGATGGCCGACGGCCACCTGCTGGAGGCCCAGAACGGGAACTGGCGGGTGAACATCCTGGCCAAGGCGGTGCTGCTGGCCTGCGCCCAGCCGGAGGAGGTGATCAGCCTCCTCGTGACCGGCGGAGAGGGCCAGGGCTTCTCCACCTGCCGACGCGGCCCCATGGTGAGCGAATGCACGGTCGGCGGGCCAGCGCTGGTGAAGATCTCCTTCCCCATCACCCGCTCAGCGGTGATCCTGATGCTGACCAGCGCCCTCTCCGGCGAGAGGCCGGAGGTGCCGACCACCGGCTTTCGGTTCCAAGGGCGGGCTGAGGACGCCTTTGTCCTCAGCATCATCCTGAGGGAAGCGCGCTCCGGTGGGGTCGGGCTGGCTGTGGACCAGGTCGCCGAGGTGGTGGCGGAATCGGTGAAGAACCCCAGCCTGACGCTGCCGTTCGCCCTCACGGCGGGCAGCGAGCCGCTGCTCGGCCTCGCCCGCTCGCGCGACGCAGTCGATGCCTCAGTGGGACGGCTGGTTATCGCCGGCCACATCTGGAACGAGGGCGGCCGGCTCGTGCCCTCGGCTCAAGCGTGGGAGGCGCTGGGCGGGCCGCCGGCTGCCGGGTTCGCTATCAGACGGACGCTCGTCAGCGACGACGGCCCGGCCTCGCAGACGTTGCAGGTCGTACGCAGCGGCGAGCGCAACATAGTCTTCAGAGTGCTGCGGCACCAGGGCGAGAGCCCCCTGTTCGAGTGGAGCGAGGTGACCAAGGCCGAGCTTCGGGCCTTCGTCGCCGCCACGCTCATGGACGAACAGCAGCTGAAGATGGCGACGGGCGGGGCGGCGGCTGAGGCGCCACCGGAGCTCTCCTGCCCCAACTGCGGTACCTCCGCGCGGGCAGGCCAGCGCTTCTGCCGGTCCTGCGGCCAGAAGCTGACGGAGGGTGGAGCGGCATGAACGACCTCTACGACCTCGTCCCCTATCTGGCCGCCTTCATCGCCTTCCTGGGCTCGGCCTATCTCTTCACGCGGGGCCCGAAGGCGGGCCGCTTCGATTGCGTTGCCCCGCTTGTCCAGACTGCGGTCGCCCTCGCGACGCTGGGTATCTATGTCGGGTTGATGAAGGTGAACATCCCGCCCCTGCTCTGGGTCTCCGCCCTGGGTGGTGGCATCGCCCTCGGTGTCTACGGCTCCTGGAGCACCACCATGGAGCTTCAGGATGACGGCTCCATCCGAACCCTGCGTACGATGTGGTACCTGGCCGTGCTCGCGGCGACGATCGGCGTCTCCCAGGTGATGATCCGGCAGGCATACATGCACCGCAACATATTCAACGGAGGGCTCGCCGCATTCTACTTCGGCACGGGGACGGCCGTGGCCAGCAACGTCACGCTCCTCGTGCGAGCGGCGATCCTCAAGAAG
>CAZSRY010000177.1:0-2762 GCA_964609475.1 uncultured Dehalococcoidia bacterium
CAATCAGACGGCCCTTTCGCCGCAAGCGACGACCGCCTACAGGCCGGCCAGGATCGTTCCCGCCGCCGCCTGCCCGCCCACCATCGTTCCCGCGATACCGTGGCCAAAGAAAGTGTTTGCCCCTACCAGATAGAGATTCCTGATCTCCGTAGCGATTGGAAACCTGCCCTCGCGAATCTGGTCCGGCGAATGCTCCAGCCCGTAGCTAGTGCCGGCCGTGGACAGCGTGAACCGTTCCTGCGTGAGGGGAGTGGCCGACTCCTGCCACACCACATCGCGGATGAACCCCGGCATCATCTGCTCCACCTGGCGCAGCATCCGCTCCTCCATCTGCTTCTTCGCCGCCGTATAGGCCGCGGTGTGCCGGTAGCGTCCGCCCGATGCCGGCCCCTTCTCCATTCCCCACGTCTGAGGCGCCGCCGGAGCGATGCTCATCAGTTGCAGGTTAGTGTAGCCCTCGGGAGCGATGTTGCGGCTCTCCGGGTCCTTGCGCGAGGCGATGATTATGGCGACCGCCGGTTTTTCAGGCACCTCGCCCGCGTAGCAGGCGGCGTACTGCTCCTCGATATCGTATCCTGGGGAGAGCACGTAGTTCGTGTTGGGGATCCCCAGCTCCAGAGGGTCGCGCTTCATCGCCATGTAGATGATGAACAGGGGCAGCGCCATCCGCGCCCCCTCCACCTTCTCGAGCAGCTCCCTGCTCAGGTGCTCCCGCCCCACCATCTCCAGGAACGTCCGCTTGGCGTCGGCGTTGGAGACCACGACCTTCGACCGCAGCACCTCGCCGCTGGCCAGCTCGACGCCGCAGGCCGCGCCGTCCTCCACCAGGATCCTGCGCACCCGCGACCGCAGACGCACCTCGCCGCCGTTCCCCTCGATGGCGCCCACCAGGGCATCGACGAGCGAGCGTCCTCCCCCTCTTATGAAGTACGCCCCCGACCTCATGTAATGCTCCTGGAGGAACGCGTGCAGGGCCGCCGAGGCCCTTGAAGGAGGGGCCGCGTAGGTGCCCGACAGACTGGCCAGCACGTGACGAAGGCGCAGGCTGCATTCCAGGGCGTCGAATACCTCCGCCAGCGTGCAGGCTGTCGCCGGCTTGCCCAGCCGTCGTTCCAGTTCCGGCGGCTCGCCCGCTGGCGTTCCTCCCATTGCGCCGGCCAGCGAGCGGACGAACTCCAGGTAGCGGTCGATGGCCCGTCTCTCCTGGGGGAAGGCTGCGTGCAGGTTCTGCCGGTATCGCTCCCAGCCCGCCGGGACTCGAAACTGCAGGTCGGGGAAGAGCAGCGTATCGAACCCGTCCTGGTCCATGGGCAGGAACTCGATCTCCTCCTCGATGCCGATGTTCTTCAGGAGTGTGGGGAAGAGGCCGCCCGGCTGGCAGCCTCCGACGTAGTGGAACCCGACGTCGAAGTCGAACATCTTCTTGCGGCGGAACGTCTGGGCGTTGCCGCCGGGAAGGAAGTGATGCTCCAGCACCAGGGGCTTGAGACCGGCGCGACTGAGGAGAGCGGCTGTCGTAAGGCCGCCCATCCCCGAGCCGATGATGATGACCTGATGCTCCATTGTCCTGCCTCCTGCCGTTCCCATCGTTGGCTGCCTGATGCCGGCCTCGGAGCAGCCCTGTGCGGTAGATTTCCGCCTGTGCTACTATTGGTGCGACTTTAACCAAGCTCGTCTAACGTGTCAACGGCCGTCCGAAGCGGAGGCCATTCCCCGACGAGAGCAGAGCCACCCACCGATCATGGCCGTGGAAGACAGCAACCCAAAGCGCTCATCCCGTCGCTTCCTTGGCAGGCGCCGAGTCTGGTTCCAGCTTGCCCTAACCGCCGGATTCGTGGGCCTGCTGGCCTGGCGCGTCGACATCCGCGACGCCGTCCGCACCTTCGGCGAGGTTCACTACGCCTGGGTAGTCCCCGCCCTCTGCATCTTCACCCTGTCCAAGTTCATACACGCCTACCGCTGGCAGCTTCTTCTGGAGAAGACCGAGCAGGCCCCCATCGCCGACCTCTTCGGCATCTACCTCGTCTCCAACATGACCAACAGCACCGTGCCCTTCCGTGCCGGCGACCTGCTGCGCATTCAGATACCGGCCCAGCGCTTCGGCATCCCCCGCGCCGAGCTCACCGCCGCCGTCATCGTCGTGGAGACCGTCCTCGACGGCTTCACCTTCCTCGTCCTCATCCTCATAGCCCTGGGCTTTCTGGAGCTGCCGAACCTGCCGCTCGGCCTCCTCTGGGGCATCTCCGTTGCCGCCGCCCTGGGCTTCGTGGCGGCGCTCATCGCCGCCCGCTTTCGCCCGCCCACCAGGCTGGCCGAGAAGCGCTGGCTGCGCATATTCTCCGAGGACGTTCGCCGCAAGATCGGCGAGGTGGTGCCCCAGTTCCTGGACGGCCTCGTCGCCATGCGCGAGCCGAAACGCATGGCCCGCGTCATCGCCATCTCCTTTCCCGCCTGGCTCGTCGAGGTCCTCATGTTCTGGTTCTTCGGCCTCGCCTTCGACCTCGACCTGGCCCTCTACAAGTACGTCATCATCATGATCACGGCCAACCTCGTCGTCGCCCTGCCGATCACCCCCTGGAACATCGGGCCCTACGAGATCGCTCTCCAGGAGGTCATCGTCGTCCTTGGCGTCGACAGGTCGCTGGCGACGGGCTACGCCATCGGCACCCACATGTTCGCCATCATGTGGATCACCTTCACCGGCCTCATCGCCGTCTGGATGCTCAAGCTCAGCCTCCGCGACGTCCTCTCCCTGGGCAGGG
>CAZSRY010000178.1:0-2753 GCA_964609475.1 uncultured Dehalococcoidia bacterium
TGGCGCGCCTGGAGGGATTCGAACCCCCGACCCTCGGTTCCGAAGACCGATGCTCTTTCCGCTGAGCTACAGGCGCGTCCCACCGTTGACTTGGCTGGGAACCGACATTACATTAGTAGCATCGCCGCGCTCAAGCCTGCCGGCCGATAGGGACGGCTTTCTGCTTCTCGACAGTCTAGCACAGCCCCACTCGCGGAGCAACTGAGCCCCCATCACGGGCCAAGCAGCGGCAGACCTTGTATGGAAACCAGGCGGGGGCTCTCAGCCCGCAAGCCCCAACCACCACCGAGGAGGATGACTATGGAGCCAGAGGACCAAGTGACCACCGCGCAGATAGTCGAGCTACTCGAGGCGGGGGACCAAGAGGGCGCCCTGGTTCTGTTAGGCTCTCTCCACGCCGCTGACCAGGCCGATATCATCGCCGACCTTCCGCCGGAGACCCGAGCGCCTTTGTTGCCTCTGTTGCCCCTCGATACCCTGGCCGCCATTCTTGGTCATCTCAGGGAGGGTCCCAGGCGTAAGGTGGTGGATGAGTTGCGTCCGATGGGCCTGGGGCCGATCCTGGATCAGGTGGACGGGGATGTGGTTGCGGACATCCTGCGGGACATGCCTGATGAGGAGCAGGTGCGGATACTCTCCACCATGGTCAACGGGCCACAGGTGACGGGGCTGCTGGAGCATGCCGATGAGAGCGCTGGCGGGCGCATGACCGCCGACCTGATAGCGCTCCAGAAGGGGTGGACGGCTGACCAGGCGATTGAGTACCTCCGTAGCATCCGGCCCGATGTCGAGCAGGCCTACTATCTCTACGTGGTGGACGTCGGCCGGCGGCTGGAGGGGGTGGTCAGCCTGCGCCATCTGATCACGGCAGCGCCCGACACGAGGGTGGACGAGATCATGGAGCCCGATGTCATCGGCGTGACGGCGGGCACTGACCAAGAGGAGGCAGCGCGTCTTCTGCGTCGCTATGACCTGATCGCTCTACCGGTGGTGGACGAGGAGAACCGCCTGGTCGGCGTCATCAGCGCCGACGACCTCATGGAGGTAGAGGTGGAGGAGGCCACTGAGGACATGTACCGCATGGTGGGCCTGGCGGAGAGCGCGAGTCTGCTCCGGCCACTCAGGGCCTCCCTGGCGCCCCGTCTGGGGTGGCTTCTGGTGAACCTGCTCACTGCCTTTCTGGCTGCCATAACGGTGAATGCCTTCGAGTCCACGATCGCCAAGGTGGCGGCGGTGGCCGTGTTCATGCCGGTGATCGCCGGGATGGGTGGCAACGCCGGCGTGCAGTCCACGACCCTGGTGGTGCGCGCCCTGGCCCTGGGCGAACTCCAGAAGGTCAGCCTGTCTCGCCTCCTGCGTCGTGAATGGGCGCAGGGCCTGCTCAACGGGGTGGTCATCGGTCTGATGGTGGGGGTCGCCGCCTTCATCTGGAAGGACAACGTGACCCTGGGGGTGGTGGCCGGTCTGGCGATGTTCCTGAATCTGCTTATAGCGGCTACCGCCGGGGTGCTTGTGCCCCTGGGCCTGCGGGCGGCCCGCTCCGACCCGGCTATGGCCTCGGGGATCATCCTGACGGCCATCACGGACATCTTGGGCTTCTTCTTCCTGCTTGGGCTGGCTGCGCTCCTTGTGGAGCGCCTGACGTAGGGCTGGAATTCTGGAGGAGGCTACATTAGGAAGGATGGGCTAGGGGGTGGGAGCAGCGGGCGCTACCGGGGTTTGAGCAGCGCCGGTGCCTATCAGAAGCTGGAGGCTGGCCTGCGTATAGTCTAGGTCTGTCTCGAAGAGATCAGCGGAGATGGCGCCGCTCCACGTCTCATCTCCCTCTACACCCTCAAAGGATAGAACAACGGTAGGCTCATAGCCAGGTTCGTCCGTCACCTTCCAGCCCTTGTTCCCCAACTCACTCTGATAGAAGCCGATGACATCTCGCGGCGCATCGGGGGTTAGGAAGGCGACGCGGAGGTCTACGTTGCCGGAGGAGCGGGTCCAGGCGGTATCGGTAATAGTCGCTTCGGGGTAGACAGGCATCTGGGCCGGAAAGCCGCGGGGCAGCGGCTTGCTGACCCCCAGCTCGAACGGCTCCGGCTCTGTCCCTCCTGTCTCTGAGATAATCTGGGCGGACAGGAAAATGGAGGAGCGCTCCTCATCACCTCCAGACTGTTGTGCAATCACCCCGCCGACGAAGTTGGCATCATCCACCTTGTTGAACTGCAGGGCGGCGAAATCGGCCAGAGATGTGGACATCACAACCTGCCAGGGGTCCTGGTCCAACGCCCCCTCGTAGAACAGGAGGATCTCATCCAGCGAATCGCCGCTCTCCAGCAGTACGCCAAAGGTCTCCAGGTTCTCGCTGCTCATCACGGTAGATCCTATTAGCGTAGAGCCGGGGTATTCAGGCAGACCCTCCGGCAGCCCTGGAGGAAGCTGGTCAAGCAGAACCTGGGTGCGTACGCCTGGATCCTGGCCGAGCTCCAGGAATCGCTCTATCACCCGCTCTGCCTGCGCGTTGTTGTCGTCGCCTCCGCCGCAGGCGCTGAAAGCGGCCGCTACCGCCACCAGCAGTAGAACGAGAAGGCTAGCAGACCTCATCGACGTCCCCAAGCGGATGCTGGTCTTGTCGCCCAAGCAGGGTCAAGGCTACGTCTCCCTATCGAAGAAGCGGGCCAACGCATGGTTGGCCTGACGGCTGGCAGGATTGGGGTGGACGGAGGGATTCGAACCCTCGATCTCCAGGGCCACAACCTGGCGCC
>CAZSRY010000179.1:0-2749 GCA_964609475.1 uncultured Dehalococcoidia bacterium
GGGACGTTAACGCTGGACTGAATCCCCTTCCCATCGTATAGTAAGGGGCCGAGGGCGCCGCCGTGGCAGCATGGCGGGGGAACCGCAGGGAGTTGCAGGCAAGGAACGATGGCCGAAAGGGGGGTCAGACCATGCGGATAGGCAAGTGGGCGAAAGTCATCGGGGTACTGGGAGCGATGCTGCTGGTGGTGACGTGGCTCGGCGCTGGCTGCGGTGGCGGCGATGACGGGGGCGGGGAGGAGACGACGGGGCCGGAGGACTATGCGCACGCTATGTGCGAAGCCCTGGGCAAACACGCCGATGACATCGAGAAACTGGGGAACACCGAGATGGCGTTCGAAGACGCCAGTGAGATGCAGGATTTCCTCGCCGAAACGGCGCCTGTTCTTCAAGGCCTGGCAGATGACGTTGAGAAGATCAAGCCGCCGGCGGATATCAAGGATTGGCACGATAGCCTGGTAGCCGGACTCTCCGACGCGGCGGCGTTGTTCACAAAGATGGATGAGCTGCTAGACAAGCCCATGGAGGAAGTCCTCAACGAAATCGAGGATCTCTCAGCAGAGATGGAAGACGTGGGAGCGCCTCTGGGAGAGCTTGCCGACTTGCCGGCTGAGTACCAGGATGCATTCGCGAACGACCCCAAGTGCCAGGAAATCGAAGACAAACTCGGCGACTTGGGCTGGTAGCCATCGCATCCGTGCCAGAGCGCGGGCGCTCTTGACCCGGAGTAGGCAGGGCCGCCGGTAGCACACACAGCGCCCAGGGTCAAGGGGCCATCACCTGCAGATTGACTACGCATGTCCGACCGGCGCTGGTTTGCGACGCCGCGCGAGCACATGCTAGACTGAACTGGGCCCCCATCGTCTAGTGGCCAAGGACGCCACCCTTTCAAGGTGGAAACGGGGATTCGATTTCCCCTGGGGGCACCAAACGGTCTAGCTTTCCCCTCGAGGGCCGCCCTTCTCGATCTCCCGCCCCTGCTTCTCCGCCACCCGGCTCAGGGCCCGTCCCTTGTCCGGGTGCGGGTCTTTGACGATGCCGTAGGCCTCGCGCCCCTCGTGGCCTTCGGGCAGGTACTCTGTTATCGGAAGACCTTCCGACCCACAGAAAAGCATTCAGTGGCAGTACTTATATAGCTGCATCTCCTCGCACGGGCAGACCCACCGGCTCGACTTGGCCTCCTCCGCCTTGTCCTCGTAGAAGTTGCAGGGGCAGAGCGGCCGCCCGACCTCGTCAATGTGCCTGGCGAGCCCGATCACCAGCATCTCGGTGATCCCGCGCTGCGGGTGGAGATAGGAGCCGCTCTTCTCGACGAACTTCTCCACGAACCGCCACATGCGCTCGACGTTCTCAGGGGACGGCTCGCCCGTCGGTCTATCCATAGTCAATCGCCTTCCTGTCTCTCTCGCGGGCTGCTGCTATCCCCCCCAAGTCTGGCCCAAGCGGCCCCGGCTGTCAAACCTACACATGGAGATGGGTTCTTCGCGCCGCATATGCCCCAGGATCGCGCCTTGGCTGAACCCAGCATACAATGTGGCTAGACAGGCATGCAGCCGCGAGAGATGGGCCAGCTCCATGAGAGATCGGCTCGACATGGTGCACCACGGGGTCAATCAATGAGAACGTTTCTAGAGTGTGTCCCTTGTTTCCTTCAGCAGGCCCTCGCTTCGGCCCGACTCGTCAGCAATGATGAGGCACTCCACGAGCAGGCGCTACGAGGGGTCCTTCGAGAAGTCGGCGAGATGGATTTCCATGATACCCCGCCAGTCATGGGGCAGCGCATCCACCGCCTGATCCGGCGCTTGGTCGCCGATGACGATCCCTACCGAGGCATCAAGGCTCGCTTCAACGAGATGGCGCTGGCGCTCTATCCGGAGCTCAAGAAAAGGCTCGATGAGGCCAGCGATCCACTGGAGACAGCGGTTCGTCTCGCGATCGCCGGCAACGTAATCGATTTCGGGAGCAACTATGATCTGGAGGACTCGCATGTTGGGGAAGCGATTGAGGGTTCCCTCGTCGCGCCTTTGAGCAGGTCTGCCGTCGAGGATCTGCGCGAGTCAGCAGACCGAGCAACAAGCATCCTTTACCTGGGCGATAACGCGGGGGAGATCGTCTTCGACCGGCTGCTGATCGAGCTGCTGCCTTACCAGAAGATAACGTACGTGGTAAGGGGAAGCCCTGTGATCAACGACGCAACGATGTCCGATGCTCTCGCCACCGGCATGACGGACCTGGTCGAAGTCATCGATAACGGCTCCGACGCGCCCGGCACGATCCTAGAAGACTGCTCGGCAGCGTTCCGGCGCCGCTTCCAGTCCGCCGATCTGGTCATCGCCAAGGGACAGGGCAACTACGAGACGCTCAGCGAAGCCGACAAGCGAATCCGTTTCCTGCTCAAGGTCAAATGCCCGGTGATCGCAAGGGACATCGGCTGCGACGCCGACAGTCTCGTGGTGTTGAGAAGGCCATGATACGTAGAGAGGCGCTCGGTTGACAGTCGTGCGATTGCGCCGTAGAGTCGGCGGCAAGGGAGACGGAGAGATGGCGAATCCTGAGCACGTGGCGCTGGTGCGGAGGGGAGCGGAGGCGATTGCCGAGTGGCGACGGCAGCACCGCTGGCGGAGCCTTGACCTCAGGGAAGCCGACCTCAGGAAGACCGACCTGAAGGACGCCATCCTCAGTGGGGCGGATCTGGATACCGCCCACCTGGGGTGGGCCGACCTCAGCGACGCCGACCTCAGCAATGCCA
>CAZSRY010000180.1:0-2702 GCA_964609475.1 uncultured Dehalococcoidia bacterium
CGAGTTCTCCGACTTCCAGTGTCCATACTGCGCACGCTTCGCCCAGCAGACCCTGCCGCAGATACTGGAGAACTACAGCGACAAGGTGCTGTTTGTATACAGGGACTATCCCCTGACCGGGATGCACCCCCATGCCCAGAAGGCAGCGGAGGCCGGGGAGTGCGCCCATGAGCAAGGAGCCTTCTTCGAGTACCATGACCTAGTGTTCGAGAACCAGACGGAGCTGAACGCCCTCTACGACAACGTGACTACCCAGGAAGAGGTGGAAGCCGCCATCCAGACTGCAATTGAGAGCCTAAAAGGGTATGCCGCCGACCTGGGTCTGGATACCGAAGCTTTCAACGAGTGTCTCGATTCTGACAAGTATGCGGAGGAGGTTCAGAAGGACCTGGAGGACGGCACTGCTGCGGCCGTTGAGCTTGGAAAGCAGGGCCTGGGCACGCCGAGCTTCTTCATCAACGGGATGCACGTGGCCGGGGCCTACCCTTATGACGAGAATTCGCCGAACTACCAGGCGGGATACCCCACATTCAAGGAGATGATCGACGAGGCATTGGCGGAGGCAGGCGAGTAGCAGCAGCGAAGAGAGACGGAATAGTATCGGGCGGCTATTGGAGGGCGATATCGCCACTCTTGCCGCCCGATTTTCTTAGCAGGCGAACCCCCTCGATGCGCATGCCCCTGTCCACCGCTTTGCACATGTCGTAGATGGTGAGGGCCGCCACCGATACGGCGGTCAGGGCCTCCATCTCGACGCCTGTCTTGCCGGTGGTGCGGACGGTGGCGGTGATGCGGACGGCGCTCTCCTTCTCGTCGGGCTCCAACTGGACGTCGATGCCAGTCAGGAGGAGGGGATGGCACATGGGGATGAGCTCGTGGGTGCGCTTGGCGGCCATGACGCCGGCGAGCTGGGCCACGGCGAGGACGTCGCCCTTGGGTACGCCGCCGGACTGGATGAGGGCGAGGGTCTGGGGCTGCATGCGGACGCTGCCGGTGGCGACGGCCTCGCGGGCGGTGTCATCTTTCCCCGTCACGTCGACCATGCGGGCGCGGCCGGACTCGTCGAGGTGGCTGAGCTTCCCCATTCTCCCTAGCCGCCAATCTGTGCCATCTTGCGCCCTCGCGGCCGATTGCCGTCGCCCAGGTGATGGGCGTCGGGCTTGCTTGCCAGCGCCGCCAGTATGCCGCGACGGATGCCCTCCTCCCCTTCGCCGCTACGGAGCGCCGTCCTCAGGTCTACCTCGTGGTCGGTGAGCAGGCAGGGGCGCAGCTTGCCGGTGGCGGTGAGGCGCATGCGGTTGCAGCGGGCGCAGAACCCCTCTTCGGAAAGGGGGCTGATGAAGCCGATCCGGCCCCTGGCCCCCGGCAGGCGGTAGTACTGGGCGGGCCCGTGGCCGACGGCCGTGCCGCCGGGCTCCAGCGGGCCGAGATGGGTCTCTATCTGCTGGCGTACCCGCTCGTTGGGGACAAAGCCGGGCGCTCGGAGCACGTCCTTGATACAGGTCTCCTGGGCCTCCAGGAAGGGCATCAGCTCGATGAAGCGGACATCCCAGTCCTCCTCATAGGTGGAGCGGGCGAAGTCGAGCACCTCGTCGTCGTTCACCCCCTGCATGACGACGACGTTGAGCTTGATGGGCAGGAGTCCCGCCTTGCGCGCGGCGGCGATGCCCTCCAGCACGTCGTCATAGCGGCCCACGCGGGTGATCCGGCTGAAGCGTTGGGGGCGAAAGGTATCGAGGCTGATGTTGACGCGCCGTAGACCCGCCTCGGCCAGGGGCTCAGCGTAGCGGGGCAGGGAGACAGCGTTGGTGGTCATGGCGATGTCCTCGATGCCGGGGATCTCGTTGATCATGGCCACGAGGTCGACGATCCCCCTGCGCGCCAGGGGCTCGCCGCCGGTGAGGCGCACGTGTCGCAGGCCCATGGACGCGGCGACGCGCACGACATCGCGGATCTCCTCATAGGTAAGGAGGTCCGCCATGGGGATAAGGTCGATCCCCTCTTCCGGCATGCAGTAGACGCAGCGCAGGTTGCAGCGGTCGGTGACGGAGACCCGCAGATAGGTGATCGTCCGCTGGTGGGCGTCCACCAGGGACTCCGCGGTCATCGCCTCAGGGGTCACTTCCTGTTTCATCGAGCATCTCTCTAAGCAGGGCGCAGGCCTCTCGAGCGGCCCGCCCGCGGTGGCTGATGGCGTTCTTCTCCTCCGACGGCAGCTCCGCCATGGTGAGACGCCGCTCCGGCAGATAGAAGATGGGGTCGTAGCCGAAACCGCCCTGTCCACTGGGCTCCTCGGCTACCTGCCCTCGGCACTCCCCCTCGCAGAATCTCACCCGGCCGGAGGGCTCAGCTACGGCGATGACGCAGCGAAAGCGGGCCCCCCGCCTCTCCGGGGGCACCCCCTTCATCTGGTCGAGGACGAGGGCGCTGCGCTCCCCATCGGTCTGGGCGGGGCCGGCGTAGCGGGCGGAAAAGGGGCCCGGCCGACCATCCAGGGCATCTACCTCGAGCCCGGAATCGTCGGCAAGGGCGACCAGGCCGCTGGCCTCGGCAAATGCCTTCGCTTTGATCTTAGCATTTGTGTGGTAATCAGAGCCAGTCTCGTCCACGACCACGTCGACGCCTATCTCGGCCGGGGTAACCAGCGCCCAGCCGCAGTCGGCGAGGAGGGCGCGAAACTCGGCGGCCTTGCCGGGGTTGTT
>CAZSRY010000181.1:0-2640 GCA_964609475.1 uncultured Dehalococcoidia bacterium
GGGGTCGGCGTTACGGGCGTGGCGGGCCCCGACCCTCAGGAGGAGCACTCGGTGGGGACGGTGCACATCGCCGTGGACGACGGCAGGGGGTCGCCGCGGGTGGCGAGCTATTTCTTTCCGCAGAGTCGGGAGGCGGTGAAGCGGCGCGCGGTGACGACGTCGCTGGGCCTGCTGCGCAGCGCCCTCCTTGAGCAGAAGCGAAAAGCGTGAAGAATCCCTGACCTGAGGGCGGGCGAGCGACCCCTACGGCGCCACCTCCACCGACCTGTACCGTATCTCCGCCGTGAATTCCAGATAGGGGTCGTCCGGGCCGGCGGCGTCCGTGCTGTCCAGCGTCTCCCTTTGCCAGCTCGTCTCCAGCCGCGGCGCTACCCACGAGAAGCCGGCCGTCGAGTTGTTATGCTCCACGGGCTGGTTCAGATAGGGCACCCGCCGCACACCCACGTACACCCGCACCTCCAGCGTGTCGCCTGGAACAGAGCACTCGAGGCTCAGGGACTGCGGCGGCGGATCGAGCGAGGTGACGGGGTACCATCCGGTCTCCTGGTGGCAGAGCGTGCCTCCGGGGTCGTCGGGGTCATAGGCGCTAATAGCGGCGGTGTAGTCGACGACTTCTAATGTCATCAGGAACGCAAGTGAGATGTCGACACTGGTGAGCTCGACCTCGATCGACTGCTCGCCCTCCTCCTGAAGCGTGAAGCTCTGCACCTCCCAGAAGCTGGACGGGTCGGCGATGCTGGCGCTGGGGTTGTCGTCGTACCCGATGAGCCGGGGCTCCGTCTTCGTGTGGTAACCGTCGGCGCTGATCTCAAAGCTGGCCGTCCCAACCCCAGGCACCGGCCCGTCGGCGATGTCGAAGGCGTAGAGGCCACTGGCGGCGGTGGTGGTCGAGCCGGTGTTGCCGTCGGCATCGGTGTAGGCGACGGTCGCGCCGGATATGGGTACACCGCTGTCGGTGTCTGTGACGAATCCCCACAGACAGGCGGAGGACAGGAGCGCCATAGCGATGCTCAGAACGACGACGATAGGCCAAAAGTGCCATGAGCGCTTCTTTGCTGCCATTATCGACCCCCTCCTCTCAACATGTCCCGCATTCTAGGCTTCATTCGCTGCCGCGTCAAGGCGGGCGGCTGGTATGCGAGGAGGCGGTGGCGAGCCGGCTAGCGCAGCGCGCGAGAGCCTGACCGCGTACACGCTCTTGACAGCGGCTGTACAATACGCGTGCTGGTGGTGCTTTCCCGCAGATCGGCGTCTGGTAGTACAAGTTAAGTTCCGACAGCCTGAGTTGAGCTGAATTAGGCAGCGGAAAGGGGGTGATGGCTGTGAAGAGGTTCATTCTTCCCAGTCTTATAGTCGTGCTTTCTCTGGTTGTAGGTGTTGGTCTACTGGGCCAGGGCAAACCTGTGACTGCCGGGCCCGGGCCATGGACCGACCAGTTCCCAAGCTTCTCCATCGACCGGAACAGCCCGTCGTCGACGAGCCAAGGGGGCCTGTTGGCCGACCCGGCGGACATTCTGTATAACCCGGGCACGCCGATGCCAGGCATTCTCTGCGCTGACCTCGGTCTGACCGGCTGCGGCGGTGTTCCCTACGATGACCTTGACGCCCTGAGCTACGGCGCCGACTTCGGCAGCATCACGAGCGATGATGGGTACGTGGGATTCTCCGTGGAGACGGGATCGCAGGGTCTGGTTGGCACCGCCGTGGACTACGAGTCGAGCTGCTCGACCGCTGAGCCGGAGGCCGATGAGTTCGCGACGCAGCTCGACGGCAACAACTGCCAGGTCTACGACGGCGACGGCATCGACTGCCACACCGGCGGGGTCCTGCCCAGCAGCATGGGCCTCTATGAGATACCGCAGCCTCCGGCCTCCGACGACCTGGACGCCCTGGACAGCCACAACATTACCTTCGTTGACGATCCCGCAGGAGGACTGGCTGACGGCGTGCCCGACAGGTACGTCTACTTCTCGCTGGACCCCGCGTCACCCACGCTTGATGGCCCCGACGGGGCCCCCGGTACCGGGGACGAGTACTCGGAGGCGGACATCCTGGTGACGGTCGGCGGATGGTCCCCGTGGATCTACGCGACGGAGGCTCAGCTCGGGCTCGTCGCCGGCGACGACGTCAACGGCCTCTGCCTGGCCGACACGGGGATGGACGACTACTTCGACCCGGACGGGGCCGCGGGCCCGAAGGACATCCTATTCTACACCATCACAGCATCCTCGACCAGCATCGGCGCCACAGTGCCCGACGCGGCGACGATCATGTACGTGTCGGGGACCGTCGGCGGCGCCGGAGTCACTGGGATTCCCATTGCCGTCGACCCAGCCACCGCGCTGGGCCTGTCGGCGTCGACCGACGACCTCAACGCCATGAAGTGCGTCAAGGGGCTGGTGGACATCGATATCGAGACCTACACCGTCACGCTGCCCGACGGCACGGTGGCGGAGGAGGGCGAAGACGTCCAGACCATGTACATGAAGACGGGCGAGTGGGCAACGCTGGAAGTGTTCGAGCAGAAGCACTACTCCCAGAAGTACGGGCTGGACGGGGAGCTGAGCCCGGACTCAGTGACCTCGCAGGTCTGGTGGGCGGTGAGCGGCGTCATTCCGTCCCAGATCAACGTGCGCTGGC
>CAZSRY010000182.1:0-2602 GCA_964609475.1 uncultured Dehalococcoidia bacterium
GAGCACTTGCTGACACACCGGGCACAAGTAGCCGATCGCCTCCGCACCGGCCGCCAGGGCGTCCTCCAGATTGCGGGACCGGAGTTCCGCCGCCCGGCCCGCGTCCCACATGGCGACGGCGCCGGAGCAGCAGAGGGCATCCTCCCTGTCATAGCGGCGCTCAACCCGTTCTACGCCGATGAGGTCGAGAAGCTCATCAAGCGCCGGCTCCTTCTGGGGTGAGAGCCGCGAGGCGCAGGGACGCTGGTAGGCCATGCGCAGGCCCACAGGGGTCACATCATTGCGACGAGCGGCGACGTAGTCCCGCAGATACTCGACGAGGTGGATGGGCCGGAAGGGGACGCTTATCCCCAGCGAGGGCGCGACATCGACCAGCGCGCTGTAGCAGTCGTCATGGAACAGCACGATCTCCTCGGCGCCCGAGGCGGCCAGGCTGTCCACGTATCCCTGCATGTGTTTCTTGGTGATCGATCCGGCGCCCAGGTGGTCGAAGAGGATGTAGCAGAAGAAATGGCGACCCCTGAGCTTGGGCAGACCCTCGAACGGAGGCCCCTCGAGGAGCTCCGCTGACGCCCTGCTGAAGACGCAGACGGAGAGCATCCTGGCCCCCCGTTCCTCGAACTTCACCGGTGTGCTGGTGGAGTAGAGCTCCTCCTGACCGGCGATGTACTCGGCGGTGACCGGGAAGGAACCGTATTGCTCCATGCGCTCCAGTATCAGATCGAAGGGCCTCGCCCCCCTGGTGCAGTACTCATTGCAGGCGTAGCAGGTGATGCAGCTGGAGAGTATGGGCGCCTCCTTGCCATCTATCAGAGCCTGGAACTCGCTCACCGCCCGGTCGAGGTCATAGTCCACATACTTGCAGCGCACCAGGCAATCGCCACACAGGTCACAGCGGGTCACATCGAACATCGAAGGGCTCCTTTCCGGTAGCCGGCAGTCTCTAGATCATCCTCCCGACCCGCAGGCCGTCGAGGGTGGACTCCAGCATGCCGCGTGGGGCGAGGCATTGGCCGACGGCATGTAGCTCTCCAACCTTGCCCTTCAGGGCCCTGTAGAGGGCGTCGTTGGCGCGGCTGCCCCGCGATACGACGATGCCATCGATGCCCTCCCTCTGCTGGGCAGGGCCGCGGAAGACGTTCGCCAGGAGGACACGGTCATCTTCGAAATTGGCGATCTCGTGGCCGAGCGTCATCCTGCCGCCCTTGGCGTGTATGCGGGCGAGGGCCATCATATATGTAATCTGCTCAGCGGCGAACGGCGCTAAGGGGTGGGGTATGAGGAGCTCGACGTCGCAACCCTGATCCAGAAGGAAATCGGCGACTGTGAACCCCTCCGTCGAGCGGTCGAGGGAGTAGAGGAGCAGCTTCTTGCCATACTCCGCCTTCCCCGCAAGCACGTCCCGCGCCAGGACGACCTCCGGCCGCTTGGAGCCGGGGAAGGACGTCCCTGTCGGCAGACCGCCGGTCGCCACGATCACGACGTCGGGGCTCTCCCCCTCGACCAGCTCCGGGGTAACGTCCGCCCCAAGCCGAACGTCCACCCCCAGCAGGCCAAACTGGTGCTGGTAGTAGCGGACGGGCTCTGCCATGTCCTCTCTTCCCGGCGCCCTGGCGGCGATGAGGAGCTGGCCTCCCAGCTCCTTTTCTTTCTCAAATAGCGACACGGAGTGGCCACGCAACGCCGCCACCCTTGCCGCCTCCATGCCGGCGAGGCCACCGCCGACGACCATGACCCGTCTGCTGGCAGGCGCCGCTGTGATCTCCATCTCTCGCTCCCGCCCAACGCTGGGATTGAGGGCGCAGGTGATGGGGAGATTCAGCGCTGACCGGCGCCAGCAGCCCTCGTTGCAGCCGATGCAGTGTCGTATCTCGTCCACCCGACCCTCGCGGGCCTTGTTCGGCATCTCCGGGTCGCAGATATTGGCCCTCGTCATGCCGATCATGTCGGCCTGGTTCTTGGCCAGTATGTCCTCCGCCTGCACCGGGTCGACTATGCGTCCCACGCAGAAGACGGGTATGTCGACGACCTCCTTGATGCTGGCGGCCAGGTACACGAAGGCAGCCGGCGCCACGTACATGGGCGGAATCACAGGAGCAGCGATTCCGACCGACACGCTGATGTAGTCGACCTTGCCGGTGGCGGAGATGGCCGCCGCAAAGCGCCGCATGTCGTCCAGGGTGTAGCCGCCATCCTGGAACTGGTCGCCACTCACCCGCAGGCCGACGGTGAAATCCTCGCCCACGGCCGCCCGTACACTGTCGACGAGTTCGAGGAGAAAACGCAGGCGGTTCTCCTCCGAACCGCCGTAACTGTCGCTGCGACGGTTGGCGCGCGGCGAGAGGAACTGCTCGATAAGAAAACCATGTGCGCCCATCAGCTCCACGCCGTCAAGGCCGGCTTCCCGCATGCGGACGGCGGCGGCGGCGAAGCCGTCGACGACCTCCCGGATCTCGGCCTCATCGATCTCGTGGGCAGACTCGAAATGGAAGGACGCCGGGATGGGGCCGATGGACCACAGGGGCCTTCCCTCCTCACGATAAGCGAACCAGGCGCTGCCCGGGTGGAAGAGCTGGCTGACGATCTTGGCGCCGTGCTCGTG
>CAZSRY010000183.1:0-2602 GCA_964609475.1 uncultured Dehalococcoidia bacterium
CTCTTGCCGCTGCCGGTGGCGCCGGCGATCAGGAGATGGGGCATCTTGGCCAGGTCCGCCACGACCGGCTCCCCGGACACGCTCTTGCCCAGGGCCAGCGTCAGCTTGGAGCGGGCGGCGAGGCGCTGGAAGGCGGTGCTCTCAATGACGCTGCGTAAGGTGACCAGCGAGGTCGTCACGTTGGGAACCTCAATGCCGACGACGGGCTGCCCCGGCACCGGCGCCTCGATACGGATGGAGGGGGTCGCGAGGGCGAGGGCGAGGTCATTGGCCAGCGAGGTGATCTTGCTCACGCGTACCCGCGTCCGAGAGACCTCCTCCGTCTTCATCTTGGGATGGCCGTTGCGGTCGAACTGAGGGCGCCCGGAGCTGTCGCGCTCCTGAACCTCGCGCGTCTTCACCTCCCAGCCCGGCTCTACGCCGAACTGGGTCACCGTGGGCCCCTCGTTTACCTGCACTACCTCCGCGTCGACGCCGAAGCTGGCCAGGGTATCGACGATGAGACGGGCACGGGCAGCGTTGTCGGGACGCTCGCCGGTCTCCGGCCCAACGGCTATCAGGGTGCCCAGAGGCGGCGTCTGCCAGCCCTCGTCAGAGGGCTCCTGGGGCGGCCTGGCAGGCTCCTCCGTGGCGGGGGCCATCTCCAGGGGGAGCTCGGGCTGCCAGGGTTCCTTGACGGGGGGCGCCGCTTCGCCGCCCTCTTCGGCAGTGGCGACAGGAGGTGCAACGCCCTCCTCCGTGGGAGCGCCCGTCGTCCGCGCCCACATCAGCGTCTCCATAGAAAGGGGCACGGGAGGCTCAGGCTCAGCCTTGGTGGGAAAGAGCGTGTCGACTACTGTCCGCGTCAGCCTCCATGAGCGCTGCGGCAGGCGCCATCGCCAGACGACGACCGCTAGGTGAGGGCTTCGGCGGAGGGCCACCAGGCTGCTTCGAGGCCAGATGACGGCCACTGCCGCCAGCGCCAGCGCCAGCCAGACGAGGATAGCGATGGGGTTCCCAACCAGGCTGTGGCCCCAATCGCCTCCTGCCGTAACCTCTGAGAGCGCTGTCTCCCCCAGCTTCCAGTCGGGGTGAAACAGGCCCAGAAAGCCTATGGCGAAGGCGGCCAGCAGGAGGCCGGCCAGCCATGCCCGCCAGTAGTAGTGAAAGGACGCCAGCAGGCTGCGGCGAAGGATCAGCCAGCCCAATAGTCCCAACAGGCCTATGAGGAGGAAGACGTGGAGGCCGAGGGTCTGCACAACACCGTCGCGCAGGTTCGATAGGCCGGTGGTTACGGGCACCAGCCAGGGAATCGCCAGGGCCGCGATGACAACAAGGGCTACCCCCACCGTCTCGCGCCGAAACAGGAAGCCGGCGATGGTCGCGTAGAGCGAGGAGCCACGGCGACGACGTCCCACCGGGCGGCTGGGTGGCTTGCTGCCCGCCGTTCGTTTGAAGCGTCCCGCGCCCGGCAGGCGACTTGAGCCGGGTCGGGACTTGGTGCTCGCCTTAGCCACTTGCTCCGTCCTCTGGAACTGGCAGCATCATCGGCTGCCATCGTGTCCTTACGTGTGGGAACCCAGAGCTGGTCCTGACTGATCTAGAACAGACGCATCTGCTGGGTTTCCAGAGCTGGCTCTGCCGGTTTCTCGTCTAGCGCCTCCTTCAGAAAGGCTGGCAGCTTCTTGAAGTCCTCTTCGATTGTCCGTCTCAGGCCGCCCTGATGCAGCGCCGCCGCAGGGTGATACATAGGCACCACGATCAGGCTGCCTACCCGGCGCGCCTGACCGTGGATGCGGCTGATAGATTGGCCAGGGAAGTACTTGGCCAGGGAGTAGCGTCCCAAGGTCGCGATCAACTTGGGCTTGATAATCTCCAACTGGGATTGCAGCCACTTGTCGCAGGCCTTTATCTGATGGGGTAGAGGGTCCTGGTTCTGAGGCGGCCTGCACTTTATGACGTTGCCGATGTAGACATCCTCACGGCGAAGGCCGATCGAGCCCAGCAGTTGGTCGAGGAACTGCCCGGCCGGGCCCACGAAGGGGCGCCCCTGCTGGTCCTCATAGTAGCCTGGGGCCTCGCCGATGAACATGATGTCGGCGTCGGGCCGTCCCTCGCCGGGCACGGTCCGGGTGCGGGTCTCGGACAGTTCGCAGTCCCGGCAGGCGGCGATCTGCTCATACAGTTCCCCTAAGGCAGACCCGTTGTCAGACATAGCCACCCCCTGTGCTGGCCGGGCACTCGGTTCCACGGCCTGACAAACACGATAGCGAGGGAAGTCCAGGGCCCAGTGTCGTTAGGCTCAAGTGCCCTCCGCCGGGCGAGCACCCGCAACCACTGAGCGTGAGGTCGGCGCATAGGCCTTCTAGAGTGTCTATGAAAATCAAGTCCCTAGCCACGCGACCTCAGACTACCACCTCGCCACTGTTGAGGATGATAGCACGCCGCGTTTGGGAAGTCAATGAGAAGGGGAACAGACTGGTTAGCCGTTTTTCGCCCTGGCTGGGCCCTCTACCAGCTTGGCGAGGACTATTCCGATGAAATAGAGGACGATGATAGGGCCAGCTACCAGGGACTGGGTGACGGGGTCGATGGAAGGGGTGACGATGGCAGCCGCCACGAA
>CAZSRY010000184.1:0-2570 GCA_964609475.1 uncultured Dehalococcoidia bacterium
ACGTGCACGTAGTTCTCCACCCCCACCGGCCGGATAACGCCGGGACTGGACGGATTCGTCGTCTCCAGCGCCACCTGCCCCTCCTCCAGCACCTGGAGCACGTCCTGGAGGTACTTGCCGTTGAAGGCGATCTTCGCCTCCTCCCCCTCCACCACGGCGTCGATCTCGCCCATGTTATCGCCTATCTCCTCGGCGCGGGCGGAGATCGTCATCTTGCCGGGGGCCGTCTTCTCGCCCGGCGTCATCACCAGGCGCACGATGCCGCTGCCGTCGCGGGCGAAAATCGAGGCGATGCGCGTCTCCCGTAGAAAGTCGGCCGCCTCCACGACGGCCTTGCTGGTGTGGCTGTCGGGGATGAGCTGGCTGTAGTTGGGGAAGGTGCCCTGGATAAGCTGGGCCACCATCTCCACGCTCTTGAGGCGGAAGAGCACCTGCGTCTTGTTGGCGTTAAGCGTCATCCGGACGGGCTCCTCCTCATCGCCGAGGAGACGGTTCACCTGATCCAGGGCGCGGGCAGGGATAATCACCTCCGTCTTCTCGGAGATGGCCTTGTCCAGGGGCAGGCGGTGCACGGCGAGACGAAAGCCGTCGGCGGCGGCGAAGGTCAACTCCGGCCCCTCCATGAGCGTGTGTATGCCGGTGAGGACGGGGCGCGAGTCGTCGGTGGCGGCGGCGAACACCACCTGGCTGATAGCCTTGTGCAGGCTCTTGGGGTCGAGCTCCAGGGCCTCGCCGCCCTCTACCGTCGGGATGGGGGGGAAGTCGTCGGCGTCCATGCCGCCAATCGTCGCCTCATTGCGGGCGCAGACCAGCCGTAACTGTCGCGAACGGGCGGGCAGCGTCATATCGATGCGCTCGGTGGGAAGGGAGTTGACGAAATCGGTCAGCAGGCGGGCAGGGATAGTGATGGCCCCTTCCTCCTCGATCTGAGCCCCGATCCAGCAGGTCAGGGCGATCTCCAGGTTGGTGGCCGACAGCTTCAGACGCCCGCCATCGCTGGCGATGAGGACGTGCCCCGTGATGGGCAGAGTCGTGCGGGTGGCCACCGCCCGGCCGACGATACCCAATCCGCGTGCTAGGTTCTCCTGAAGGCAAGACAGTTTCATAGCGATCACCTACATATGCGTTTTGACCGAAGTATAGCGCAGCCCCGCGCGCACGGCAAGGGGGCTGCGACGCCATTTTGCTTATTCAAGCCTGCGGATTGAAATCCGCGGCTTTCTTCGTGAGCGATAGCTGCCGGTTTCAACCGGCAGAGTCTGTCGAAAGACCACCCCAGGGCTAGGATAACGTTGCCAAAACCTCCCCTGCCGCAGCGATGGTGGCCTCTATCTCCGCCTCGCCGTGAGCGGATGAGACGAAGGCCGCCTCGAACTGGGACGGTGGCAGGTACACGCCGCGCTCCAGCACCCCCCGGAAGAAGCGGGCGTAGCGCCCAGTGTCGCAGCGACGGGCGCTCGCGTAGTCAGTGACAGGGGCGTCGCTGAAGAAGAAGGTTATCATGGAGCCGAGGCGACTCGCCCGCAGCGGCACGCCGGCGCCCTCGGCGGCCAATCCCTCTGCCAGCCGCGACGAGAGGGACTCCAGCGTTTCATAGAACCCGGGCTGACGGAGCGCCTCCAGCGTCGCCCTGCCGGCGGCCATAGCCAGCGGGTTGCCGGAGAGCGTCCCCGCCTGGTAGACGGGCCCCAGGGGGGCCACCATCTCCATTATCTCGCGTCGGCCGCCGTAGGCGCCCACGGGCAGCCCGCCGCCGATGACCTTGCCCAGGCAGGTGAGATCCGGCGTGACCCCGAAGAGGGTCTGGGCGCCGCCATAGGCCACGCGGAAGCCCGTCACCACCTCGTCGAAGATGAGGAGACTGCCGGAGCGTTCGCTGACGTCGCGCAAGGACTCGAGGAAGCCTGGGCGCGGCGGCACCACCCCCATGTTGGCGGCCACCGGCTCCACAATGACGGCGGCGATCTGATCGCCGTAGCGCTCGAACAGCCGCTCCACACTCTCGATGTCGTTGAAGCGGGCTACCAGCGTCTCCTGGGCGTAGGAGGCGGGCACGCCGGGGCTATCGGGCAGGCCCAGGGTGGCCGCGCCCGAGCCGGCCTGGACCAGCAGACCGTCGGCGTGGCCGTGATAGCAGCCCTCGAACTTGACGACCTTGTCGCGGCGGGTAAAAGCGCGGGCCAGCCGCAGGGCCGACATCGTCGCCTCGGTGCCGGAGTTGACGAACCGCACCATCTCGATCGAGGGCACGGCCTCCGTCACCAGTTGCGCCAGTTCCGCCTCGGCATCCGTAGGGGCGCCGTAGCTGGTGCCGCGCTCCGCCGCCCTCTGGACGGCCTCGACGACGGCCGGGTGGGCGTGGCCCAGGATAAGGGGGCCCCACGAGCACACATAGTCGATGTAGCGGTTGCCGTCCACGTCGTAGATGTAGGGCCCCTCGCCGCGGGCGATCACCAGCGGCTCGCCGCCGACGGCGCGGAAGGCGCGCACCGGGCTATTGACGCCGCCGGGCAGGTACCCCTGCGAGCGCTCAAATATCTCCCGCGAGCGTTCGTAAGAAGGACTCATCC
>CAZSRY010000185.1:0-2537 GCA_964609475.1 uncultured Dehalococcoidia bacterium
TGGTCACCATCACGGCGGGCGGCTGGTACGCCAGGAGGCGATGGCGGGCGTAGAGAGAGGGTCTCATCAGTGGAAGACAGCGAGGGCCCTCGCCATGATGGTGGGGGCTCTTCGCGGATTGGGTGGGTGGGGAACGAGGCGCTTGACAGCGTGTCATGGGAGAAGTAGGATATCGATTCGCCAGCCGATGATATTATCGGAGGCGTTTTCTGGAGACAAGACATGTCTAGACAGAATGCCCTTAGGTTCGCGCTGCTGGCAACGGTGACGCTGGCAGCGGTGACGGCGGCTTGGGCGAGTCTGCCGCGTCGAACGGCCTCGGGGGATGAGGCGCCGATCGACGTGAGGGTTATCGATAGGGCAGACTCGCAGGCGCCAGCGGTGCCGGGGGAGCTGATCGTGGAGTTCCGGCAGCCGCTCCTTGCCAGGGACATGAGGGCGGTGGTAGCTGAGAAGGGGGCGACGCTAAGGCGGGAATTGCTCCTGGATCGGCACGCACTGGTGTCGGTGCCGCCGGGCCAGGAGGAGATGGTCGCCGACCGGCTGGCGGATCTGCCGTTTGTGGAATCGGTGGAGCGCAACATCCTCTACAAGCTGGACTTTGTGCCCGACGATACGTACTACTCCTATCAGTGGAGCTTTCCGCAGATCAGTATGCCGTCGGCATGGGATGTGTCGACGGGCTCCGGGGTGGTGGTGGCGGTGGTGGATACCGGCGTGGCCTATGAGGACTGCAGCGCTGCAGTCTGCGGCGATACCTACGCCCAGGCCCCCGATCTGGCGGGAACCGACTTCGCAGTGGGCTATGACTTCGGTGAGGACGACGCGCATGCCAATGACCGGATGGGGCACGGGACGCACGTCACCGGTACTATCGCCCAGACTACGGACAACAGCTTCGGCGTGGCGGGGATCGCCTTCGACGCGACGATCCTGCCGGTGAAGATCGCCGATGATTACGGCATCCTGCCGCTCGATGCCGTGGTGGACGGGATCGTGTGGGCGGCGGACAACGGCGCTCAGGTTATGAACATGAGCTTCGGCGGAGGCCACGCGACCGCCATGGAGGACGCGATCAACTATGCCCTCGGCCAGGGGGTAGTGCTGGTTGCGGCAGCCGGCAACGGCGGAGTCGACGGAATAGGCGACCCTACGCTCGACTGCCCGGCCTGCTATCCGGGCGTTATCGCGGTGGCGGCGACGCGCTATGACCAGGCGCGGTCACCCTACTCGAACTACGGCACTGGCAGGGACGGCCATACGCTGGATCTGGCAGCGCCGGGCGGCGATGTCGGCGTCGATCAGAATGGTGACGAATACGGCGATGGCGTGCTCCAGCAGACGTACTACCACTTCTGCAGTCTGGAGCCGGAAGACTACACGTCCTTCGCCTACTGCTTCGCGGATGGCACGTCGATGGCGACCCCACACGTTGCCGCAGTGGCAGCCCTGATCCTGGCGGCGAACCCCAGCCTGACCGCAGATGAGGTGAAGGATGTCCTTGCCAGCACAGCGACGGATCTGGGGACGCCCGGGTATGATCTGGAATACGGGTACGGGTTTGTGAACGCCTATTCAGCCGTCCTGGCGGCGAATGACTTCGACCTGGACAGCGTGTCCAACGCTGAGGATAACTGCCCCCTCGTCTATAACCTTGACCAGACGAATACCGATGGGCAGCGCAGGGCCAACGGGTCGCAGATTCTAGGCGATTGGGCCAGCAACCCGGCGCAGGACAGTCTAGGCGACGCCTGCGACGATGACGATGACAACGACTGGATGCTGGATACGGGCACGCACCCCGTTCTCGGTATACCGGGCGAGGACGTGGGCTGCGGCTCAGGGCCGACCGATCCACACCTTCAGGATACGGACGGCGATAGGGTGATAGACGGCGCTGAGTGCGTGTTGGGCTTCGACCCCAACGATCCGGCGAGCACCCCCTCCTGCACCGGCATCTTTCCCGACGATCGGGACTGCTTGCCCGCCGACCTGGAGGCGCTCTTGGGCTCCAGCGACAGTGAGCAGGACAGTGACGGCGACGGTATCAGCGACGGCATCGAGTTCAGGGGTTATGGTACATCGCTGTCGGCTGGCGATACTGACAACGATGCCTGCGAGGACTGGATAGAGATAGTCGACATCAATGGTGACCGCTATGCCGATATCACGGACATCTCCTTCATCGCCCAGAGGGCGTTCGGCAGCATCACCGACCCCGGCTCCGACCACGTGTTGGACATCAACCAGGACGGGTACGTCGACATCACCGATGTCTTCATCGCGGTCAGGAACTCCGGCGTCGTGAGAGACAATTACTACTGTCCTTCTTAGGTAGGAGGAGCAGAGGACACGCTCTCTCCTCTGTAGCGTTCCATGTGGCATAGCAGTGCTACCCAAGGCTGAAGGCATCTCAGGCTATGCCTCACTCTCCCTTCGGTAGGTGATACGGCTATAATTGCCCTGGGCGAACACTGCCGGTCTGGGTGTCGCCCGGGTACTCGCGGGGAGAGGTGATGCGAATCGACTGGCCAGCG
>CAZSRY010000186.1:0-2516 GCA_964609475.1 uncultured Dehalococcoidia bacterium
CACGGCCTCCGATACGGCGCGGGTCATGGGTATGTCGTAGCCGTCGAGGTGGCCGTCGGTGTCCATGCTGGTGAGGAGGATCTCGCCGGCCCCCAGCTCGACGACTTTCTTGGCCCACTCGATGGCGTCGATACCGGTGGGGGTGCGGCCGCCATGGGTGTAGACCTCCCAGCGGTTGTCCCCCACCCCTTTGGCATCGATGGCGACGACGATGCACTGGCTGCCGAAGCGCTTGGCGCAACGCTCCACCAGCGGCGGGGCAGCAACGGCGGCGGTGTTCAGCGAGACCTTGTCCGCCCCCGACTCGAGGAGCCGACGGACGGCGTCCTCGCTGCGCACGCCACCACCGACTGTGAAGGGGATGAAGACGTGGTCGGCTACGCGCTTCACCATGTCGTAGACGGTGTCGCGTTCCTCGGCTGATGCCGTTATGTCAAGGAACACCAGCTCGTCGGCCTTCTCCTCGCTGTAGTAGGCGGCGAGCTCTACGGGGTCGCCGGCGTCGCGGAGCTGGACGAAGGATATGCCCTTGACGACGCGGCCGCGGTCGAAGTCGAGGCAGGGGATGATCCGCTTGGCAAGCATCATACTCACTCCTCCCTGGAAGATGTGGCTATTGTATCAGACGCCGCGGGCATTTAGCACGGGCGATAGCAGGGCCACAGCGAAATGCTCGATCTCCAGTCGCTCTCTCTCCGATTCTACCTCCAGGAAGCGGAAGGCGCACTCCTCTCGGATATAGAATGTGACGGCGAGCTCGCTATCGAGCCGTTTCATCCGGGCGAGCTTGCGGCGAAAGATGCTGGATTTGCAGTTCCCGGCGCGGTGGTCGACGAGCAGCCTGCGCCGCAGGTTGCGCGACTGTCCTACGTAGCAGGGCAGTCCACCGCCGTCGTAGATTATGTAGATGCCGGGGCAATCGGGGACATCCGTGCCCGTAAACGGGCAGGCCTGAGCGCTCATCAGGTCGCCGAGCGAAGACGTCAGAGCGCTCGCCCTCTGCTCCAGGATTGGCCCGATGTCAGCCACCGCGATACCCGCATCAGCCAACAGCTCCAGGACGCCACCGACCGAAGGGGCGACGACTCACGGGGCCCGCCGGGCCAGGGCACCCGAGGAGCGCCGTCCTGCCTGCTGGTCTGCCTCTCCGATAGGCAGGTAGGCAGGCCTGCCAAGGCCCTACAGGTGGTCTGGCACTAGGGTTTCCACCGCTGCCTGCTGCCGGTGGAGTTCACGAATTCGTGAACTCCCCTTCCTATAGCAGGATAACGGCTAGTCTATAGGATTGCAAATCTGGGGGCTCTGGGTGGGCAATCCTTTCTCGGCAGGTGAATAGCATGGGAAGCGCAGGGAGTCTATCAGGAGACGGCCTGGAGGGCGTCGGGGAGGGTGAGGGCGCCGTCGTAGAGGGCACGGCCGAGGATGGCACCCTCCACCTTCATGCGCGATAGCCGCCGCAGGTGGTCGAGGGTGGCGATGCCGCCGGATGCGATGACAGGTACGGCGACGGCCCTAACGGCCTTCTCGATGGCGGCGAGGTTGGGGCCCTTGAGGGTGCCGTCGCGGGCGATGTCGGTGTAGATGAATCGGGGGACGCCCAGTTCGACGAGGCGGCGCATCAGATCCTCGGCCCCCTCCTGCGAGCGCTTGCGCCAGGCGTGGGTGGCCACCAGCCCGCGGCGGGCGTCGACGCCGACGACGATGGCATCGCCGTAAAGGGCGCGGGCCTCGGCGACCAGCGACGGCTCTTCGACGGCGACGGTGCCCAGGATCACGCGCTCGACGCCCATCTCGCGGTAGCGGGCGATGGCGTCGAGGCGGCGGATGCCGCCGCCGACCTGACAGGGGACCGCTACGGCGGCGACGATGCGCTCGATGACGGCGGCGTTGACGGGCTCACCGGCGCGGGCGCCGTCGAGGTCGATGAGGTGGAGGCGGGGGGCTCCCTGCTCCTGCCAGCGGCGGGCCATGGCGACGGGGTCGTCGGAGAAGACGGTCTCGCGGGAGTAGTCGCCCTGGTAGAGGCGGACGCAGCGGCCGCCGCGGATGTCGATGGCGGGGATGAGCTCGATGGCTGTCACCTCCTCTTCCCTCGCCTCCTTGGCAGTAGCCGGTCAGGTGTCGATGCGGCGCCACGTACGCATGGGCAGCGTCGACGTTGTCGCTGGAACATGGGCGTTGTTCCCTCCTTCGGCGGGCAGGCTTCCCACCCACCCGCCCTGGGGGTGTTTTGGGAAATCAGGGGGACACCCCCCGCCTACGGCGGGCAGGCCTGTGGAACCCCCGTCAGAGGGGGCTTGCCCCCTCTGCACTCCCCCAGGGCTGTGCAAAGCTATTTTGTTAATGCCCATAACCCCGCAGCTTCGAACCTAGAGAACGGACAAGCCCGCAAAACCAGCCTACCAGTTTTGAACCAGCTCATCTAGCCCTCGGCCCAGGCCAGGAGGTTGCGGTAGAGGCGCAGGCCCGGCTCGCCGCTCTTCTCGGGGTGGAACTGGGTGGCGATGACGTTGTCT
>CAZSRY010000187.1:0-2509 GCA_964609475.1 uncultured Dehalococcoidia bacterium
GAGCGTGTGACCCCTTTGGGGTCCGTGGGTTCGAATCCCACCCTCTCCGCCAGATGGAACGGGCGGCAGCCGCGCCAGCGTTTTTCCAGGTATGACATGAGACCAAGTCAATGGCCCAACTGGGCGAAGATCGGGGTATTGATATTCCCGATATTGGCGATCTCGGGCTTTGCGCTCTGTCTCCTATCGGGAGGCGAGGCTAATCCCCTCCTCTGGGCAATCATCCCGGCGATAATCTTCGAGGAAGCACTAGAGGGGCACAGTCGGGCCATCTCCGACAGCATCCCCCTGAACCTCATGTTCCTGGTTGGGTTCTGGTTTCTCGTTGGGTCTCTGATCGGCGTTATCGGGGAGAGGGTCATAGCAAGACAGGGCCCGCCCAAGAGATGAGCCCTGTCTTCGCGTTCTCCCTCCGTCTCTCTAGCGGGATCCGCCTCTCCGGCGGCGTCTGGTCAGTATCTCATAGCGACGCCGCGCCTCCTCCTCGCCCTCGCCCACCGCCTCCTTGCCCTCCTCGATGGCGCCGCGCACCCGCTCCCTGGCCGCGCTCACCGTGGATGTGACGCGTCCTATCACGTCGCCGGCGGGGCCTTTCTGGGCCCCCTCAAAGGCCGCCTGCGCCTTCTTACGGGCCTCACTGGCCATCTCCTGGCGGCGCTCCCACAGCTCGGGCGCCTTCTCCTTCGTCTTGGCCCGCACCTCCTCACCCCTGAGGGGCGTGAACAGGAGGGCCAGGACGGCGCCCGTGAGCGCACCAGTCACCAGCCCGAACAGGAATCCAGCGCCACCGTTATCGTCAGACCTGACATCGTTCTCCGACATATCCAGGGCCTCCTCGGCGTTGTTCTCAGCCATGGGCCTCCCCACGTCTCTCAGGGCCGCTCTAGGGGCCTTTCCGCCGTCCTAGCTGGGTCAGACCCAGCAACGACGCAAAAGCCCGCCTGAGGCCCGCGAAGAGGCCGTACAGACGGATTATGGGGCTCACCGCGGTGTCGGCGATGAAGCTGGTAGTGCCGCGGACATCGTCCACTATCCCTCTGGCCGAGTCCAGGGTCGGTGACACCTGCCCCTGGACGACGCCCCTCACTGTCCCGATGAGGCCCCGCGCGGCGAAACCGATCACCAGGACGACCACCAGGCTCACGAGCAGAACCACTATGCCCATGACGCCAAAGATGACGATGATCAGGTCACGTAGCTCCTGTAGATCCATATGCCATCACCTCCTCTGGATATGGCTGCCGTCGTCACGGCGAGGCTCACCGGCCCGCCGCCGAGATGATGCCACCCCCCAGGACGCGCTCGCCCTCGTAGAAGACGACCGCCTGGCCGGGTGTGATGGCCCGCTGGGGCTCTCGGAAGCGGACATCCGCCCAACCGTCCTCGGCGCGCACGACGGCGGGGGCGGCCCTGGTGCGATATCGTATCTTGGCCTCCACGGCCACCTCGCCCCCAGGGGGCTCGCCGCTCAGCCAGCGGAGATCCTCCGCCCTCAATGACTCGGACAGCAGTCCCTCTTCACCGCCGATCGTTATCACATTATGTAATGTATCGATGGCCACCACATAGCGCTTCTCGCCCAGGGCCACCCCCAGGCCGTGGCGCTGGCCTACGGTATAGGCGGCCACGCCACCGTGACGGCCCACCACCCGTCCCCCGCCGTCCACGATGTCGCCGGGCTCCTGACCGATGCGTCCGGCGAGGAAGGAGCGGTAGTCATCGTCAGGAATGAAGCATACCTCGACGCTGTCCCGCTTGTCGGCGACCGGCAGGCCGCGCTCCGCCGCCAGCCGCCGCACCTCCTCCTTGCGATACTCCCCCAGCGGAAAGAGGAGGCGGGCAAGCTCCTCCTGCCCGACGGTGAACAGGACGTAGGACTGATCCTTCTCCTCGTCGACGCCGCGGAGAAGCTGGTATTCGCCGTCGGTACGGCGGATACGGGCGTAGTGCCCCGTCGCCAGGTAGTCGGCGTCCATAGCGACGGCCCTGTCCAGCAGCGACCGGAACTTCACCCGATCGTTGCAGGCCAGACAGGGGTTGGGGGTACGGCCACGCTCGTACTCGCGGCAGAAGTACTCCACCACCTGCTCCTCGAACTCGGCCTCCAGGTTGACGACGTGATGTGGTATCCCCAGGACCCGGCATACGGCGCGGGCATCGTCGGCGCCCA
The DNA here is from genome assembly GCA_964609475.1 of uncultured Dehalococcoidia bacterium. Classification (GTDB taxonomy): domain Bacteria; phylum Chloroflexota; class Dehalococcoidia; order DSTF01; family JALHUB01; genus CAZSRY01. Next base: position 2,171 of record CAZSRY010000187.1, read on the forward strand.
GGACGCAGCAACCGGGACGGCTGAGCCCCAGATCGGGGGGCTCCTCCGGCCACAGGCGCATCGTCACGCCGACGACGTCGTAGCCCTGGCGCAGCAGGAGGGCGGCGGTCACGGACGAGTCGACGCCGCCGCTCATCGCCACAACCACGCGCTTCCTGTTTCTCATAGCTCCCCGGTCACACTCAGGCGTCTTCGAAAGAGCCAGCGCCCGTGCTATAATGTCGACACAACCCCTAGAGGAGGTAACAATCTGGAAGCAGGCGAACTAGCTCAAAGGGTAGTTGAGCTTCTCTCGGACAAGCAGGCAGAGGATATTATACTACTTGACATCGGGCAAGT